>JALYGJ010000041.1 GCA_030777155.1 Chloroflexota bacterium | reverse complement strand
CCGGCTCGGCTCCACGGCGGGGCGTAGCCGGGCCGGACCGTCCAACCCGGCGGCGGCGGCACGCCTGGTTCGACCGACGCCTTCGCGCCACTGTCGGGCGTCGCCGTCAGCTGGTGCTCGTCGGTCTCCTCATCGGGCCTGTCGTCTGGGCGGGACATGCGCGCTGCCGGCCGTCACTCGCTGGTGCCGCAGCGCCTAGCGTGGCGCGTACTGGCGACGGAAGTGGCTTCCCCCGGCGAACAGCCCAACGAGCGCCACGATGTACGCGACGAGCACGCCCAGGGTGAGCGCGTCCGGGCTCGCGGTGACGATGGCGAGCGTGATCAGCAGGCCGAGAATGGCCAGCACTATGCCGAGCAGGCGGCCCCACGTCTTGTGCAGGAAGACACCGAGCGCCGCCAACAGCTTCAGCAGCCCGACGATCAGGAAGAAGCCGACTACGCCGTAGAAGAAGCCGACCGCGACGTCGGCCCGGTCGCGCAGCTCCGGGTTGAGCAGGATCTCGCGCTCCAGCTGCGCCTGCACGAGCTCTGAGTTCGCCAAGATCAGCACCGCCAAGCCGGTCCACAGCAGCCCCAGCAGCAGCAGCGCCAGGCCCGCGAGCAGGGCCAGCGGTGAGGTCGCATACCGTGCCGGGCCGGTGTGGGCCGGCTGGCCCCACGCCTGCTGCGACTGCCAGCCCGACTGCGCCGGCTGCTGCCAACCGGGCTGCTGGTAGTTCGGCTCGTGCGACGGCGGGGACTGCTGCCAGGGTGACGACTGTGGGTAGCCCGGCGGTGGTGGGCCGGCCGATGGCGGTGGCGGTCCCCACCCGCCGGCTGAGGGCTCGGGCGGTCGGCCGGCGTCCGATCGGGCGATCGGGTGCTCGCTCGTCTCGTCGTTCCGGCCGGCGTCCGACATGCTCACTCCTTGGCGTTCGTCGCGCTTGATGTTGCTCAGTCTGGCAGAGTCGCCGAGGCAAAGATACGCGCCAGCTCGTATGGCGCGTGCTCCTCCAGCTGGTCGTAGCGGCAGTCCTGCGGCCGCTTGTCGGGCCGCCAGCGGAGGAAAGTCGTGCCGTGGCGAAAACGGTCGCCCTGCAGATGGTCGTACGCGACCTCGCACACGCGTTCCGGGCGCAGCGGTTCCCACGACAGGTCGCGGCCGCGATTCCAGCGGCTCGTCGCGCCCGGCATGCGAGTCCCCGATGCGTCGGCCGCGCCGAAGCCTGCCCACTCGGCCCAGTCGGCCCACGGGTGCCCGTCGGCCGCGTTCTCGCGCAATGGTTCGATCTCGGCCAGCAGCTCGCTTCGTCGCTGCCAAGAGAAGGACGACGTGACGCCGACGTGGTGCAGCTCGCCCTGCGCGTCGTACAGGCCGAGGAGCAGCGAGCCGACGTGCGTTCCCGGCCCGTTCTTGTGCCACCGAAAACCGGCAACGACGCAATCGGCGGTGCGCGCGTGCTTGATCTTGAGCATCGCCCGCTTGCCGGGCTGATACGGCGCCGCCAGTCGCTTGGCCACCACGCCGTCGAGTCCGGCGCCCTCGAAGCGGTCGAACCAGTCGCGGGCAAGGGTGACGTCGCGTGTGGCCGGCGTGACGTAGATGGGCGGTTCAACCGCGCCCAGTGCGCGCTCGGCCAGGGCACGGCGCTCGGCCTGCGGACGCTCGCGCAGGTCCTCATCGTCGAGGGCCAGCAGATCCCACGCGACGAACGAGGCGGGCGTCTGGCTGGCCAGCATACGGACGCGTGAATCGGCCGGATGGATGCGCAGCAGCAATGCCTCGAAGTCGAGCCCGTCGCGCCCGGGGATGACTATCTCGCCGTCGACCACGCAGCGGGCGGGCAGGTTCGTGCGCAGGGCCGGCGGCAGTTCCGGGAAGTAGCGATCGAGCGGCCGCAGGTCCCGGCTCTGGACGAACGTTTCGTCCCCGTCGCGGAAGACAATCGCTCGGAAGCCGTCCCACTTCGGCTCGTACAGCCAGCCGTCGCCGGTCGGTAGATCGGAGGCGAGCTTGGCCAGCATCGGTTCGACGGGCGGGGCGATCGGCAGGCGCATGGCGCCGACTATAGGCCGCCATCGAGCCTGCTTCAGAGGGCCGAGCGAGCTGCTTCAGGGCGGCGACTGGCGTGAAGAGGTGGAGCGTCGCCGACATGTGGTGGTAGCCTCCTCGGTCGATGCCGAAACAGACCTTCCGCGGCGACCCGTACCGCGTCCTCGACGTGCCGCACGACGCGAGCGGCGCGTCGATCAAGCGGCGCTGGCGGGAGCTGGCGCGCGAGCACCATCCCGACCGGGCTGCCGGCGACGCGGTCGAGGCCGCCCGACTGACCGATCGGATGGCGCGCATCAATGCCGCCTACGACCTCCTCAGCGACCCGCTGCGACGTGCGCAGTACGACGACTCGGCCGAGGGCCGGACTGCCCGGCGCAGTACCGCCGGCGCCGGGTCGGTCGACGATTCGGGGGTCGAGCGCCCGGTTGGCCCGCCACCGCCGCCGCCGACGCGGCCGGTCACCGCGCGCTTCGATACCAGCCCCGTCTGCCGGCCGCGCAACTCGACGCTCAGCGGGCGACGGCACCACCCGCCCGGCCATGAACCGGTTGGCCGCCGCCGGTCGCCCGAAGAACCGCTGCGCGCCAGCACGCCGACCGGGCCCGTCGAGCGCCAGCCGGGGGAGGGACCGGCGCGCATGCCGTCCTTGCGCGAGGCGCTTGCCACCGAGCTGAGCTTTGGCAAGTTCCGCGGCTATACCCTCGGCGAGATCGCGCTGATCGAGCCGACCTACATCGACTGGCTGGCCCGCACGATCACCCGCGACCGGGACCTGGTGGCGATGGCACGTGTCGTCCAGGCCGACCTCGACGAACAGGGCGTGGCGCGCCGGATGCGACCGTCGACGCCGTTCTACGGCAGCCGCGCGTCCAGCGGCTGAGCGGGCGAGGAGACACCGGGGCCGGCAGACCCAGTTACTCGACTCGGCGCGTTTCGCTCCGAGCCCGGTGATCGACGCCCCGGCATGCCTTCGAGCTCGAATGGCAGGCGCACGCTATGCCGCCGTAGCGCTGCCGGCGATCATGCCGAAGTTGGCGCTCCGTCAAACGAAGGTCCATTGCGCTGAGGCACCGGTGCGGCCACGCATCCCATTTGCGGCGACCGGTCCACGCGCGCGCTGGTGTTAGAGTCGAGGGTGATGAGCGAGGCCTGGCGCGAGCGCGATCAGCAGTGGCGCGCGCGCACAGTGCGGCCGGCTGGAAACGCGCAGCGTCAACGACGGCCGCGCTTCAGCACCATCAGCGACGTCGAGGTCGCAGCGCTGTACTCGCCGGTCGACTGGGCAGGACCGACTGCCGGCGGCGGCGGGCCGACTGCACGCGACCACCTGGGCGACCGCCTGCGCGGAGGCGACGGGCGCTGGGCCGACTTCGATCCGCTGCGCGACGTGGGCTTCCCGGGCGAGCCGCCATTCACGCGTGGCATCCACCCGACCGGTTACCGCTCACGCCTGTGGACGATGCGCATGTTCGCCGGCTTCGGCTCGGCGGAGGACACGAACCAGCGCTTCCATCAGCTGCTGCGCGCCGGCCAGACCGGCCTATCGATCGCCTACGACATGCCCACGCTGTACGGCTACGACACCGACGATCCGGAGGCTGAGGGGGAGTTCGGGACGTGTGGCGTCGCCGTGTCGTCGCTGGCCGACATGGAGGTGCTGCTCGATGGCGTGCCACTCGACCGGATCTCGACGTCGATGACGATCAACTCTCCGGCGGCGCCGATCTGGGCGATGTACATCGCCGCCGCCGAGAAGCGCGGGTTCCCGCGTCGGTTGCTCGAGGGCACGATCCAGAACGACATCCTTAAGGAGTACATCGCGCAGAAGGAGTTCCTCTTCCCGCCCGAGCCGTCCATGCGCCTCGTTACCGACACGATCGAGTTCGGCACTCGCGAGCTGCCCCGGTGGAACACGATCTCGATCAGCGGCTACCACATCCGCGAAGCGGGCTCGACTGCCGTGCAGGAGCTGGCCTTCACGATCGCCGACGGGATGGCCTACGTCGAGGAGGCGCTGCGCCGCGGTCTGCACATCGACGAGTTCGCGCCTCGCCTGTCCTTCTTCTTCAATAGCCACAGCGACTTTTTCGAGGAGATCGCCAAGTTCCGCGCCGGGCGGCGGATCTGGTGGAAGCTGATGACCCAGCGCTACCGCGCCGAGAACGAGCGCTCGACGTGGCTCCGCTTCCATGCCCAGACGGCGGGCGTTTCGCTGACCGCGCAGCAGCCGCTCAACAACCTGACGCGGGTAGCCATCCAGGCGCTGGCCGCCGTGCTCGGCGGCACCCAATCGCTGCACACCGACGCCTATGACGAGGCGTGGGCGGTACCGTCGGCCGAGGCCGCGCTGCTCGCGCTGCGCCAGCAGCAGGTCATTGCCTCGGAGACCGGCGTGACGAACACCGTTGATCCGCTGGGTGGGTCATGGTTCGTCGAGGCGCTGACCAACGAGCTCGAAAGGCAGGTCTGGGCGTACCTCGACCAGATCGACGAACTGGGCGGGATGGTGCCGGCGATCATCGCCGGCTTCCCGCAGAAGGAGATCGCCGACGCCGCCTACCGTTTCCAGCGCGAGTTCGACGCTGGCGAGCGTGAGATCGTCGGCGTCAACGTCCATGCCGATCCAGACGAGGAGCTCGCGATTCCGCTGCTCGAGGTCAGCGAGGAGTCGAAGCGCCGCCACCTGGCGCGGCTCGAGCGCACGCGGCGCGAACGCGATGCCGGGCGCGTCGAAGCGGGGCTGGCGCGACTGCGCGACCTGGCCAGCCGGCCCGGCTCGTCGGCGGCAAACGTCATGCCGGCGCTGATCGAGTGTGCCGAGGCGTACTGCACACTGGGCGAGATGTGCGGCGTCTTCCGGGCGGTGTTCGGCGAGTACCGCGAGCCGGTCGCAGTCTGAGCGGCGCTACCCCGGGCAGAGGCGCTGATCTCCGTCGATGCAGCCACAGCTCGAGGAGCGTCTGGCCGACCTTGTCGAGGGATTGCCCGACGTCGGCGTGGAAGGCGGCCCGGCCGGTCGGGTCGAGTACGTTCGCAACGGAGTCGTGTTCGCCGTCTGCCCTTCGACTGATTCCGTCGAGTTGCGCCTGGGAGCCGAGATCGCCGAGGCCGCGCGGCGGACCCCGGATACGAGCGGGTCATCGCGCGGCGCGGATTGGGTGCGCTTCTCACCGAAGGAGTGGGACGACCACGCAACCGATCGCCTCGACGCCTGGTTCCGCGTCGCCTGGCGCTACGCACGGCAGTAGCGATGCAAAGAAAGAGGCCCCGGCTGAGGGGGTGCCGGGGCCTCGAGGAGGAGGAAGCTGAGGGTCAGCCCTGCGGCTGGGCCTGCTCCTGTGGAGTCAACTGGGCGAGACCGAACTTGGCCTCGAGCTGCTCGAGCGGCTGGAAGCCGACGACGCCCATCGGCTGCTGGCCGGGTCGGAAGAAGGCAATCGTGGGGATGCTCATGATGTTGAAGGCTTGGGAGAGGCCGGGATTTGCATCCACGTCGACCTTGACCACGTCGACCACGCCGTCGTACTTGGCGGCCAGCTTCTCCATCTCGGGCGCGACCATCTTGCACGGCCCGCACCACGCTGCCCAGAAGTCGACCACCACTGGCCGCTCGTTGTTGAGCACCAGGTCCTGGAAGTTGGCGTCGGTCGCCACCTTGATGTCTGCCATCGGCTGATCTGATCCTTTCTCTCCGCCAGGCACCGCGGTCAGCGTGCGATGTCCTGAATCATCCGGTATGCCTCGAGGACGCGCTCGTCGCTGAGGCGGTAGTAGACGGTGCTGCCCACTCGCCGTGCTGCCACCAGGCCGGCCGAACGCAGCACGGCAAGGTGCTGGCTCATGTTCGGCACCTGGCAGCCCACGTCGCGCGAGAGGTCACCGACCGATCGCTCGCCGGTGGCGAGCGTCTCGAGCACGCACAGGCGCTTTGGATCGGACAACGCGCGCGCCACGGCGGCGCTGCGCTGCCGATCCAACTCGCTTGAAGCGTAGGTCGCGCCGGCCACGGCCGACATTATGTCAGTGTTTGCGCAAACGCGCAAGCTGCGTCTGGCGGTCACGCGCGCGCCGGGGATACCCGGCGCGCGTTATCACGCTGGCCGGTCCGAGCAGCTCGCTGAACTGCTCTGCGGGTACCGGCCGCCCTATGAGGTAGCCTTGTGCCACGTCGCAGCCCAAACGGCGCAACTGCTTCCACGCGGCCGGCGTCTCGACGCCCTCAGCCACGACGCGCAGGCCGAGGTTGTGCCCGAGGTCGACTATCGAGCGGACGATCTTCTCCGCCTTTCCGCCAGCATCCATACCGAGTACAAACGAACGGTCGATTTTCAGCTCGTTGACCGGCAGCCGCTGCAGTCGCTCGTACGAAGAAAGACCGGTGCCGAAGTCGTCAATGGAGATGCCCAAACCCATCGCGTGAAGGCGCTCGAGGACCGACTCGGTTCGCGCCGTGTCGGCCATGATGACGCTCTCGGTGATTTCCAACTGCACGCACGAAGCCGGGATCGGGTAGCGCTCGAGGATGCTCGCTATGCCATCAGGCAGTTCGATGTCGAGCAGGCTCCGGATGGAGAGGTTGACCGCGACGTGAAGGTCGTTTCCGGATTGGCGCCACGCGTGGCACTGTCGCGCAGCTTCTTCGACGACGAAGAGCGTCAGTGGCCGGATCAACCCGGTGTGCTCGGCCATCGCAATGAAGTCATCAGGCAGGACGAGGCCGTCGCGCTGATGCTGCCATCGAACAAGCGCCTCTGCGCCCACGACGTGGCCCTTGAAGTCGACTTTCGGCTGGTAGAAGACGATCATCTCGCGTTTCTCCAGCGCCCGCCTGATCTCGCCGCTCAAGGCGAGGCGACCCGGGCTGTGCTGGTCGCGATCGGGGCTGTATACCTCGACGCCCGAGCGGGCTTCCTTCGCCAGATACATCGCAACGTCGGCGTGCCGGAGAAGCGTGTCGGCGTCCTCGCCGTGTTCCGGACAGAGCGCGACGCCTGCGCTGCCGCCCACCTCCAGCGTCAGCTCCTCGACGGCGAACGGTGTACCGAGCGTGCCCAGTATCTGCTGCGCTCGCGCGACCGCTTCCAGCGGGCCGCGTATCTGCGAAATCAGGAGCCCGAACTCGTCCCCACTGAGTCGGGCAACCGTTGTCGATGAGGCGACTGACTGATCGAGGCGCCTCGCAACTTGCTGCAGCAGCATGTCGCCGACGTGGTGGCCGAGCGTGTCGTTGATCTCCTTGAAGTGATCGAGATCCATCATCACGACGGCGAAGTTCTGGCCGGAGGCTCTCGCCGCCACTGCCTCCTCGAGTCGCTGCCGGAATAGGGTGCGGTTCGGTAGGCCCGTTAGCGCGTCGTGGAGAGCCTGGTGTTGGTTCTCGGCCAACTGCTGACGCAGCTCATCGACAAGCCGGCCATTCTGCAGCGAAATGCTGGCGTGGTTTGCGAGTGTTTCGAAGAGATGGAGGTCGTCACTCGAGAAGGTGACGACGTCGCTTCTGCGGTTGGCGACAAGGATCTTGCCGATGATCGCGTCGCCGCGCCGAATCGGTGCTGCCATCAAGTCGCGCATTCCGCGTTCCTCGTAGTGCCGTCGCAGGCGCTCGTCCTCGATCGGTCGTGCAAGGCGAACTGCGCGTCCACCAGCAACGACCCGCTGCCACACACCGGCCCGAGGGTCGAGCACGGGCACGCTTTCCACTCTGAAGTCGCCGTTTGCCTCGAGGATGAATCGGGCGCCGGGCTCATCGAGGTCGCTCACGAGCAGCATCTCGGCGTGCTCGGCAACGAACATGTCGCGAGCGCGACCGAGCAGCGTACGCGTGACCGACTCGATGCGCGCCGAGTCGTGCGCGATACGGGTCGACTCGACGAGGATGTCCATGCTCTTGCGTTTGCGCAGCTCGGCGGCGTAGGCGTTGTACGCCAGGATCAGCACGACGCTCAGCGCGGTCGGCAGCAGCACCGCGATGGGATGGAGCCACACGAGCGTCACCGCGACCAGGCCCAGACAGGTGTTGGCGCCGGCGAAAATCGAGCCGATGCGGACGATCTGTCGACGATTGACCGAGCCAGGCTGGGAAAGCGAGATCGCCGTCACGACGTTCGACGCGACGACTTGCTCGGCGACGAGAACGGCCGCGATCGCCGCGATCCATCCCGGCGGACCGATAGGATCGGGCGTGGGGAGTACCAACTGCCAGGCTGCGAAAAAGCCATGGAAAGTGAGTATCGCCACCCCCGTCCCGATCGCGGTATTGACGACGTTGAAGCAGAGCTTCAGCGCGGGCTGGCGCCGGTGGAGCAGCAGGACGGTTCCCGCGCCAACGGCCTGCGCCAGGATCAACTCGCCGGGACTCACGAAGAAGAGCCCCAGCACGAGGGGAACTTCGTTGAGGCTGAAGGAGTGTGAATCGGCTCGGAATTCAAGATGGATGACATAGACCTCGGCAACGGCAAAACCGAGGGCGAGCAGGGGCCACGGGATCGATCGCGGTGCCGTGAACGGCGCGATCATCGAAACGAGGCCGAGGTAACCGACGAGCGCGACGGCCGCCATGCCGGCGATCAGCGCCCATATGCGCGTCGGCCCGGAGAAGGTCGTCGCGACCGTCTGGCGCATCGTCGCTGTCGTCACGTTGTCGCCTCGACTGATGGTGCTCGATGCTCGCTGCGCCGTAGAGCGAGCAGTGTGACTGCGCGGCGCTGTAGCGGGTATGGGCGTTCCGGCGCGGCTAGCGGTACCGACGTACTGCGCCGCCAGAAGGGAGAAAAGCTGGAGGAGCGCCGAACAAGCGCTCCTCCAGAGTTCAAGCCGCGACCTCGTATGGTCTATAGCCAGGTGACGCCAAGCCAGCTGCTCGCCGACCAGTGGGTGGCGCACCAGGTGCTGCCTGACCACGTCGACCCCGACCACGTCGAACCCGACCAGGTGCTGCCTGACCACGTCGAACCCGACCAGGTTGAACCAGACCAGGTGCTGCCTGACCACGTTGAGCCGTTCCAGTCGCCGCCCGACCAGGCGGCGCCCGCGGCTGCCAGCGGAGCCCACGCCACGGTGACGAACGGCTTACCGAAGATGTCTGTTTCGCCATTCAGTTCAACGCTGCCCTCAAGCAGGTGGTGCGTTCCACGGGCCAGCTCGAGCGACCCCAGACCCGTCGCCGGCGCGAATGTCTGAGTGAAGGCTGGTGTTGCGACGTCGCGTGCGCGCTTGAGGTCGATCATGCCTGCTCCCTGCGCCGTGACGTCGGCCTTCGGAAGCTTGTAGGCGGTTCGCTTGAGGAGACCTTTCAGCTGGTCGGGCGTAATGCTAGGCCGCTGCTCCAGCACGAGCGCCGCGGCACCAGATACCACAGCGGCGGCCTGCGACGTGCCGCTCCCCTTGAAGAAGCGAGGAGTGTCACCGACGCGTGCACTTGCAAAGCTCGCGTCGAGGAATGATCCGGGGCTGCGGAGGCTCACGATCGACTTCCCGGGGGCGACGAGATCGGGCGGCCGCGCGGCGTCGCCGGTGCTGGAGAACGACGCAACGACGTCGTCGTCCGTGCCGTAGGTGCCTTTGCCGTCGGCCGCGCCGACGGCCATGATAAGTGGGTCGTAGGCCGGGTTGTTCAGCTTCGGCGAACCGTAACCGGCGTTCCCACCGGCGACCACTACGAAGATGCCACTCCTCCAAGCCACCTCAACCGCATAGGTCAGGGGATCAAGGATGTAGTCCTGCGTTCCGTCGGTGCCAAACGACAGGTTGAGGACGCGGATATTCAGGCCGTTGCTGCGCCGATGCTGGACGACCCAGTCGATCGCCGCCAGAACCTGCGATACGTCGGTATTGCCGTACTCGTCGGCCACCTTCACGCTGACGATGCGTGCGCTCGGCGCGATGCCTAGGTAATGCTCCTCGACGCCCTTGCTGATCTGGTACTTCCCGGGGTCGCGACCGGCGATGATTCCCGCCATATGGGTACCGTGACCGAAGGTATCGAGGTTGCGCACGTTTTCGGCTTGGGACTGGAACGAAAGATCGGGTCCGTAAACGATCTTGCCCGGATCGTCGAGGCCAAGGACAGGGACGACGCCGGAGTCGATGATCGCAATGTCAACGCCCTTGCCCGTGAAACCGTTGTTCCAGTACTCTCCGGCGCCCGTCACCTCACGGACCGCGTACATCGAGCCCACGTCCTTCTTGACGTCATGGCCGTCGACGCCAGTGCCGAGCAGCTTCACGGATCCGTTGGGAGTCACCGAGAAGACCATCGGAAGGCGCGAAAGTGCAATCGCCTGGGAGAGCCGGATGGTGGCCGAGAATCCGTTGATCAGGCTGATCTGCCGACCGACCTTCCCGCCGCCGCGCTCGACGGCGAGCTCCGGTCCGTTGCCCGCACCGGGCGCCTTGCGGACGATCACGGACGTAAGCGGATCGCTGGTCGTAGCGAGGGCATCACCGGCGGTCGCGGCCGTAACCAGGGCGAGCACAAGGCCGAGGGCCAATAGACGTACGAGGCGCGGCGCCGCCAAATGCCAGTGCGACTCGGCACTGTAGTGACTCATTCCACCTTCCTTCTTGCTGCTTCTGAAAGCCGGACCCCGCGTGACGCCGGGGTGACGGGAATGTCGGGCAGGCCGACCGTCGTGGAAATGTGCCCATCAGCACCCTCGCCGCCGTACTAAAGTCCTGTCCCCCGGCGTACTTAGGTCCGCTCGAGTGCGGCAGCGAGCAGTTTTGTGGGGGGCGATCGGCGTCAGTGCCGGGCTCAGCTGATGGGCAAGATGGTGCAGGGCGGCATCACCCACCCGTACCAACGGCCGCTCGCTGCGTCCGCACGACGCGCACTCCCGCCGAAAGCTCGCCGCACCGGCGGAGCCGGCGAAGCTTTCTCAATCGACGCCGTAGCGCTCCAATCGACCCTCGTCGATGCCCGCATGGTGCGCGAGCTCGTGGATGACGGTCAGGCGGACCTGGTCGGCCAGGTCGTGCGGATCGGGAAAGTCCTCTTCGAGCGGCAGACGGAAGAGGCTGATCTTGTTGGGAAACGGCACCCAGTCGGCACCGTACTCCACAGCGGGCGTCCCTTCGTAGAGTCCGTAGAGCGTCTCGTCGCGCGCCAGTCCCGAGGTGCGCAGCTGCTCGGTCGTGGGCTCGTCCTCGATGACGATGGCGACGTTCTCGCGCAGCCGCTGGACGTGCGCCGGGAGACCGTCCAGCGCGCGCTCGACGAGCCGCTCGAACCGCTCGTGGCGCCCGACGGCAGGTACGGCCAGCGCGGTCCGACGGTGGGGCCGGCGACGAGCCTGCGTTCCGCGGCGACGAAGGGGCACGACCGTATGCTATCGACGTGGCCGATCGGCAGCCGCCGGTGCTCGAGCCGTGGCCGGGCGAGCCTGATTCCGTCGTCGTCCCGCTCGACACCGGTGAGCGCATCCACTACCTCGATTGGGATGGCCCGCCGGGCGGCGTCGGGCTGCCGCCGCTCCTGCTCCTCCACGGGCTCGCCCAGGGCGGCTGGTCGTGGGCGCCCGTTGCCCGCCGGCTGCGCCGCGTCACGCGGGTCGTCGCGATGGACCTGCGTGGCCACGGCCTGTCCGATTCGCCGCGCAGCGGCTACGACCTCGCCAGCCAGGCATACGACGCGCTCACCGTCCTGTCGGCCAACGGTTGGGGCATCGACGTCGACGGACCGCCGGTCGTCGTGGCCGGCCACGGGCTGGGCGCGATGATCGCGGCGATGATGGCCGTTCTGCGTCCCGCCTCGGTCACCGCCGTCGCCCTGGTCGACGGCGGCTGGGAGGACCTGCCCGAAGCAACCGGGCAGGGCCCCGCCGAGTTCGAGCGCGGGCTGGGCGACCCGCCGGAGGTGCTCGCCTCGCTCGACGCCCTGCTTGCCGACCGCCGCGACTACGACCCGCCGTCGTGGGACGCCGACCAGGAGCGCGCCGTGCGCGCGACGGTCGACGAGAAGTACGCCGGCCATGTCGGCCCGGTCGCCCGACGCCACGTCATCCGCGGCTGCATCGAGGCGATGTTCGACTACCGACCAGCGGAGACGGCGGCGCGGATCAACGCACCACTGCTCGTCGCGGTCGCCGAGAGCGGCAGCGCCGACGACGACGAGGCGCGCCTGCGCCGGCTCGCGCTCGATGACCTCGTTCGGCAGCGGCGCGACGCCGGCCGCCTGCCGCCGACGATCGTTCGCTTCGCCGGCGTCGGCCACAACCTGATGCGCTACCGGCCGGTCGAACTGTCGGCGGCGCTCGTCAGGCTGCTATCCGACGCTGCTACCAGCGCTCGTATGCGGGGTGACCCGGCCTGACCGCGACGAACGTCGCGCTGGCGGTGGCGGTGACGTGTCCATCGGCCTCGAGCTCCGCCTCGACCGTCGCCCGCTCATCGCTCGAGTCGACCACCCGCGCGCGCAGCCGGACCGGTGCGTGCACCGCCGTCGGGCGCAGCAGCCGGACGGAATAGTCGGCCGTCACCGTCGTCGGTGGCTTGGCGGTGCCGCGGCGATGCATCAGGTGGTAGGCGGCCGTCCAGTTCGAGTGGCAGTCCATGAGCGTGCCGACGATCCCGCCGCTCAGGACGCCGGGGAATGCCTGGTGCTGCGTGTCGGGCGTCCACTCCGCGACGACCTCGTCGCCTTCGCCGGGGAACGAGCGGATGTGCAGCCCGCCGGCATTGGCCGGTCCGCAGCCGAAGCAGATCGACCGCGGCGCGTAGCGTTCCTGCAGCGAAAGGTCGTCGGCGGCCACTGCCGGCGAGTCTATCGGGCGTCGCGCGCGAGCCGGCGCCGGGCGGCGTGGCACAATCGCCGCCATGAGCGAGAGATCCGCCGCGCGCGGCCGGCTCGTCGCCGAGATCGAGCGCGAGATCGGCGAAGGCGACGGCGACGGCCGTGCGCCGGCCGCTTCCGATGACGAGGCTGGCAGCGCTGCCCAGGTCACCGGCGGCGGCGTGGTCGAGGACGCCATCCGCCAGATCCTGCTCGAGATCGGCGAGGACCCCGACCGAGACGGCCTGCTCGACACGCCGGCGCGGATCCGGCGCATGTACGGCGAGCTGACCGCCGGCTACCAGGTTGACCCGGCGCGGCTGATCCACGGCGCCATCTTCGAAGTCGACTACAGCGAGATGGTGGTGGTCAAGGACATCCCCTTCTACAGCCTGTGCGAGCACCACCTGCTGCCGTTCTTCGGCCAGGCCCACGTCGCCTACATCCCCGAGGGGCGCGTCATCGGGCTCTCCAAGATCCCGCGCATCGTCGAGATGTACGCGCGCCGGCTGCAGGTGCAGGAGCGAATGACGAAGGAGATCGCCGACTTCCTGATGGACCGCCTGGCGCCGCGCGGGGTGGGGGTCGTCCTCGAGGCATCGCACCTGTGTGCAGTCATGCGCGGTGTACGCAAACCGGGGACGATCATGACCACCAGCCATGTGCTTGGTCTGTTCCGCTCGGCCGACCGAACGCGGGCCGAGTTCCTCGCCCACATCGCTCGCCAGGCACCGCCGCTGTGACGGCCGAGAGCGTTGAGCCGCCGTCGCCACCGAAGACGGTCGCCGAGATGCTCGAGCGGGTCGACGAGAGCTGGCGGCCGTTCAGCGAGGCGATCAACCGACTGCCCGGCGAGCGGCTCGGCGAGCAGATCGGCGATGGCTGGACACGCAAGCAGATGCTCGGCCACATCGCCGCCTGGCACGAACTGACGATCGAGCGGCTGGTCGCGTTCATGGCCGACGGACAGGTTCACCGCCTCCAGGAGGACGACGACGTAGTCAACGCGCGTGTCGCGCGGAGGTCCGATGGACGGACCGCCGGCGAGGTCGTCGACGCAGTCGAAACCACGTTTCGCCGGCTGCGCCGGCAGGTCGCCTTCCTGACCGACGAGCAGCTCGCCGCGCACGACGGCTGGGCGGCAGCGGTAATCGCCGGCAACACCTACGAGCACTACGCCGAGCACATCCGCGATCTCGAGAGCTGAGATGAGCGACGCGCCTGCCCGCCCGATCAAGGTGCTCATCGCCAAGCCCGGCCTCGACGGCCACGACCGCGGCGCAAAGGTGCTCGCCCGCGGCCTGCGCGACGAGGGGTTCGAGGTCATCTACACCGGCCTGCGCCAGACCCCCGAGATGGTCGTATCGGCCGCGCTGCAGGAGGACGTCGACGTCGTCGGCCTCTCGATCCTGTCGGGCGCACACATGACGTTGCTGCCCAAGATCTGCGAGGGCCTCCGCGAAAGGGGACTCGACGATGTGCTCGTGACGGCCGGCGGGATCATCCCCGACGATGACATTCCGGCCCTCCAGGCGGCCGGCATCAACCGGGTGTTTGGGCCCGGCACGACGATCCGCGAGGTGGCCGACTTCATCCGCCAAAACGTGCGCCAGCGCGCCGAGTGAGCGGTGCCCTGGCCGAGCGCGCACGCGCCGGCGATCGGCGTGCGCTGGCTCGCCTGCTGACCGAGGTCGAGAACCAGACGCCGCTGGCCGAGGCCGCCCTGCGCGAGCTCTATCCGCTCGCCGGCCGTGCCCACGTCGTGGGCGTGACAGGCGCACCCGGATCGGGCAAGAGCACGCTCGTCGCGGCGCTCGTAGCCGAGGCGCGCGAGCGTGGCCGGCCGGTGGCCGTCATCGCCGTCGATCCATCGAGCCCGATCACCGGCGGTGCGATCCTGGGTGACCGCGTGCGGATGCAGGCGCACGCCGGCGACGACGACGTCTTCATCCGGTCGATGGCCTCGCGCGGCCACGTTGGCGGGCTCGCGCTGAGCACCGTCGCGGCGGCGGCGGTGCTCGATGCGGTCGGCTTCCCGTTGGTGTTCATCGAGACGGTAGGCACCGGCCAGAGCGAGGTCGAGATCGCCTCGACCGCCGACACGACGCTCGTCGTCCAGGCGCCCGAGATGGGCGACGAGGTGCAGGCGATCAAGGCGGGGCTGCTGGAGGTGGCGGACGTCGTCGTGGTCAACAAGTCGGACCGGCCGGGTGCTGACCGCGCGGCTTCGCAGCTGCGCGGCATGCTGACGGTCGGCGCCCAACACGACCGGGCGATGGGCGACCGGCCGCGCCCCAAGCGGCCCGAGGTCGTGCTTGCGTCGGCGCTGACCGGGGCGGGCGTGCCGGAGCTGCTGGCGGCGCTCGATCGACGCGACGCTGCGCGCCGGGCGGCCCTGCGCGAGGGCATGCCCGATCGCTCGCAGCTCGCTCGCGCCGAGGCGCAATTGAACGCCATCCTTGCCCAGCGCGTGACCGAGCGACTACGCCGGCCAGAGCACTCGGCGGCGAAGGAAACGCTGCTGCGGGCGGTAGCGAGCCACGAAGTGGATCCCTACACAGCCGCCGACCGGCTGCTCTCTGCGGTCGGCGACGCCTCGGCCGTTGAGCGCTGATCGCTCACTCGCCGTCCGTCCCGCGTACGGCTCGCGCTCGCTGGCGGAGATCGTCCCGTCCATTCTGGCAGCGCTCGGCGTGCCGGGTGCCGTTGCCAGCATCGACCTCCCGGCGGCCCGCCGCGCGTGCCTGGTGGTCGTCGATGGCCTCGGCTGGCCGCTGTTGAAGCGACATCGCGAGCATGCCCAGTTCCTGGCCGCACACCTCGACGGCGCGCTACCGGCAACGACCGTCTTTCCGAGCAGCACCGCGGTAAGCCTGACCTCGCTGATGACCGGCGCTCCACCCGGTCGCCATGGGATCACCGGCTACACCATGCGTGTCCCGCCACTCGACGGCGTGATGTCGTGCCTGACCTGGTCGACGTACGGTGGCTTGTCGGGCGGCCACGATCTGCGCCCGCGCTTCCCGCCCGAGCAGGTCCAGCCGATCGAGCCGCTGTTCGCCCTCGCCGAGGCGGGGGGCGTTATGGCCTCGGCGGTCACACCCGCCGAGTTCGCCGGCAGCGGCCTGTCGATCGCGGCATACCGTGGCGCGCGCCTCGTGCCCTTCGGCCCGGCGACCGACGACGATGTGCAGGTCGCGGCCATCGTTCAGGCGCTCGTTGCTGACCGCTCGTTTGCCTACACCTACCGCGCTGAACCGGATGCGACCGGCCACGCGCGCGGCGTCGCCTCGGCCGAGTGGCGTGCGGCGCTCCGCCGGACGGACCGGCTGGTCGAGCAGATCGCGCGGGCGCTGCCACCATCGACGCTGCTGGTCGTCACGTCGGACCACGGCATGATCGACGTCGCGCCCGGCGGCTGGACGGACGTGGCGCGTGAGCCGGCGCTCGCGCAGGATGTTCTGGCCATCGGTGGCGACCCGCGCGCCAGGCATGTCTATGCCGAGGACGGTGCGGCCGACGAGGTCGTCGAGCGGTGGCGGGTCGGGCTGGGCGACGCGGCGGTCGTGCTCTCGCGCGCAGAGGTCGTCGACGGCGGGCTGATGGGCGAATCCGTTACACCGGCCGCGGCGGAGCGCATCGGCGACGTCGTCGCCGTTCCAGCACCGGGTCGGGCGATCGTCGACGGTCGGATCGCTGCCTGGGAGGCGGATCTGATCGGACACCACGGTGGTCTCACCGCCGACGAGGGACTGGTGCCGCTGCTCAGCTGGCTGACCTGACGGGCGCGGCGCGCAGCTTGCATAGCGAGCGCATGCCGGACGCTGAGTTACGCTCTGGCAAATGAGCCGCCGGGATGAGTTGACGGTTGAGCGGGGTAACGACGATGGCGAGCGTTGATCCGGCCGTCCAGCGTCTGATCGACGCGATCTCGTCGCGCGACGCGCCGGCCTTCGCTGCGTGCTACGCCGAAGAGGCGGTACTCGTCGAGCCTCTGTTTCCAGAACCGCATCGCGGGCGCGACCAGATCGCGGCCGGGGAGCAGTTCCTCTTCGATGCCTTCAGCGACGTTCGGCCGGAGGTCATCACGGTCGTCAGTGACGGCAGCAGTAGAGCGGTCGAACTCGTCATGCACGCGACCAACACCGGACCTATCAATCTCGGCGAGGGCAACTCGATCCCGCCGACGGGCCGTCGTATCGAGCTGCCGATGGCCTGGCTGCTTGACCTCGACGAGCAGGGGCTGATCGTGTCCGAGCGCGACTACTTCGACACGGCGACGTTGCTGCGTCAGCTCGGCCTGGCCGATTGAGCGACCGCCGCGTCCTCGTCTGCGGTGCCGGGCTGATGGGCCACGGCATCGCGCAGGTGCTGGCCGCCGCCGGCCACCGCGTCGCGCTCTACGAGCCCGACATAGCGCGTGCGGAGGCCGGCCGCGCGCGCATTGCGGCAAGCCTCGAGCGCGCCTTGAGCAAGGGCAAGTTGACCGCCGCCGCGCGCGAGGAGCAGCTCGGCCGGATCAGCGTGGCGAGCTCGCTGGCCAAGGCGGCTGCCGGTGCGGAGCTGATCGTCGAGGCCGTCTTCGAGGACGAAGACGTCAAGCGCGCGCTGTTCCGTGAGCTCGACGCGCTTGCCCCGCCCGATGCGGTGATGGCCAGCAATACCTCGTCGATCAGCATCACCCGGTTGGCCACGGCCGTCACGCCCGAGCGCCGGCAGAGCTTCGTCGGCATGCACTTCTTCAGCCCGGTGCCGGTCATGCCGCTGGTGGAGCTGATCCGCGGCGCGGAAACGAACGACGAGACGGAAGGGTACGTGCGCGATATCGCCGCTGAGCTGGGTAAGGAGGTCATCGTCAGCCGCGATCGGCCGGGCTTCATCGTCAATCGCATCCTGATGCCCTTCCTCGCCGAAGCGATGCGCGCGTACGAGGAGGGATTGGGCACGGCCGAGGACATCGACGCCGGCGCGAGGCTGGGCCTCAACCACCCGCTCGGCCCCCTGGCGCTGGCTGACTTCATCGGCCTCGACGTATGCCTGCACATCATGGAAGTGCTGCACGCCGGTTTCGGTGCGCCGCATCTGGCGCCGCCGCCGGTCCTGCGCCAGCTGGTCGACGCCGGTCATCTCGGCCAGAAGACGGGTCGCGGCTTCTACACCTACCCGCGCGACTAGGACGCGCTGGCGCCGCCGAGATCAGCGGCGGGCCGGTCACTCCCGGGGCGCCGCCCCGACTCAATGGGCGGCTGCTCAGTCCGCGCCGACTCAATGGGTGGCTGCTCAATGCGCGCCCGCGGGCGGTCGCAGCCGGGCAGCGCGCGGCCGGAGCAGGTGGTACAGCCGGCGCTGACCGGGCAGGCCGCGCAGCGCGTGTATGCCATGGTCCTCGAACTCCAGCGCCGTACCGTCGACGAGTTCGCGAACCGTCGATGAAACGACGACTTCGCCCGGCTGCGCGAGGTCGAGGATGCGCGCCGCCGTGTGGACAGCCAGTCCACGCACGTCGCCCTGCACCAGCTCGAGCTCGCCGGTGTGAACGCCCGCGCGGATGCGCAGGTCGAGCGCGGCGACCCGGTCGACGAGCACGGCTCCCGCACGGATGGCGCGCTCGGCGCTGTCGAAGGTGCCGATCGTCCCGTCGCCGGTCGTCTTGACCAGCCGTCCGTCGTGCTCGTCGATGATGCGCTCGGCGACCTCGTTGTGCTGGCTGACCAGCTCGCGCCAGCGCGCCGGGCCAAGGGCGACGGCGCGTGCGGTTGAATCGACGATGTCGGTCATCAGGATCGATGCCAGGACGCGTCGGCCGCTGTCCGGTTGCGGCCTCGCGTAGGCGCGCATTGCCTCGAAGTCGACCGACACCCACGGCTCGTCGCCGACCACCCAGGCGTCATGGCCGGGCGGGATCTCGAACACCTCGCCGGGGCCGAGCTCGAGCTCGATCCCGTCCTGCATCTGTACCCGCAGCCGGCCGCTGGTCGTGACACCGACATGGTGGAACTGGCACGACTGAGTGCCCGCGATCGGCTTGACGTCGACCGACCAGCGCCAGCCGGGCTCATAGGTCATCCGCCCGATCACGCGATCGCCCAGCTCGACGACGTCAATCCGGCCGTGCGGGATGACGCGCACGTCATCGGTGTCGTCGAAGCGACGGCGCTGCAACCTGGCCACGCGGCGCCGCGCCCTACGAGACGTCGAATTCGGCGGTCAGCGCTACCGAGCGGGCCAGCGTGTCGCCGACGGGTGAGCCGAGCTCGCACGCCCGCCGGATCTCGGCCAGCTGCTCCTCGCTCGCGCCACGCGTGCGCAGCCGGATGGTGTACGAGACGCGCTGGTAGCCGGGGCCATCGTCGGCCGGCAGCCCAAGGTAGCGCTGCACGTTGAAGTGGCCGCGCGCTTCGACCGTCAGCTCCGCGATCTCGACGCCGAGCAGCGCCGCCCTGTTGACCACCACCTCGACGTCGCAGGCGGCGAGCGCGCGCAGCAGCATGCCCATCGCGCTCGGGTCCTCGTCGCCGCCCATGTAGACCGGCGGTCCGCCCAGACTCGACACCACTTCCGCCCGCGTGCCGCCCACCCAGCGCGCGATCACCACCGGGTCGCGGTCGGCACGGGTAGGATCGGCGCGCACCGAATCGATGTATTCCTGCAGCTCGGCGACTTCGACGCCGTTACGTCGCTGACCCTTCTGGCTGGCGACCATCGCCCTGCTCCCTTCTGCTCTCGCGCTGGCCGCCCATGCTAATCGACGGGCCGCCCTCGACAACGCCCGGCATCCGGAATATTTCGCCGCGCGGATTGGCGAAGATCGACCTGTAGCCGGCGCTCACCGGCTCTCCCGCGACGGCGCCCGGCTGATGGTGGCGGTCGTGTTCGGCCTCGGCGGCAGGCATAGGTCGTAACATGTCGCGGTGAAGCGCGTCGCAAACGGCCGGAACGGCCAGGTGTATCTCGTCTCAGCCGCTCGGACGGCGATCGGCAGGTTCGGCGGCAGCCTGGCCGACGTCCCGGCCACGACCCTTGGCGGAATCGCCATCCGCGCGGCGGTGGAGCGCGGCGGGGTCGCCGCCGACGACGTCGACGAGGTCCTGATGGGCCAGGTCATCCAGGCCGGCGTCGGCCAGGCGCCGGCGCGCATCGCGGCGCTCAAGGCCGGGCTGGCCGAAACGACGAGTGCGACCACGATCAACAAGGTCTGCGGCTCGGGCCTCAAGGCGATCATGCTCGCCGCCGCCCAGATACGGGCAGGCGACATCGATGTTGCCGTCGCCGGCGGCATGGAGAACATGGACCAGGGTCCATACCTGCTGCCGAAGGCGCGCTTCGGGTACCGGCTGGGCAACGGGGAGCTGATCGACGCAACCGTCCACGACGGGCTCTGGTGTGCGACCGAGCTCGTCCACATGGGCACTCATGCCGAGCGAGTCGCCGCGCGCCACGCCGTCAGCCGCGAGGACCAGGACCGCTACGCGTTCGAGAGCCACCAGAAGGCAATCGCGGCCATCGATGCCGGTCGCTTCGAGGCGGAGATCGTGCCGGTGCCTGTTCGGCGGGGCAAGGAGGAGTTCCTGTTCACCACCGACGAGGGGCCACGGCGCGACACGACCCTCGACGCGCTCGGCCGCCTCAAGCCGGCCTTCGAGCTGCCCGCACCGGCCGAGGACGAGCCACCCGTTACGGCGAGCGTCACGGCCGGCAATGCGCCCGGGATAACCGACGGCGCGGCGGCGACGGTGGTGGCGAGCGAGCGTGCCGTCGAGCGGCTCGGGCTCACCCCGCTCGCCCGCATCATCGGCTACAGCCAGGCTGACCTCGCTCCGCGCTGGCTCTTTCTGGCGCCGATCAACGGCGTGCAGAAGCTGCTGGCGCGCATCGAGATGCCGATCGAGGCGTTCGACCTGATCGAGATCAACGAAGCGTTCGCGGCACAGGTCCTGGCCGACGGCCGCGAGCTCGGCTTCGACTGGTCGCGCGTGAACGTCAACGGCGGTGCGATCGCGCTGGGCCATCCCATCGGTGCCAGCGGCGCGCGCATCGTGGCCACGCTGCTGCACGAGCTGCGCAGGAGGGAGGGCAGGTATGGGCTGGCGACGCTTTGCCTCGGCGGAGGGGGGTCGGTGGCGATGGCGTTCGAACGCGCCTGATCACGCGCTCGGCGCATGAACCGCGTCGCGGTCGTGACCGATTCAGCAAGCGACCTCTCGCCTGCGCAAGCGGCGGCGGCGGGCATCACCGTCGTCCCGCTGCTGCTCAGCTTCGGCGAGCGCGAGTACCGTGCCGGTGTCGATATCTCTCCCGAGGAGTTCTGGACGGAGCTGACCCGGCCCGGGGCACCGTTCCCCAAGACCGCGGCGGCCGCGCCGGGCACGTTCCGCGACGCCTTCGCCGGCCTTTTCGCTCAGGGCGCCAACGAGATCGTCTACGTCGGCGTCGGCCAGAAGCTATCGGCGACGCTGCAGAGCGCGCAGGTCGCGCGCGGGATGCTCGCCGAGCGCCCGATTCACATCGTCGACAGCGCTTCGGCAAGCATGGGCATCGGCCTGCTAGCGCTCGAGGCGGCGGAGCGCGCGGCGCAGGGGGCAACGGCGGCGGAGATTGCCGACGAACTCGAGCGCCGGCGGGATCAGGTGCGCTGCTACATTGTGCTCGAGACCCTCGAGTACCTCAAGCGCGGCGGGCGGATCAGCGCCGCCCAGGCGGCGATCGGATCGGTCCTCTCGGTCAAGCCGATCATCACGCTCGAAGACGGTTCCGTGCAGACCGCCGACAAGCCGCGCACGCGCGGCAAGGCACGCGCACGGCTGCTCGAGCTGCTCGGTGCCGTGCCGGCACAGCGGGTGGCCGTTCTCCACGCCCGCAGCCCCGACTTGGACGCTTTCGCCGACGAGCTGGCCGACCGGCTCTCTTTTCCTCGGCAGGAGATGACGATCAGCCTGATCGGCTCGTCGGTCGGTCCGCACGTCGGGCCCGGCGCCTACGGCGCGGTGATCCTGCCGCCGCCGTGAGCCGCGTGTGAGATACGACGCCCGGCAAGGCGTCTGGCGGCAATTGGCGCCGGTGTAGACTGCGGCGGCTTCACGGCCCCCGAGCGGGGCGGACAGGAGGAATCCGATGACGACGGAGCGAGCGACGCCCGCCATCAACCCCTGGCACGTCGCGCAGCAGCAGTTCGACCTCGCCGCCGACAAGCTCAACCTCGATCCCGGCCTGCGCCGCGTGTTGCGCGAGCCGCGGCGTGAATTGACGGTCCACTTCCCGGTCAAGATGGACGACGGGAGCGTGCAGGCGTTCACCGGCTACCGCGTCCAGCACAACGTCGGCCGTGGCCCGGCCAAGGGCGGCATCCGCTACCACCAGGACGTGACCCTCGATGAGGTCAAGGCGCTGGCGATGTGGATGACGTGGAAGTGCGCCGTCGTCGCGATCCCCTTTGGCGGCGGCAAGGGCGGCGTGGTCGTCGATCCCAAGAAGCTCTCGCGCAAGGAGGTCGAGGCGCTCACCCGCCGCTTCACGACCGAGATCGAGGTGTTGATCGGGCCCGAGCGCGACATCCCGGCGCCCGACGTCAACACGAATGCGCAGACGATGGCGTGGATGATGGACACCTACTCGATGCACCAGGGGTTCACGGTGCCGGGTGTGGTCACCGGCAAGCCGATCAGCCTGGGTGGGTCAGAGGGACGGAACGAGGCGACGGCCCGCGGCACCGTCTTCACGGTCGTGGAGGCCGCCCGGCACCTCGGCATTGACCTGACGCGGGCGACCGTCGTCGTGCAGGGCTTCGGCAACGCCGGCTCGATCGCCGCCCAGCTGATGGCGAAGGAGGGGTCGCGCGTCATCGCCGTCTCGGACTCCGCCGGCGCGATCCACAACCCGCGCGGTCTTGACATCAGTCGCGTAGTCGCCTGGAAGGCCGAGCATGGCACGGTCAGTGGCTTCCCCGCAGCGCAGGAGATCTCGAGCTCGCAGCTGCTCGCGCTCGAGTGCGACGTGCTGATTCCGGCAGCGCTCGAGAACCAGATCACGTCCGACAACGCCGAGTCGATCCGCGCTCGGGTCATCGCCGAGGCGGCCAATGGACCGACCACGCCCGAGGCCGACATCATCCTCCATCGCCGCGGCGTGTTCATCATTCCCGACATCCTGTGCAACGCCGGCGGCGTGACGGTGAGCTACTTCGAGTGGGTGCAGGACCTCAACCGCGACCACTGGAGCGAGACGATCGTCAACCAGAAGCTGCACGAGATCATGGTCCGCTCGTTCGCCGAGACCCTGGCGATGGCCGAGAAGGAGCACGTCAACATGCGCCTTGCCGCCTACCTTCTCGCTGTTGACCGCGTTGCGTCGGCGACCTCGCTGCGCGGGCTGTATCCGTAGCCCTGCTTCCGTCGCCGAGAGCACAGGCCGGCTCCCAACCCGGCGCACCGCGTATGAGTTGAGATAGCATCGGCGGCCGATGCTTGATCACGAAGAGCAGTTCCTGTTCAAGGAGGAGATCATCCACCTGGCCACGGCACTGGCCGAGCCGGGCATGCTCGACAACGTCGAGGATCTGCTGACCGACGTCATCACCAGCCCGCGCTTCGATTCGGAGGTCTTCACCCTCGAGCGCTCGCTGCAGGTGATGCTCGGCGCGCGCGCTGGCACCACCCTGGTTGGACTCCTGACCGTCACGCCCGAGGTCTTCGACCAGGTCGCCGAGGTGCGCATCGCACCCGAGGTCCACGAGCGGTTGGTCGCCTGGCGCGCCCGTTTCGGCCTCGCCATCGACAACGCGCTCAACTTTCTGAACAACCCCGACGGCATCCAGGGCCACAACTTCTCGACGCAGGTCGCCCATGTCGACGAACGGCCCGTTCTGCAGGGCCGGCTCACGCTCGTCCGCTACAACAACGAGCCGCAGTTCTTCGTCGCCGACGCGAACGTCTTCTACGCGCTCATCGCCGACCTGCTCGAGCGGCTGGGCCCGCATACCGACGACGAGATGATCGACGGTGAAACGCTCGGGCGGATCAAGGACGCAGTCGCCCAGGTCGAGCGCCGACGAATCGCGCGCGAGCGCAGCTGAGACGCTGCTGATCCTCGCCGTCCGCGGCCGCGCAGCAGTCGGCTGCCGATGAGACAGCTCTACCTTGCCGCCACCGGGATGAACCGTGGCAAGACGACAGTCGCCCTCGGCCTGCTGGCGGCTGTCCTCGCGCGCGACCTCGATGTCGGTTTCATCAAGCCGGTCGGTCAGCGCTACGCGATCGTCGAGGGCCAGCCCGCCGACGAGGACGCGATCCTGATGCGCACCGCCTTCGGCCTGCGTGATCCGTTGAGCGTCATGAGTCCGGTCCACATCCCGCGCGGCTTCACGAAGGCGTACATCGCCGGCCGCGTGAGCGACGACCTGCCGGCGCGCATCCGCGCCGCGCACGCCCGGGTGAGCGAGGGCCGGGACGTCGTGCTCATCGAGGGCACCGGCCACGCCGGGGTGGGCGCGGTCGTTGGCCTCTCCAACGCCGACGTCGCACGCATGCTCGGTGCGCCGGCGGTGATCGTCTCGGAGGCCGGCGTCGGCCGGCCGATCGATGAGATCGTGCTCAACCGCGCGCTCTTCGCCCGCCACGGCGTCGAGGTTGTCGGCGCAATCGTCAACAAGGTCGACGCCGACGCACATCCCAGCCTGCCCGGCGTCCTGCGCGACGGCCTCGCTCGCCATGGCATCGAGCTGCTCGGCATGCTGCCCTACCGGCCGCCGCTGTCGAATCCAACGCTGTCGATGCTCGTCGAGCAGATGCCCGGCGAGCTGTTGAGCGATGGCGCCGACCACGAGGCGGTCATCGAGCACGTCGCCATCGGCGCGATGCAGCCACGCCATCTCCTCGAGCGGATCGGCCCGGGCAGCCTGCTGATCGTGCCCGGCGATCGCAGCGATGCCATCCGCGCCACCTTGGCCGCCGTCCGTGCAGTGCGTGATTCGAGCGAGCGCCGGGGCTTCATCCAGCTCGGCCGCCGACCGGCGTTCGCGCGGCGGCCGTCCGAAGCCGGCCGCACTGACCTGGCGGGCATCCTCTTCACCGGTGGCTACCGCCCGCGCCCGCGTGACCTGGCCCACATCCGCGAGGCGGGCGTCTTTGCCTACCTCGTCGAGCTGGACACGTACGCCGCCGCTTCGGCCGTCCACGACCTGCTGGTCAAGATCCATCCGTCGGACCGGGCCAAGATCGCCCTGATCAAGCAGCTCGCTGCCGAGCATCTCGACGTCGAGCGGCTGCTCGCCCGTTTTGCTCCACCGGCGACTCGAGGGCGCGGGCCGGTCAACGCCGCCGCCGCTGGCCGCGGTCGCCTCGTCAGGCGCCTCGCAGGCCTGCTAGCACCGGGTCGTGGAGCGGCAGGCAGTCGATGAGGCGCGTCGAGCCGGTGTGCACGGCGAGGCTGACCAGCGCCGGCCGGTCGACCACCTCCAGCTCCTCGAGCGTCGCCGCATCGGCGACGCTGACGTAGTCGGGCGTTACCAGCGGCTCGCGGCCCAGCACGGACAGCATCAGCCGTCGTAGCCCATCGCCGCTCCGCTCACCGCCGCGGTAGGCGTGATGGACGGCAACCAGGCAGGCGTGGACGATCGATGCGGCGGTCCGCTGCGGCGGGGCCAGGTAGCGGTTGCGCGACGAGAGGGCGAGGCCGTCGGGCTCGCGGACGGTTGGCCCGACGACGATCTCGATCGGGAAGCCGAGGTCGTCGACCAGCCGGCGCACGACCACCACCTGCTGACCGTCCTTCTGCCCGAAGTACGCGCGGTCGGGCGCGACGAGCGCGAAGAGGATGCTGACGACCGTGGCGACGCCGCGGAAGTGGCCTCGTCGCTGCGCGCCCTCGAGCACCTCGCCCAGCCGACCGACGTCGACGTAGGTGCTCGAGCCGGGCGGGTAGATCTCCTCGACGGGCGGCACGAAGGCGACGTCGACGCCGGCTCGTTCGAGGAACGCCAGGTCGGCCGCCTCGTCGCGCGGATACGTCTGGAAGTCCTCGCTCGGTCCGAACTGGCGCGGGTTGACGAAGATGCTGGCGACGACCGACGGGCAGTCGGCCCGCGCGGCGGCCAGCAGGCTGGCGTGGCCGGCATGCAGCGCGCCCATCGTTGGTACGAAACCGAACGGCCGGCTGAGCTCGCGGCGCGCTGCGATGAGCGTGGCGCGATCGCGGACGACCTTCACTGCCCCTGTCCGGCGCGCGCCGGCTACAGGTCGCGGTCGAGCGGAATTGCGCCCGCGTCGGCGGCCGGCTGGTCGAGCGCACCGCCGCCGAGCACCTCGGCCAGCACCGCCTCGTCCATCAGCGAGGCATGCTCGGGGCCGGGGAAGTGACCGGCAGCCACGTCCTCCCGGTACGCGGTAACGGCCGCCGCGATACGCGTCCCGAGCTCCTCGTAGCGGCGGGCGTGGCGCGGGATGTAGCCCTGCGTCAGGCCCAGCAGGTCCGTGATCACCTGCACCTGCCCCGAGCAGCCGGCGCCCGCGCCGATGCCGATTGTCGGTATGCGCAGCCGCTCGGTGATCGCCGCGGCAAGCTGGGCCGGCACGAGCTCGAGGACGACCGAGAACGCGCCCGCTTCCTGAACCGCGAAGGCGTCGGCCAGCAGCCGGCGCGCGGAGTCGACGGTCTTGCCCTGTACGCGATGGCCGCCCAGGGCGTGCACTGCCTGCGGCGTCAGCCCGATGTGGGCCATCACCGGGATGCCGACCTTGACGATCGCCTCGATCGTCCGCGCCGAGCGGACGCCACCCTCCACCTTGACCGAGTGTGCCCCGCCGTCGCTGATGAAGCGGCCGGCGTTTTCGACCGACGTCTCGACGGTCACCCCATAGGACAGGAATGGCATGTCGGCCACGACGAGCGGCCGCCGAGCGCCACGCGCGACCGCCTTGGTGTGGTGGAGCATCTCGTCGACGGTCACGCGCACCGTCTCGTCGTACCCCAGCATCACCATGCCCAGCGAATCACCGACGAGGATCATCGGGATGCCGGCCTCGTCGACGATGCGCGCGGTTGGGAAGTCGTAGGCGGTGAGCATGGCGATGCGCTCGCCGTCGTTGTACAGCCTCGCGATATCGGCGATCGTCGAGCGGCGCTCGGGTGGCCGCGGCTGGCTCATCTCGCCGCCAATGATGCACCTTCGCCGCGGCGCAGGGCGACCAGTCGATCGAACAGCCGCTCGGCGACCTCGCGCTTGGCGAGCAACGGCCACGCTTCCGGCGGCTGGCCGGGGACGAGGATCGTGACGCGGTTCGTCTGCGTGCCGAAGCCGGAGCCGACCTGGGCGACGTCGTTGGCGACGAGCACGTCGACCCCCTTCGCCGCCGCCTTCTGCGCGGCGCGCTCGAGCGAGCCGGTCTCGGCCGCGAAACCAACCAGCAGCGGCCGGCGGGGCAGCGCGGACGCGACCGTCGCGGCCTCGGCCAGCACGTCCTCGGTCGGCTCGAGCTCGAGCGTCAAGGCCGCCTGGCGGCCGAGCTTGGTGGTCGCCGCCTGGCGTGGGCGGAAGTCGGCGACGGCCGCGGCCATGACCAGCGCGTCGGCGTCGGGTAACGCGTCGAGTACTGCCTGGCGCATGTCGGCCGTCGTAGGCGCGGTCACGATCTCCGCCGCCTCGGGCAGCGGCACCGACGTCATGCCCGCGATCAGCGTCACCCGCGCGCCCCGGCCCAGCGCGGCCTCGGCGAGTGCGACGCCCATCCGCCCGCTGGAGCGGTTCCCGATGAAGCGGACCGGGTCAATCGGCTCGGCTGTCCCGCCGCACGTCACGACGACGTGCCAGCCGTCGAGGTCGCGGCCACGCTCGGGATGCACGGCCGGCGGGCGGAGCGCCGCGTCTGGTTGGCGGATCCGGCGTCCGCGGAGCGCTTCCTCGAGCGCGCCAACGATTCGGGCGGGCTCGGCCAGCCGGCCACGCCCCGTGGCGCCCGACGCGAGCGGTCCGCTCTCCGGCTCGACGACCGTGTAGCCGAATCGGCGCAGCCGCTCGACGTTCGCCTGCGTCGCCGGGTGGCCGTACATCTCGCCGTCCATTGCCGGCGCGATGACCACCGGCGCGGTGCTGGCAAGGCAGGTGGCGGTGATCACGTCGTCGGCGAGGCCGGTCGCCATTGCCGCCAGCCAGCGCGCCGTCGCTGGCGCGACTACGACCGCGTCGGCCGTCTCGGCGGCCACGATGTGGCCGATCCGGCCGTCTACGAGCAGCTCGAGCGGGTCGAGCATCGGCCGCCGGCGCGTCAGCGTCTCCAGCGTCAGCGGGCCCAGGAATGCCTGTGCCGAGTGCGTCATCAGCGGCTGGACGTCGGCGCCCGCAGCGGTCAGCAGGCGCGCCAGCTCGGCCGACTTGTAGGCTGCGATCGAGCCGGTCACGCCGAGCAGGATCAAGCGGCCGGCGAGGCTGTCGTCCGACCGTCGATTCATCGCGCCGTAGCCGCTGCCGTGGCTTCCGCATGCACGATGGCGAGGCCGCGCAGCGTCAGCTGCGGGTCGATCACGTCGACGCCCGGGATGTCGCCTGCCCACGGCGCGGCCGACAGGCCACCGGTCAGGATCACCTTCGGCGCCGGTCCGCCCGCCTCGGCCAGCTCGGCGCGGATGGCGGCGAGCAGCTCGCGCACCAGCCCGACGTAGCCGATCAGCGCGCCGCTCTGCATCGCGGCGACGGTGGTCGTGCCGATCGCCCGTGCCGGGCGGGCCAGCTCGATTCGCGGCAGCTTCGCGGTACGCGCGGCGAGCGCCTCGATGCCCAGCTCGAGCCCGGGCGCGAGCGCGCCGCCGACGTATGCGCCGCCGCCATCGACGACGTCGAAGTTGGTCGCCGTGCCGAAGTCGACGACGATCGCCGGCACGCCGTGCAGCCGCGCGGCGGCGAGCGCGTTGACCAGCCGATCTGCACCAACCTCGGCCGGCCGCTCGACGCGTATCGCGAGCGGCACGCTCGTTGCGTCGGCCACGTGCAGTCTGATCCCGCGTCGGCGGCAAAGCGCCGCGAGCGTGAGCGTCACTGCCGGAACGACGCTGACCAGGACGATCTCGTCGACGTCGGCCAGCGCCCGCCCGTCCAGGCCGAGCAGCCCGTCGAGCAGCAGCTCGAGCTCGTCGTCGGTCGCCGTCGCGCGCGTCGCTGCGCGCCGGCCGCCGCTGACCGTCCCACCTTCGATCGCGCCCAGCGTGATCGTGGTGTTGCCGACGTCGAGCGCGATGAGCATGGCGGCGATGATACGCGGGCGGCCGAAGCTCACCCGCTGACGAGGGCCGACGCCGAGGGCACGCGAGCCGGAAAGATGCCGAATCGGCGAGCCGGCGCGGCGGGCCGTGCGCTACCATCACCGCGGTCTCGCATTCGCGCAGCGAGGAGGAGCGTGTCGCTCGAGCCCCCGGCCAAGTTCTTCGTCAACAGCGGCCTTGTTTCGAGCTCGACCGACATCTACAACCTTCTGCGCCCGCTGCTCAAGCAGACGGTGTCCTACCGCTACTACCGCGGCGGTTCGATGGTCTCGTCGGGCACCGGCTGGGTGGAGCGCATCGTCGTCGACCGGCCGGAGGTGTCGACCTTCTTCACGCCGCTGTCGATCTGCCTCAACATCGACTCGTTCGAGCATCTCGAGTTCGAGACGCGGCCCGATCAGCTGATCGTCTACACACTCGTCCAGGACGACGAACGGATCGTCGTCGAGTTCGCGCCGGTCGGTCGTGTACCGGCCGACGAGCCCGAACAGCAGCGTTTCGCGTTTCCGGCCACCGACTACGTACAGATGGAGCTGGGCGCCTTGGAGCGCGCGGAGCAGAGCGGGGAGGGTAACGAGGCGAGCTGATCCGGCCACGCCGGCCGGTCGCGGTTCAGAGGGAGAGCAGCCCCGCCACGGCGGGACAACAGAGGGAGGGTAGAGAGCGTATGGAAGCGATAGCTTCCTTCTTCCGCTTCGATGAGCGGCGGACGACGTTCGGCACCGAGGTGCGGGCCGGCCTGACCACGTTCATGGTCATGGCCTACATCATCTTCGTGAACCCGACGATCCTCGCCGGCGGGCCGCTGGCACCCGTTGATCAGGGCGGGACGGGTCTCGGCCCACCCTTCCTCGCCGTCGCCGTCGGCACGGCGCTCGCGGCCGGGATCCTGACCATCGCCATGGGCCTGGCGACCAACTACCCGTTCGCGCTCGCCGCCGGCCTCGGCCTCAACGCGGTCGTGGCCTTCGAGCTGATCCTGGGCCGTGGGCTTGCCTGGCAGGACGCGATGGCGGTCATCGTCTGGGAGGGCATCATCATCACCGTCCTGGTGTTGACGGGCCTGCGCGAGGCGGTGATGAACGCCATCCCGCTCAACCTGAAGCGCGCGATCGCCGTCGGCATCGGGCTGTTCATCCTCTTCATCGGCCTGTTCAACGGCGGGTTCGTGGTCGACACGCTGTTCGCCGAACCGGGCCAGGGACCGCCGGTCCTGCCGGGCAACATCGTCAATGTCGCGACGCTGACGTTCGTCATCGGTCTCGGCATTGCGCTGGCGCTGATGGCACGCCGGGTTCGTGGTGCGCTGCTGCTGACGATCATCCTGACCACGATAGTCGCGATCGTCCTGAACTACATCGTCGGGCCGGCCAACTCAGGCTTCCTGCCCAACACGGCTGTCCTGCCGACGACACTGGAGGGCTACTTCTTCAATTTCAGCCTCACCAACTTCGAGACGATCTTCCAGCCGTTGCTGCCCGAGCACCTGTTCGGGGTCTGGACCAACTACAGCGTGCTGATCATCGCGATGGTCGTCTTCACGCTGATGATGGCCGACTTCTTCGACACCATGGGCACGGTCATCGGCGTCGGCGAGCAGGCCGGCTTCGTCGACGAGCGCGGCCGGCTGCCCGGCATTCGCAACGTGCTCCTGGTCGACTCACTCGGCGCTGTCACCGGCGGTGCCTTCGGCGTGAGCTCGAACACGACCTACATCGAATCGGCGGCCGGCGTTGCCGAAGGCGGCCGGACGGGCCTGACTTCGGTCGTCGTCGGCGTGCTCTTCCTCGTCGCCATCCTTTTCGCGCCCATCGCCGGCATCGTGCCTGCCCAGGCGACGGCGCCGGTCCTCGTCGTCGTCGGCTTCCTCATGTTCACCATCGCGCGTGAGTTCGACTGGGGCGAGGAACCCGCTCGCGCCGCCGGACCCGCGGCAGGGGAGGAGCACGCCCAGCGCGTACCGGAGCCGGACACGGTGACCGAGTCGCGTATCGACGTCGTCCTGCCCGTGCTGGCGACGCTGATCGTGATGCCGCTCACCTTCACGATCACCACCGGCATCGCCGCCGGCTTCGTGACCTACATCTTCCTGAAGCTGGTCACCGGCCGGGCGCGTGAGGTGCACCCGTTGATGTGGGTCGTCGGCATCGCCTTCGTGATCTTCTTCGCGGTCCCCTGGATCGAGCAGCTCATCGCGCCGCCCGCCGAGTGAGACGGTGGCCCGCCCCGCGGCGGCGGGCCCGAACGTAAACCAGTCCGGCTCGGGCTGCGCTGATCGCGGCGTGTAGCATTCCGCCGATGTTCGAGCGCACCGAGTTGCCCGACGGCCCGCGGGTCATCTCCGCCCGTCTGCCGCACACGCGTTCGCTGGCCGTTGCCGTCTATGTCCTCGCCGGCTCGCGTGTCGAGACGCGGGAGCAGTGGGGCGTCGCCCACTTCATGGAGCACGTCACGTTCAAGGGGACATCCGCCTACCCGACCACACGCGCGGTATCGGAGGCGATCGAGGGCTGTGGCGGCCACTGCAACGCCGCCACCGACCGCGAGTCGACCGTCTACTGGGCGCGCCTGCCGGTGCGCCAGGCCGAGCGAGCGTTCGACGTCCTGGCCGACCTCGTCATCCGCCCGCTGCTGCGTGAGTCGGACATCGAGCGCGAGCGCGAGATCATCGTCGAGGAGATCCGCTCCTATCGCGACGACCCCGCGCAGTACGTGTTCAACGTCTTCGACGAGGCGTTCTTCGGCGACTCGCCGCTCGGCCGTGAGATCGCCGGCGACGAGGAGAGCGTCCGTGCCCTGCCCGAGGAGGAGATCCGCGCGTTCTGGTCGGGTGCCTATCGGCCGGCCAACAGCGTCGTGGCCGTGGCCGGCGACCTCGACCACGCGCGCGCGGTCGAGCTGGCCGGCGTCTTCGGGACGGGTAACGGCGTCGTACCGGCGTTCGCGCCGGCGCCCGCCGTGCCCGCGCAGCGCTTTCGTTTCGAGCAGCGCGCCAGCGCGCAGGCGCACGTCTGCCTTGGCCTGCGCGGCCTGCCGCGCGATCACGCCGACCAGTGGACGCTCGAGCTGCTCAACACCGTCCTTGGCGACGGCTCGAGTAGCCGGCTGTTCCTGAAGGTGCGCGAGGAGGCCGGCCTGGCCTACGACGTCCACAGCTTCCAGTCCGACTACTCGGACACCGGCACGCTGCAGATCTACGCCGGCGTCGACCCGGCCGACCTGCAGACGGCCCTCGCCGCGATCCTCGCCGAGCTCGCCCGACTGCGTGACGAAGCGGTGCCGGCCGACGAGCTCGGGCGCGCCCGCGCCTATGCCGCCGGACGGCTCGAGTTGCGCCTCGAGGAGAGCCGCCACATGGCCTCCTGGCTGGGCGTCCAGGAGGCGCTCCACGAACGGGTCCTCACGCTCGATGACGCGCTCGCCGAGCTCGAGGCGGTGACGCCGGAGCGCATCGCCGAGCTCGCCGGGCGGCTGGTTAACGAGGAAGCGCTGTGCCTGGCGGTGATCGGCCCGCGCGGCGCTGCGCGGCGAGCCGAGCAGGCGCTGCGCCTACCATGAACGCCGAGGTGAGACGGTGACCGAACGTACGCTCATCCTGATCAAGCCCGACGGCGTGCAGCGTGCGCTCGTCGGCCGGCTGATAGAGCGCTACGAGCAGCGCGGCCTGCGTATCTGCGGGCTGAAGATGGTCGCCGCCGACCGCCAGCTGGCCGAGCGCCACTACGCTGCTCATCGCGCCAAGCCGTTCTTCGCCGGCCTCGTCGACTTCATCACCTCGGGGCCGCTCGTGGCTCTGGCCGTCGAGGGTCCGAATGCGGTCGCCGTGTGCCGCGCGATCAACGGCGCAACGCGGCCGGAGGAGGCTGCGCCGGGCAGCATCCGTGGCGACTTCGCCCTCGAGACCGGGCAGAACCTGGTCCACGCCTCGGACAGTGCGGAGACCGCAGGCGCCGAGCTCGAGCTGTGGTTCGCCGACGACGAGCTGTTCGGCTACTCGCGCGAGCTCGACCGCTGGGTGATCGGACCGCCCAACTGAGCGGTCAGTCTGACCCGCCGGGCACGCCCGGCGTCGCCTGGGCCGCCGGCGGCACGCTCGGGTAGGTTGGCGTGTTGAGGACGCCCAGCCGGTCGAGCGGCCAGTAGCGCAGCCAGGCCTTGCCGATGACGTCTCGGACGCAGATCGGGCCGATCGTCGACGACCGCGAGTCGGTCGAGTTGTTGCGGTTGTCACCCATCACGAAGAGGCGGTCAGCCGGGATCGTCCAGCTGTCCTGCTCGCCCTGCGCGTTAGTCGGGCCCTGGAAGACGTACGGTTCGTCGAGGCGGACGCCGTTGACGTAGGCACTGCCGTCGTGGATCGACAGCTGATCGCCGGGCTGGCCGATGACGCGCTTGATGAATGGCACCTGGCCCTCGCCGTTATCGACCGGTGCGCTGTCACAGTTGCCTTCGCGACGCTGCGGCGTGAAGACCACGATGTCGCCGCGCGAGTAGCTGTCGAAGTGCGGCGTCAGCTTGTCGACGAGCACGTACTGACCCTCGATCAGCGTCTGTCGCATGCTCTCCTGCTGGACCTGGTACGGCTGGGCGACGAACGTCTGGATGACCCAGAAGATGATCAGCGTCAGGAGCAGTGTCTCGGCGATCTCGACGAGACAGCCCAACGCACGGCGGTTCTTCACAAGGCAGCGAGTATAGGGGCGCGACCCGGCCCGCCCGGCATGCCCGGGGCGTCATCGGCGGCTCCCCGTCCGGCACGCCCGCCGCCGTTTGACCCACGCGGAATCGCCTTGCTAAACTCCGCCCGCCTGCGAGCCGTGCGGCCCCGGGATGACCGGGGCTCTTTCCGTGTCCAAGGCCCAGTCGCGCAGGCATTGCCCAACCAAGGACGCCTGTCGCTCGCTGCCCAAACCTGTGTCAGGCGCCGGGTCGAACCGCCCGGCAACGCTCGAGAGGAGTGGTCCCAAGCGTGAACCTCGCAGCCCTCATCCAGTGGGTCATCCCGCTTGCCGGCGTGGCGGCCGTGCTGTACGCGGCCTACCTCGCGCGCGACGTGCTGCGACGGGACAAGGGCCCCCAGGCGATGCAGGACGTTGCCGACACGATCCGCGAGGGCGCCGACGCGTTCATTCGGCGGCAGTACTCGACGATCGCGCTGCTCGCGCTCGTGGCGGCGGTGATCATCGGCGTCGTCATCGCCGTCGTCGAGACGCCCGACGTGGCCGACGTGCCCGAGCTCGCCGGCGTGCCGATCGGCATCATGACCGCGGTCGCGTTCCTCGTCGGTGCAGCCGCCTCGATGGCTTCAGGCGTGATCGGCATGGTCATCAGCGTCCGCTCGAACGTGCGCACGGCGGCGGCGGCACGGCGCAGCCTGGTCGAGGCCGTGCAGGTCGCGATGCGTGGCGGTGCCGTTTCCGGGTTCCTCGTCGTCGCGCTGAGCCTGCTCGGCGTGTGGGCCATCTTCACCGTTTACGAGGCATTCATCGGCGATGTCACCGTCGCCGAGGCGCCGTTCCTGATCGTCGGCTTCGGCTTCGGTGCGTCGTTCGTGGCGCTCTTCGCGCAGCTCGGCGGGGGCATCTACACGAAGGCCGCGGACGTCGGCTCCGACCTCGTCGGCAAGGTCGAGGCGGGCATCCCGGAGGACGATCCGCGCAACGCGGGCGTGATCGCCGACCTGGTCGGCGACAACGTCGGCGACTGCGCCGGCCGCGGCGCCGACCTGTTCGAGTCGACCGCCGCCGAGAACATCGGCGCGATGATCCTCGGCGTGGCCGCCTTCTTCATCGCCCAGGCCGCCGGCTGGCCGAATCCCGAGGCCTGGATCTTCTTCCCGCTCGTCGTCCGTGCCTTCGGTCTGCTGGCCACGATCGCGGCGATGTACTTCGTGCGCGGCGGCGAGGACGAGGATCCGATGAGGATGCTCAACCGCGGCTACTGGGCAACGACGATCCTCTCGCTCGGCGGCCTGGCCATCACCACCTTCGTGATGATGCAGACCGGGCCGGCCGCCGTCGGCGGGATGGGTATCCCGACCTGGATCTGGATGCTGGCCGCCGGTGCCGTCGGTCTGGCCACGAGCATCGTCTTCGTTTACATCACGCAGTACTACACGGCCGGCTCGTGGCGCCCGGTGCAGGAGATCGCCGAGGCGTCCAAGACCGGCCCGGCAACGAACATCATCTCCGGCACGGCGGTCGGCTTCGAGACGACATTCGTCACCGCCGTGACGATCGGCGTCGCGCTGATGCTCAGCGCGTTCTTCGGCTCGCAGGCCTTCGCCGGCACGAACCGACCGGAGGTCGGCGCGATCTTCGGCACCGCTGTGGCAACGATGGGCATGCTGATGACGACGGCCTACATCCTGGCCATGGATACGTTCGGTCCGATCACCGACAACGCCGGCGGCGTGGCCGAGTTCAGCCGCGCGGAGGCAGGCGCACGTGAGATCACCGATCGGCTCGACGCCGTGGGCAACACGACCAAGGCGCTGACCAAGGGCTATGCCATCGCCTCGGCCAGCCTGGCCGCCTTCCTGCTCTTCTCGGCCTACATCGACAAGGTCAACCTGATCCAGACCAACCGCGGTGCGCCGCTGATGGAGACAGTCAACCTGGCCGACGTGAGCGTCTTCGTCGCCGCGTTCCTGGGCGCGATGCTCGCCTTCTTCTTCAGCTCGCTGGCCATCCGCGCCGTCGGCAAGACCGCCCAGTCGATCATCGTCGAGGTGCGCCGCCAGTTCCGCGAGATGCCCGGCATCATGGACTACACGCAGCGACCGGACTATGCACGCGTCGTCGACATCACCACCCGTGCCGCCCTGCGCGAGATGGTCCTGCCCGGCCTGGTCGCCGTCGCCACGCCCATCGTCGTCGGTCTCCTGCTCGGCCATCAGGCGGTGGCCGGCCTGCTGATGGTCGGCACGATCTCGGGCGTGCTGCTGGCGACCGTCCTCAACAACGGCGGCGGCGCCTGGGACAACGCCAAGAAGTACATCGAGTCGGGGAGCCTGTCGGACGCGACGGGCGTGCTCGGTAAGGGCACGCCGGCACACGCGGCGGCCGTCGTCGGCGACACCGTCGGCGACCCGTTCAAGGACACTGCGGGCCCATCGCTCCACGTGCTGGTCAAGCTGCTGGCCACGATCACGCTGGTGCTCGCGCCGCTGTTCATCCGCTGACCGGGCGGCCGGATCGGCGAGGGCGCCTTGGAGACTTTGCTCGAGGCGATCGTCATCGGGGCCGTGCAGGGGCTGACGGAATTCCTGCCCATCTCATCGTCGGCGCACCTGATCCTGCTGCCGCGCCTGCTCGGCTGGAACGACGCCTTCCTCAACAGTCCGGCCTTCGCGGTGATGCTCCACCTCGGCACGCTCGCCGCGCTGCTCGTCCACTTCTGGGGCGACCTGCTGCGCTACCTGCTGGCCGGCATCGCTGCTCTGCGGGAGCGCCGCATCGGCGATGACCCCGATCGGCGCCTGGCGCTGCTGCTTGCCGCCAGCGTCATCCCGGCTGCCGTCATCGGCGTCGCGCTGGAGGGCTTCATCGACCGCTTCTTTCGCGAGCAGCTGCTGGTCATCTGTGGCCTGCTCGTGGCCGGCGGCGTGCTGCTCTTCATCGCCGAGCGTGCGGCCAGCCACGCGCGGCAGATCGAGCAGCTGCGCCTGCGCGATGCGCTGACCATCGGCCTCGCCCAGGCGCTGGCGCTCTTCCCCGGCATCAGCCGTTCGGGCATCACCATCGCGGCCGGGCTGTGGCTCGGTCTGGAGCGGCCGGCCGCGGCCCGCTTTGCCTTCCTGATGGGCACGCCGATCATCGCCGGTGCCGGGCTGTGGAAGACGCGCGAGCTACTCGAGCCGACGGCGATCACCTTCAATCCGCTCGTCCTCGGCGCCGGTATGGCGGCGGCGGCCGTCGCCGGGCTGCTCGCCATCGGCGTCCTGCTGGCCTTCCTGCGCCGCTTCAGCACGGACGTCTTCGTCGTCTACCGGGTCTGTTTCGCGGTCAGCGCGGCGGTGCTGCTGATCGGACGCTGAGGCGGATGGTGGAAGTGATGAAGCAGCTGCGCCACCAGCAGATCCGCGAGATCGTGGAGCGGCATGACATCCGCACCCAGCACGAGCTGGCGGCGGCTCTCCGTGGGCGCGGCTTCCGGGTCACGCAGGCGACGGTCAGCCGCGACATTGCGGAGATCGGGCTGGTCAAGGTTGGCCGCCGAGGCGGGACCGCGTACTCGCTGCCGACGCCGGCCCACGGTCCGGAAGAGATGACGGCCGAGCAGCGCCTGCGCGAGCTGCTCTCCGGCCTGCCCGTCGAGGTGCGGCGCGCCGGGCTGCTGCTGGTCATCCGCGCGGTGCCCGGGTCGGCGCATGCCATCGCCGCCGCCCTCGATAGGTGCCGCTGGCCGGAGGTCGTTGGCTCGCTCGCCGGCGACGACACCCTGTTCGTCGCCTTTGCCGACGCCGCTGCGCTCGAGCGCGTGCGCATGCGGCTGCTCCGGGCGACCGAACAGTGAGGCAGGCCGGATTGCGAGGTATCGGGCGGCAGCCACGCTCGTTTGACGCCTTCTGGCGGGCGCGACTAAAATCCGCCGACCGCTGGACTCCTCGCGCCCTGCCCGGGGCTGCGGAGGGGTCTTTCCGTATCGGAGTTCGATGAACAACAAGCCTGCGTACCTGTCCAGAGAGGGCCTCGACAAGCTGCGTGCCGAGCTCGACGAGATGGTCACCATCCGTCGCGCCGAGGTGGCTGCGCGCATCCACGAAGCGAAGGAGCACGGCGACGTCACCGAGAACGCCGAGTACGAGGATGCAAAGAACGAGCAGGCTTTCGTCGAGGGACGCATCCAGGCGCTTTCGGCGCTGATCAAGAATGCCGTGCTGATCGATGAGCACGCTTCGACCACGCACGTCCAGATCGGCTCGACGGTCGAGGTCGAGTCGGAGGGCGGCCGCGAGCGTTTCAAGATCGTCGGGTCGGCGGAGGCCGATCCGGCCGACGGCAAGATCTCCAACGAGTCGCCGGTCGGCCGGGCACTGCTCGGCCACCGCAAGGGCGACAAGGTGGTGGTCAGCGTGCCGGCCGGCAGCTGGACGTACAAGATCGTCGGCATCGGCTGACACGCTGAGCCGGCCTCACCAGAGCCATGGCCGCGTGGTGACCTCCGCGCTGAGCAGGGCATCGACCTACTGGGCCGACGAGATCGCCGCCGAGGCGTCCGGGCCGCAGGTCGTCAACGACTCGAAGACGCCCTCGGGCACGGTCCACGTCGGTAGCCTGCGCGGCGTCGTGCTGCACGACGCGCTGCGCCGGGCAGTGGCCGACCGCGGGCTACCCGTCGAGTTCCGCTACGGCGTCGAGGACCTCGATCCGATGGACGCCCAGGCGCTGCTCACCCCTGACGCTGTCGAGAAGTACATGGGCGTCCCGCTGGCGCACGTGCCCGCGCCCGAGGGCAGCGCGCACCCGAACTACGCGCGCCACTTCGCCGGCCAGTTCCTGGAAACGTTCGACCGCCTGGGGATCCACCCGCGGCTGTACTGGATGAGCGAGCAGTACGCATCAGGCGTCATGGACCCGCTGATCGAGCGGGCGCTCGACCGCGCCGGCGTGATCCGGCAGATCTACCGGACGGTGAGCACGGTCGTCCATCCGCCGGAGTGGCTGCCGATCAGCGTGCTGTGCCAGAACTGCGGCCGGAGCGGCACGACGCGGGCCCACGACTGGGCCGACGGCGAGGTCAGTTACGAGTGCCGGCCCGACCTCGTCGCCTGGGCGCGCGGCTGCGGCCAGCGCGGCCGCGTCTCCCCCTTCGGCGGACGGGCGAAGCTCGTCTGGAACGTCGAGTGGGCCGCGCGCTGGGTGGTGCTGGGCGTGACCATCGAGGGCTGCGGCAAGGACCTCGCGACCGCCGGCGGCTCGCGCGACCGCTCCGAAGCCATCAGCCGCCGCGTCTTCGAGCGCGAACCCCCGGTCAACGTCCCGTACGAGTTCCTCAACATCGGCGGCCGCAAGATGAGCACCAGCCGCGGGCAGGGCGCGGCCGCGCACCACATGGCCGAGGTGCTCCCGCCGACCATCCTGCGCTTCCTGTTCCTGCGCCCACGGCGGAACCGCGCGATCGAGTTCGACCCGGCCGGCGACACCATCCCGCGCCTGTTCGACGAGTTCGACCGAATCGCCGACGCGGTCGCCGGGCGGTCCACGCGCGGGGAACTGCCGCCCGATCCCGAGCGCATCTTCGCGCTCAGCCTGCCCGATGCCAACGCCGATCCCGCTGTCGAAGCCGCGCGCTACCGGCCACCGTTCGCCCACCTCGCGCTGCTGCTGCAGGTCCCCGGCCGCGACCTGCTCGAGCGCCTCGCCGCCGAGAAGCGCGCGCCTCTCGACGAGGCCGAGGTGGCGGTCGCGCTCGAGCGCGCCGCTGCCGCTCGCGCCTGGCTCGAGTACTTCGCGCCGCCGGACGCGCGGCTGGCCATCCATTACGACGCGCTGCCGCCAACCGTAGGCGAGCTTACCGTTGACCAGCGGGACTACCTGGCCGCGCTGGCTGCCGCCGCCGAAGAGTCGTCGCCGGCAGCCGGCGAGGAGTGGCAGGCGCTGATCTTCGAGGTCGCCCGTCGGCACGGGCTCCGCCCGGCCGACGCCTTCGCCGCCGTCTACGACGCGTTCCTCGGGCGGCCGAATGGTCCGCGCGCCGGCTGGCTGCTCGCCTCGCTGGCGGCAGGTTTCGTTGTCGACCGCCTGCGTCAGGCCGCGGGCGGCGCCCGAGATGCGGCGTGAGCGTCGGCCTGCAGCGGCTGCGTGACGAGCCCGACGTCATTCGGCGCGGCGCACGCGACAAGGGCGAGGACGCGGCGCTGGTCGACGCCGTGCTCGACCTGGACGCCGAACGGCGCCGTCTGCTCGGCGAGACCGACGCGCTGCGCGCGCAGCGCAAGGAGCTGAGCGCGCAGGTCGGCGCGCAGATGAAGGCCGGCGGAGGCGCCGAAGCCGACCGGCTACGCAGCCGATCGCAGGAAATCGGGGCGCACATCGACGCCAACGAGGAGCGGCTGCGCGAGCTCGAGGGCCGGATCGAGGATCTGCTGCTGCGCATCCCCAACCCGGCCGACCGCGACGTCCCCGTCGGCGGCGAGGAGGCAACCGTCACCGTCCGAAGCTGGGGCGAGCCCGTGCCGCACAGCGCCGAGGGATGGACCCGCCGGCCGCACTGGGAAGTCGCTGCCGACCTCGGCCTGTTCGACCTGCCCGCCGGTGCGAAGGTGACCGGCTCGGGCTTCCCGATCTACCGCGCGGCGGGCGCCGCACTCCAGCGCGCACTGCTCAACTTCATGCTCGACATCCACGTGCGCGATCACGGCATGACCGAGATCTGGCCGCCGGCACTCGTCAACGAGGCATCGGCGCGCGGCACCGGGCAGATCCCGGACAAGGAAGACCAGATGTACGTCGTCACGCGCGACGAGCTGTACCTCGTACCGACCGCCGAAGTGCCGGTCACCAACATCCACCGCGACGAGATCATCGAGGCCGAGCGGCTGCCCATCCACTACGTCGCCTACTCGCCCTGCTTCCGCCGGGAGGCCGGCGCGGCGGGTGCGAAGACGCGCGGCATCCTGCGCGTCCACCAGTTCGACAAGGTCGAGATGGTCGCCTTCGTCCGCCCGGACGACTCATCGGGCGCGCTCGAGTGGCTGACCGAGCGCGCCGAGGTCGTGCTCCAGCGGCTGGGCCTGGCCTACCGGGTCCGGCTGATGGCGACGCGCGACATGGGCTTCACGCAGGCCAAGAAGTACGATCTCGAGGTCTGGGCGCCGGGGGTCGAGGAGTGGCTCGAGGTCAGCTCGATCTCCAATTTCCGCGATTACCAGGCGCGCCGGATGAGCATCCGCTGGCGCCCCGAGGCGGGCGCCAAGCCGGAGATCCTGCACACGCTGAACGGTTCAGGGCTGGCCCTGGCGCGAACGGTGGCGGCGCTGCTCGAGGTGCATCAGCAGCCCGACGGCTCGGTCGCACTGCCCGAGCCGCTGGTGTCGCTGATCGGCCGGCGCGAGTTGTCGGCGTAGCCGCGTCTCGGCGGCTCAGCTCCGGCGGAGGGGCAGCCCGTTGCTGTCGGTGACCTTGTTCATCGCGATCAGCACGAAGTCGACGAAGTACCAGATGTAGCACCCGCCAAACGTGATCAGCTTGAGGATGCCCAGTACCGGCTGGCCCAGGTAGAAGCGGTCGATGCCCAGCCAGCCGACGAAGAACGAGAGCAGCAGCGCGACGATCCACTCCTTGTCGGAGAAGACGCCGGGCAGCTCGTTGATCGGGAACCATGCGCCCTGGCCATCGGCGCGCCGAGCCATCGTCGTGCCACGGATGTAGCCGGCACGCGCCTGCGCCTGCAGGTCGGGGATCGTGTACGGGCCCTCCTCGGTGCCCAGCCGCTGGATGAAGAAGCCCTCCGCCGGCAGGTAGTTCATTGCGCTCTGCCTCCTATCGCGTCAGCGGCCGCCCATCTGCGTCAGCGGTCGACGAGGTCGCCGCGCAGCAGCCGGACGACCCAGATCGTGAGCCAGACGGCAGCGGCGACGGGCACGAGCCGCTCCGCCTTCGCCGGCGCGGGCAGGCGGCCACGGCGTCCCTGCACGGCCAGCCATGTCGCGCCGAGGAAGGTGAGCGGGCCGAGCGGGTGGAAGCGAACGCTCTCCCTCACGCGCAGGTGCGCGAAGGCGTTCCACGACCGTGTCAGCCCGCAGCTGGGGCACGGCCGACCGGTGAGCCGGCGGAAAGGGCAGGTGACCGGGCCGGCGCGAAGAATCTCGGGTGGGATGGCCAGCGCTGCCAGGAGGGCTACGCCGGCGAGATCGGTCCCCTTGAAGACTCCTTCGCCGGTCGCGCCGCGCCAGCTGCTCAGCTTGTCCGCCGCAGCGGCAGGCCCTGTGCGTCGGTCATCTTGCCTGTCGCGATCATGATCAGGTCGTACAGCCACCAGATGAAGCAGCCGCCGCAGGTGACGAGCTTGAGCACGCCGAGGGCGGTGTAGCCGAGATAGAAGCGATCGATGCCGTAGACGCCCAGGAAGAAGGAGATCAGCAGCGTGATCGTCCACTCGCGCGACGAGAAGACGCCCGGCAGCTGACCAGCGGGGAACCAGTTTCCGCCCTCGGCCGCGCGCATCATCGTGTTGGCGTTGAGGTAGTTGACCTTCGCCTGTGCCCGCAGGTCGTCGATGCCGAAGGGCCCCTCTTCCTGGCCCGCGCGCTGGATGAAGTACGAGTCGCCGCCCTGACCGCCCATCGCGCCGCCATAGGGCGGCGGAGGAGGCGCGCCATACTGTCCGCCAGAGCTCATTTACCGATTCCCTCCAAATCGTGACTGCTGGGGCGCACAGCATAGCCGCTGCAGTGGTCGATTACGCGCCCGTAGGGTGGCCGGTGGAGACGTGATGGGCTCGTTCAGTAATGTATCCGCTACAGAATGAGCCGCCGGCATCGCGCTCTTAGTGCTGCCGCCGCCTTCACCCAAGCTCAACGGCGCCGTCGAGCGCCCCAACAGCACGCGCACCGACGACTTCTACGAGGTGACTGACGAGGAGCCGGCTCTGGACTCGCTGCGCCAGGCGCTGCTGGCCTGGGAATGCACCCCACACCATCCGGGGACACCAGGCGCTGCGCTACATCACCCCGGCCGAGTTTCTGGCGAGGCCGAACACGGGCGTGAAGCAGCAGGGAGGTGTAGCCGACGTGCCGAACGAGTACACCTGATCGACGCACGGACACGCCTGCGTCAGAATAGGATCGACCGGGCTGCGGAGAGGTGGCCGAGTGGTTTATGGCGGCGGTCTTGAAAACCGTTGGGCGAAAGCCCCGGGGGTTCGAATCCCTCCCTCTCCGCCAGGTTTGGCAGCCAATCGGCAGCAGGGGACGCTTAACAGTCCCGGATACCGGATCGGCCCGGAACGGTGCGCCATCGGCGACGCGAGCCTCTCCGCGTCAAGGCGGTCGGATCCCTTGGGTCCCGGGTGCGGCGTCGCTCACGATTGGGGATGCGCCGGCTGCCCGACTCAGAATCTGGAGCCCGCGCCTGGCATTTGGCGAGGATGGTGCGACGGCTTGTCAGGCGCCCCTGGAAATCGTTAGTCCAGCCCGCCGCGCTGCGCTAGTCCGCGTCGCGCTTCGAGGGAACGCCGTTGTGTGTGCATGCTGTCAGCAAACCTATCGTAGGCTCCTTCCGCATCACGGCCGCCCGGCTGCCCGGTGCCCGTCGTGTCTGTCTTTGGAGCGCCAGCGAGCGATATGCCTCTGCCTTCGGAGTAGCCTGAATGGGGTACCCGGTGCTCGCGTCCTGCACTTTGCTCCGGAGCCTTCGGTCAAGGCGCTCCTCGCTGAGCGACCGCAGCTTGATTACGTATCGGTCGACTTGTACTCGGCAGACGGGATGCTTCGTATGGACATCACGCAGCTCGGCTTTCCTGACGACTCCTTCGACCTGATCCTCTGTAGCCACGTTCTTGAGCACGTTCCCGATGACGCGATCGCGATTTCAGAGATGTGGCGTGTACTGAAGCCAACCGGGACCGCTGTAATTCAGGTACCAATACACTCGCCGAGCAGAAACATTTGAATATTCTTCCGTCACTTCGCTCCGCGAGCGGGAGAAGCTATTCGGACAGAGTGACCACGTCGGCATCTACGGGCGCGACTTTATACGGCGACTCAGTGACGCGGGATTCGATGTTACGGTCGAGCAGCCTTCGCCCGAACTCGCTCGCCGACACGCTCTGAAGGTCCCGGGACCCGTGAATGGAGAGGATTTGTTTCTCTGCACCAAGCGTACCGCGGGTTGACGGGGTGCGCACGCAGCACCCGGCTGGTGCAATAGGCCGGCGAGCGCCGGAGGGCCGAGCGCGTAGCGAGCCCTCGGCGACAACCGAGCAGCGACACTCCAGCAAGAGAGACCGACTCGCGACTTCGGCTATCTTTCTCAGGGTAGGCGCAAAGCCGGCGTCAGGCGGGCAGTGCCCGGCGCAGGAGCGCGATTGCGTTGCCGCCCATCACGCCCTCGACGGTCGGTGGCTCCAGCCCGCCTTCTAGCAGCGCGTCGGTCAGCAGCGGTAGACCGGCGGCATCGATCGGCGTCGCCAGTGCCCCATCCATGTCTGAGCCGATGGCGACGTTCTCGGCACCTGCTACGTCGACCAGCCGACGGACGAGTTCGGCAGCGCGGTCAAGCCCCCCGCCGTTGAGCGCGTTCGCCAGCACGGCTCCCACCAAGCCGCCGGCGCGCCCGACATCACGCACGACGGCGGCCGGCAGGTTGCGCCGCGCCGGCGTGTAACGCCGCCAGCGGCTGGACGAGGCGTGAACCTCGAGCAGGCCCGTGTGGCTGAGCACGAAGGGCCTCATCAGCAGCGGCAGCGCGTCGCCGATGCCGTCGAGCGACATGTGGGCCAGGTCGACGATCACGCCGGACGCCTCGAGCTCGCCCATGACCGCCCGCCCGAGCACGGTCAGGCCGTGCCGGCGGCGGCCGGTTCCCGAGCCGACCAGCTCGTTGTCCATCACGTGCGCCGGCGAGAGCATGCGCACGCCGAGCGCGTAAAGCCGAGCGATGTTGGCCACCGCCCCATCGAGCACATGCCCACCCTGCACGCCGAGCAGGACGCCAACCGGGCCGCCCGGTGCCAGGCAGCGCTCGAGATCGGCTCGCGTGCGCACGATCGCAAGCGTCCCACCCGAACCGGCCGCCCAGCCCTCGACGCGCCCGACCAGCCACTCGGCGATGGCCATGTTGCTGAGCAGCCGGTCGGCGGGCAGCCCCAGCGAGCGGAAGTGGACGTTCGAGAGCGTGCCGTGAAGGTCAGGAAAACGGGTGGCGATCGTCAGCCCGACGAGCTTCACCCCGCCCGTGCGCAGCCGGGGGAGGTCAACCATGCCGCCGCCCGACTCCAGAAAGTAGTCACGGAAGAGAGCGCTGCCGACGACGAGGTCGACCACCGGCATCGCCCTGTGCAGCGCGAGCGCCGTCGCCGACGGGGCGCCGGTCGCCGCTCGGGCGAGCCGGTTGACGCGCCGATCGACGAGCGAGCTGAGCAACCCCACGCATCTAGCGGCGCAGCGCTCGCGCGACTGCGCCGACTACCAGCCCGGCGACGAAGCCGCCGATGTGCGCCATGTACGCAACTCCGCCCGTCTGCTCGGTGAGCGCGATCTGGCCCAGCCCGTTGACGAACTGCAGCACCGCCCACAGGCCGATCACGACCAGCGCCGGCACCCACATCGGGAAGCGGAAGACGATCACCAGGACACGGTTGCCGGGGAACAGCACCAGGTACGCACCCAGTACACCGGAGATCGCGCCTGATGCTCCGAGCGAGGGGATCAGCGAGCCCGGCTCGATCATGATCTGGGCGAGTGAGCCGACGATACCGGCGATCAGGTAGAAGGCGAGGAAGGGGATCGAGCCGATGGTGTGCTCGACGTTGTCGCCGAAGATCCACAGGAAGAGCATGTTGCCCAGCAGGTGCAGCCATCCGCCGTGCATGAACATGCTCGAGATGAGCGTCAGGTAGATCGGGTCAGGTCCCGGTGCGAGCGGGATCTCGACGCGGTTGCCCGGCGGTCCAACGGTCTCGGGCCCAACAAGGTCCACGCCGCGCGTGATCTCGGCCGGCACCACCGACCAGCCGTATGTGAACGCCTCGTCGGGCAGCTGCAGGAAGACGAAGACCAGGACGTTGATCGCGATCAGCCCGAGCGCCACGAAGGCGAGCCCGCGGCCGGGCAGGTTCTCGTCGTGGATGGGCAGCATCAGGGCGGCCGGCGGCGCGAGGTGGGCCGGTCCTCAGCTCGCCTCGGCGATCGGCTGCGGCTCCGCCGTCCGTGCCTGCTGGAGCCGCGCCTCGAGGAGCTCGATCTTGACCTGCCGACCCGTCCACAGCTGGCAGGCGGCAGCCGTCTGGTGCAGCAGCATCAGATCGCCGTTGAGAACGCTCGTCGCGCCTGCCGAGCGCGCGTCGCGCAGCAGCCTGGTCTCAGCCGGTACGTACGTCAGGTCGAGCACCATCAGCTCGGGCGGCAGCAGCTCGGCAGGGATGGGCGAGACCTCGGCCGCGCCTGGCCACGCCGACGCGTTGATCAGCACCTTCGTCTTGGCCAGCTCGGCCTCGATGACCGACTCGTGCCAGGGCAGCGCACGCAGCTCCATGTGGGCGGCGCTCCGGCCGAAGTGGCGCACCAGGCCCTCGCCGCGGTGGAGGTGGCGGTTGAAGACGACGACGCGCTGGAACCCGCCCGTGATCAGCACGTAGACAGCTGCACGCGCGCCGCCACCGGCACCCAGTACGACCGCCGTCTTGGGCATCTTCTGTCGTCCGACGAGCGCATCGAGTGCGACGCGAAAGCCGATCACGTCGGTGTTGTGACCAACAAGGCGCGGCCCTTCGCGCGTGATCGTATCAACCGCGCCGGTGTGCTGGGCCTCCTCGGTCAACCGGTCGAGCATGGGCAGCACACGGTCCTTGTAGGGGACGGTGATGTTCGCGCCCAGGTACTCGTCGTCGGCCCGCAGGCGGCCGATGGTGTCGGCCAGGTCGATCAGCAGCGTGTCGAGCAACTCGTAGTGGGCGTCGATGCCCAGCTCGTCGAAGCACGCCTGCTGGAGCACGCCCGACAGTGACTGCGCCACCGGATGACCGATGAGCACGACACGCTTGGCCATTACTGGTCAATCTCCTCTGAGTGGCCGCCAATGTGCAGACGCCCCGTCAGCATCTCGACGGGGCGACGGTTGAGCCGACCGATACCGCGCCGGAGGAGGCGCCGGCGGCGCGTTGCCCCGATGATACGGGCAGCCTTCGGCCGCCGCAAACGGAGGCCCCGACGGGCGGACGAGGAGGTGCTCCGTGCTATCATCGGCCGGGCTTGGCCGATGGAGAGGTCGCATAGAGGCCTAGTGCGGCGGTTTGCTAAACCGTTGAGCGGGGTAACCTGCTCCGAGGGTTCGAATCCCTCCCTCTCCGCCAGATGATCGTCGCCAGGACCACACCGCGCGCGCCCGTAGCTCAGTGGATAGAGCGTCAGGTTGCGGACCTGAAGGCCGTGAGTTCGAGTCTCGCCGGGCGCGCCAGCTCCTCTCCGTTACGATTCAGCGCGTGAACTACGAGTTCCACATGGGTGCGGCGCTGGCCGAGGCGCGCGCGGGCGCGGCCGCCGGCGAGCGGGCGACGGGCGCGGTGGCAATCCTCGATGATGCGATGGTCGCGCGCGGTCACGAGAAAGTGCGCGCGACAGGCGATCCAACCGCGCACGCCGTGCTGAACGTCATCCGGGAGGCGGCCCGCCGACTCGGACAGGCGCGGCTGGCCGGCGTGACCGTCTTCGCCACGCACGAGCCGTGCCTGATGTGTGTCGGGGCGCTCCTCGAGAGCGACGCCGATGGGCTCGTCTACGCCCTGCCCGACCCGGTGTCGGGCGCCGCCGACGTCCTGCCCAGGATCGCGCGCGACGGCGCGCAGCGGCGTCGCCTGCACGTCGTCTCCGGAATCATGCAGGCCGAGGCGGCAGAACTCGTCGCGTCGCGCCGTTGACCCGTGCCGGCCGAGCCGCCGGGACCGGCGCCTGCCTTTGCTATCCTCTTCGCTGGAGAGGTGTCCGAGTGGTTGATGGTGCCGCTCTCGAAAAGCGGTGTGCGAAAGCACCGTGGGTTCGAATCCCACCCTCTCCGTCACTCCCTGACCCCACCTCCCACACTCCTGTCCGGAGAGGTCGCCTAGAGGCCTAGGGCGCCGCACTGGAAATGCGGTATGGGGCAACCCATCGAGGGTTCGAATCCCTCCCTCTCCGCCACGCCTGGTATCCGGGTCGCGCGCTAAGAGGGCGCAAACTGGGGCCCCAGCGGGCAGACGTGTAGAATCTGGCGTGCCGTGCTAGGCGGGGAACTAGCGGTGCCCTGTACCTGCAATCCGCTCGAGCAGGGCTGAATTCCCTCCCGAGGCCCGCGTCCGCGGATGCCGACGGTGCGATCGACGTTGAGGATCGGGTCCCGCGCAGCGGCGACGCGTGAACCTCGTCAGGTCCGGAAGGAAGCAGCGATAAACGCTGCTCGCCGGGTGCCGCGGATCGGCCTGGTCCGAGTCGATCGACCGTTGGGCACGCGGCCGTCTCGGTCGACGGAGGGTGCACGGCATAACAGGTGGGCGCACGCCCGATAATCCGAGGCAGCATGTCGACCACCGCCCCGGTCAGCACTTCGCACCAGGCGCTGTACCGTCGTTGGCGGGCGCAGAAGTTCAGCGAGATCGTCGGCCAGGACGCCGTCGTCACGACGCTGCGCAACGCCGTCCGTCTCGGCCGCCTGGCTCATGGCCTGCTGCTCGTCGGTCCACGCGGGACGGGCAAGACGTCCATGGCGCGCATCGTGGCCAAGGCGGTCAACTGCGCCGCACCGGCCGACGGTGAGCCGGACGATAGCTGCGCCGCCTGCGCCGCCATCCGCGAGGGGCGGGCGCTCGACGTGGTCGAGATGGACGCCGCCTCTAACAACCGTGTCGACGACATGCGCGAGCTGCTGCCGCGGGTCTACACGGCACCCGCCGACCTGCGCCGCAAGGTCTTCATCGTCGACGAGGTGCAGCGGATCAAAGAGGGCTGGGACGTCCTGCTCAAGACGCTCGAGGAGCCGCCCGACGACGTCTACTTCATCTTCTGCACGACTGATCCCAGCCAGATCCGCCCGGCCGTCATTTCACGCCTGCAGCGCTACACGTTCCGGCCGTTGCCGGAGAAGGTGATCCTGGAGAAGCTGCGCCGAATCGTCGAGGCCGAGCGCCGGGTGGTCAGCGACGAGGCTCTGGCGATGCTGGCCAAGCGCGCGGTGGGCGGCATGCGCGACGCCGAGTCGATGCTCGACCAGGTGCTCGCCAGCGGCGCCGACGAGATCGACGCGGGCACCGTGCGCGACCTGTTGGGGCTGGCCGACGAAGAGGCCGTCGACCGATTCATCCTCGCCCTCGCCGGCGGCGACCCGCTGGCCGGTATCCGCGTCCTCGACGGTCTCGAGCGTGATGGCCGCGATCTCGTTGCCTTCGGCGACCAGGTCGTGACGCGACTGCGCGAGCGTCTCGTCGCGGCGCTCACCGGCGGCGAGGCGGCCGGCGCCGCCGCGTCCGCCCTCGCTCGCGCGGCTCGCCGGCTGGCTGGCCTCGACGTCAACCGCACCGGCACGGGCGGCTATCGGCTGCAGCTCGAACTTGCATTGCTCGAGGCGGTGCAGGTCGGCGTGACGGGCGACCAGCCGGCGCCGGCCCTGCCCGCCGTCGAGCGCGTCGTTACCGACCAGAGACCCTCCCACCCGACCGACCCGGCGCCCGACGCACCGCCTCGTCCTGCGGCACCGCCTCCCGTCGCCGCACCTCCGCCAGCGGCAAGCGAGCGGCAGGTGCAGTCGCCGGCGCCGCGACCAACGCCTGCCGCCGCGCCGGCGGCCGATTCACTCCTTGCCCGCCTGCTGACCACCTGGCCACAGGTGGTCGCCCACGTCGCGCGCAACCCGGCCAACAGGCCGCTCATCTCGGCCTGCCGCCCCGTCGACGTCCGCGACGGCGTCGTCGTGCTCGGCTTCCCCGAGAGTCAGGCGTTTCTGCGCGACATTGCCGAGCGCAAGCGCGCCGTCCTCGAAGAGGGCCTGGCGGCTGTGCTCGGACAGCCGCTCCGCGTGCGCTGCGTGGCGACCAACATCGAGGTCGCTGAGCCGGCCGCGGACGCTGACGGCGATCTGGTCGCACAGGCTCGCCGCATCTTCGCCGATGATCTGCTCGACGTGCGGCAGATCGACTAGAGGAGTACGCCGATGGGAATGGGCAACCTGGCGCGGATGGCGCAGCAGATGCAGGCGGAGATGGCCCGCGTGCAGGCAGAGCTGGAGGCGTTGACCGTCGAAACGAGCGCCGGCGGCGGTGCCGTGACGACGGTGGTCAACGGGCGGCAGGAAGTCGTGTCCGTACGCATCGACCCGGCGGCCGTCGATCCCGACGACGTCGAGATGTTGCAGGACCTGATCACGGCTGCGGTCAACGACGGGCTCCGCCAGGTACGCCAGACGGCCGAACAGAAGATGGCCCGCGTGACCGGCGGGCTGCAGCTCCCCGGCCTCGGCTAGTCGGTGAGCGCCAGCCTGCCGGAACCGGTCGTCCGGCTGATCGAGGCACTCTCGCGCCTGCCCGGCGTGGGACCGAAGACGGCGCAGCGGCTGACGTATCACCTGCTGCGCGCCCCCGAGGCAGAGGCTCGCTCGCTGGCCGCCGCATTGACCGCCGTGCGCGACGAGATCGTCTACTGCTCGACCTGCTTCAACATCGCCAGCCAGCCGGTATGCGCGATCTGCCTCGACCCGGCGCGCGACGACGACCGGCTCTGCGTTGTGGAAGAGCCGCTCGACGTGCTTGCGCTCGAGCGGACACGCGCCTTCGGCGGCCGCTACCACGTGCTCCATGGCGCGATCTCGCCAATGGACGGCATCGGTCCCGACCGCCTGCGCATCGGCGCCCTCCTCGAGCGCGTCACGCGTCGCGCGGCCGACGGCAACCCTTACGCCGAGGTCGTGCTCGCCACCAACCCAACGCTCGAAGGCGAGGCGACGGCGATGTACCTGGCCGAGCGGCTGGCCGACCATGCCCGCTCGATCACACGCATTGCCCGCGGCATCCCCGTCGGTGGCGACCTCGAGTACGCCGACGAGGTGACGCTCGTACGCGCGCTGCAGGGACGACGCGAGTTCGAGGTCGCCGAGCGGTGAGCGAGCCGGCAGCGGGCCGGTGAGCAACCTCGCCGCCGAGCTCATGCTGCGCCTCGTCAAGCCGGTGCTGGCAGCGCTGCTCGGCGTGGCCGTCTTCGTCGCCGCGCTTGCTCTGGGCGAGCCGCCGTCGGCGGCGCTGGCGCTGCTCGCCTGGCTGGCCGGTGCCGCCTTCGTCCTGCTCGTCGAGTCGAGCCCGATCTGATCGACGCGCCAGTTGAGCGTCGACCCCGGCGGCCCCTTGCGCGATCGGGCGGCAGCGGCTATCCTTGGCGTCCGCGGTCGCCGAGAAGGCGATCGGGGCCCGACCCGGGCCCAAGACCCGAAAATCCCCGAGATTTCCCTTGACACCCCGCGTGGTTTCGTGCCACAATATGGGGCTGCCCGGGACCGGAGTGACCGCGGGCGCTGCACCTTAACAAGTGAAGAGTGGTAGGCAATCAGCAAGTGCGAGCGGGTCCAAACCCCGAGCCGTTGAACTGACCGCAAGGCCAGTTCTTCTTTTTCGGAGAGTTTGATCCTGGCTCAGGATAAACGCTGGCGGCGTGCATGAGACATGCAAGTCGAACGGGTGACTCGAGCTTGCTCGAGTCACTAGTGGCGGACGGCTGAGTAACGCGTTGGTGACCTGCCCCGAAGTGGGGAATAACTGCCCGAAAGGGTGGCTAATACCGCATGTGATCGCTCGTTCGATCGAGTGATCAAAGCCGCAAGGCGCTTCGGGAGGGGCCTGCGTCCGATTAGCTCGTTGGTGGGGTAATGGCTCACCAAGGCGACGATCGGTAGGTGGTCTGAGAGGACGATCACCCAGACTGGGACTGAGACACGG
>JALYGJ010000040.1 GCA_030777155.1 Chloroflexota bacterium | reverse complement strand
CGCCGCTCCGGCGGCGCGCGACTCAGGGGCCACTCGAGCAGCAAGGGTCGGACCATATCCGTTGTGCGTGAGCGGTGCGGGCGACGACGCTCTCAGGTCGACGGGGCGGCACAGGGACCTGCCGGCGTCGCGCGGCGGGGAGCACGTAGCATCATGCGGCCGCGCGCTTGTCTCGAGGAGACCGCCGTTACCGGCTTCTCCGGAGCTCGAGCAGCGGCTGCCGGTGTGGTGGCGAGGCGACGCCCTGGTGTAGCGCCGCCGGCATGTGCGGATCAGGCCGCGCCTTGACTTGAACGGCCGCTTTGCCCACCGCGGCTCCGCTCGACGCTCTGCGCGCGGCCCGCGACGCCAGCCGCCGTGAACGTCAATCAGTTGGTCGCGCTCGGCCCAGGACTTGTAGACGCTCGATGAATTGGAATGACTCGCGCCGCGGCACTCGCCCATATGAGTCCGGCGACGAGCCAAAGATGTCGCCAGTGGAGAGTGTCCACGACGGCACTGCTTAGTAGAAGGCCGCACCACGAGCCGAGCAGCGCGGCCGACCCGATTCCGTAGGTCTCGGCTCGCATCAACGCTGTGCGGGCGGCGAACCAGAGCGTTGCCCCGAACAGCGTCACGATCGCCAGGAGGCCGAGGATCCCATGCTCCGCAGCCGCCCGTAGATAGGTGCTGTGGGCGGACCGCGGTGCATAGATCTCGAATTGGCCCGGACCGACGCCTAGTGGATGTTCGCCAGCAAGCCTTACACCCTCACTCTGGGCTCGAAACCGCTGAACGTCGTACCACTGAAGCCCGACGCGACCCTCGAAGCGCTCTGTCCCGGTTGCGGCGACGCCGGCTACTGCGGCGGATCCGATGGCGAAAGTGACGATGAGAAGAAGTGCCATCCGCTTGGATGCGTTCGGCCGAAGGACGTAGAACAAACACAGCACAGCGAAGCCGACCAAGAAGCTAGCCCAAGCAGCACGCGAATATGAGCCGAGGATTCCGAAAAGCAGCATCGGAAGTAGCACCGCTTTGCTGAGTTGCCGGAGTGGAAGCAACCGGGGTGACATCATGTCATCGATCAAAAGTAGAGCCGGCGGAATCAGGAACGGCCCGAAGACGTTCGCATCCTTGAAGAAACCCCTGGCGCGGTCGCCATGGATGAGCAGCGACTCATGGCCGGGAAACGCGACGAACAGCGCGAGGACGCCGACGGCTGCTGAGACAACCGCGGCAACCAGGTAACCGACCACGACCAACCGCGCTGAGGCATGGGACCTGACGTAGCTTGCGATCCAAAGCGCGAGGAGGACGAGGTACCCCGTTATGACGACGAATCGCATACCGCTGCCGGTGTCGACGATCTGCACGAGCGAAACCAGGTTGAGAGCGACGAAGGCAGCGACGGCGAGTACAACCGCGGGCGGAACGCGATACAAGTCGAAGCGACCCGTCGCGAGGGCGACGATAATCACAACGGCGAGGACGATGTCTGTCGGTGCAGGCTCAATGACAACGACGCCGAAGAGCACGAGTCCGAGGACCACAGCCGCTTCGTACTTGCCGATCGCCACCGCAAGGAGGGCAAGGAAAGCACCCGAAGCAGCGACTGCAGACATGAGGGGGACCGACCTCTCCGCGAGAATGACGGCAATTGCTGTTCCAATGCCTGCCAGCATGCAAATACCGGCAACGGCCAGCACAGCGTGCCTACCGCTGACGGTGGCGCGAGGAGCCGAAAGAGCGACACTTTTCACTGCAGCGCCCCGTACCTGCGTCGCCTGTAAAGCGCACGCAAAGGGAGAGGCTTATCGTGGGCACCTGCGAGCTTGGCACGAAAATCGACTAACGCATCACGGGCGTCGATTCCCGTTCGACGGAGCGCAAACAAATCTCCACCGTGCGCGTTTACCCCAGGCTCGCACGAAACTGCGCTGGAGTAGCCCGCGTCGATGACGAGCGCCCGCTCCCGCTTGCCGAAGAGACCGGCCGGGTAACAGAAGGATGTGACCGGGCGCTTCAGGCGGTTTTCGAGGTCGGCCTTTGAACCAGCGATCTCGCGGCGTGCCGTCACGTCATCGACGTGAAGCAGGTTCGGATGCGTCACCGTGTGCGCTTCAAAACGAAAAGTTCCGGCGGCATCGAGGGACATCACGTCGTCCCACGAGAGCAAGGGCGGTTGCTCGTCGTACCAGCCGAACGTCACGACGCCGTCGATAGCTCCGGTCGCAACGAATACAGTCGCGTGGAACCCGAGCTTCTGGAGAATCGGAAGGGCGTTCTCAGCGATATCAAGGTACCCATCGTCGAAGGTAAGCGCGATGAGCTTTGTGCCGTTGCTGTTGGGCGCCAAGTCGAGTGCACGGGTGATGTCGACGACGGTGTAATCGTTCCTCGCGAGGAACGACATCTGATCGCGGAAGCGGTGGGGCGTTACAGCGAGGGGATCGCGCGCCGTCGAGACTCGGTGATAGAAGAGAATCCGAAGCCCACCGCTTCTGTCGGTGCGCTTGCGAACGAGCCATGAGAGAGACCTGGAGCGGGTAGCCGCGCCCTTCGCGGGATACAGAAGCCGCGGCCCCAGTCGCAGGGGCTGTCGCTCTGCGACGTCGACGCCCTCAGCAATGCCTGCGCGCGTCGCGTTCCGGCACGTCGGGTCAGGATCAGGAAGCTTCACAGGTGCAGGGGAGCTCAAGCTTGATGCTAGCAGCGGCGCGACACGCCTTTTCCAAGGCGCCGGCTCGACTCCTTCCAATGGTTCCGACGCGACGTCATCGAAGAGCTTGGGGCGCGATTCCCGGCATCAGCTCTTGGGACGCGGACCGTCCGTGCGCTTTGCAGTGGAGTGCGGTGCGGGAGGGTCGGCTGCCGCGGACGACCGGCCGCCGACACGAAAGAGCGTCCGAGCCTTGTGGAGGTGTCGAACGCTTGCCAGCAGGGGTAACGGGTCGCGAATCGAGAAGATCGCGTGGGTTGTCCCACGACGTGGCGTCACCCCTGATATCAGACCACGCCAATTGCCCTGCGCCAATGTGGCCCACAGCGCTCCCGCATCGCGCTCTTCAGATCGGTAGCGGGCGGCCGCCCGCGACCGCCCGACGACGGGTCGGCGACCGAGTAAGACATCGACCCAGATCGCGGGGAGATTCAGCCCGGATGCGATCGCCAGAGCGAGCGAGCCGTACATCCGCGGATTCACGTCGATGACGTAAATATCTTCCTGGTTACGAAGAAGTTGGACCTGAAAAAGGCCACTCCAGTCGAGCAGCGAGACGAGCTTCGAGATCGAGCGGTCCAACTCAGGATCGGCTACAACGCTTATTGCGTATGCGCTAATCCCGCAGTCGACCGGGTAGATCCGCTCAGCCACTTGATGATGCGAGCAGATCACGTCTCCTTTCCAGGCGACACCACTGACCGCGGTGAGCACGCCACGGATGTACGGCTGAATCAGCCAGCTCGCATCGGGCATGGACGAGACCGCCGAACGAAGATCGCCGGGCGTGTCGACTCGCCGCACCATGCCGGATATGATCGTTCCATCCTCTGCGACGGTCTTCGTTCTCGATGTCTTCGCGATTACCGGATAGTCGAAATCATCGATTTCGTCGAGGTGATCGGCCGTGACGGCAAGAGTAGGCGGCGCTCGAAGGCCCACTCGTGGCGCGAGGTCCACGAGAACGGCTTTGTCCGTGACGCGCCGCACGGTCTCGCGAGAAGGCGCGCCCACGACGATGTCCGTCCCGAAGGCCTGGTCGGTTCCGGCCAGCGCGAGAAGCCCGTTCTCCGTACCCGGCAGTACGGCTGCGACTCGAAGGCGGGCGGCGATCTCCGCCAGTCTAGAGACGTATTCCTCGACACCCGCCGCGGGGTCGGGTACCAGCACGGTTCCCTCGCGGGCGCGCGAGCGAGCGCTGTAGGTCGCGGCGCCCGCCACTGCGACCCAAGGTCGGTACCCGCGCGCCCGAAGGGCCCGCACGCCCGCGAGCACTCCGTACGCAGGTGCGTCCTCGGTCACGAGGAGAGACTCATTGCCGATCGCGGCTCCGGTCTTACCGAAGGGCCGCCGGATCCCGCGCTGATTGATCGCGAGACCCATGCTCAGGTTTGCAGCCGTTCTCTAGCGGCGTTGCGGAGCGACGGCACACGATATGCCGCTACGCCGGTTGCGACGACAGCAGCGCCAGCCGCACCGCGCGATCGAGCGAGGATCTCGAGCCCGGGATCTTCGTTCGCGAGGCGGTATTTGTACGCCTCGCCCCCACGTAGGAACCGATACTCGCGCATCCCGTCATCGAATGCCGCGCGGATGCTCTGCATGACAAGCATGAATCCGACCGAGAGGCGGTCGTAGACTGGGTCGCGGCCGGCTTGGTAGTACGACTCGGCCGTGCCGAAGCGGAACCCGTACCACGCTGCGACGGGATGGCCGTCGAGTTCGAGGAACCACAGCCGCAACCAGCCGCGGTCCTGTGATACGGCCGCGAACTCGCGGTGGAAGGCCTCACGGGCTCCTGTGAATGACGAACCGTCGCTCCAGCGCGCGTCGTGGAGTCGGAAGAGCAGGTCGAGGTCCTCCTGAAGCTGCAGCGGGTCGTCGGCGAGCCGATAGCGGAGCGCGTGCGTCCGCTCAAGGGTCCGCTCGCGGTGCCTGAGTTTCTTTCGGAAGTGTGCACTTCGTGAGGCGAGGAACTGTTCCCAGCCGCCGCTTGGGCACCGGAGGATCGGGAATGGGATGGTTCCGACGACCTTTGCGCCGAGGCGCGCTCGCCAGCCCTCGGTCGCGAGGAACTGCTCACCCAGCAGGATGTCCCACCCGGGCGGCGATTCGTCGAGAGCGCCGAGCAGCGCGTACGCTGTAGCGTCGCGATCCTCAGGCCGGCAAATCGGGGCGAGCTGGTCGGCGGGGCCGTGGCCGACGAAGCGGATCACTCGCAGCGGCCGCTTCGCCCAGAGGTAAAGGGGGAGCACAGCGAGAAGGCGGCCGTCAGCGTCGCGGCATGCGTACGCGAGCAGGGTCCGTCCCTGCCCGAAGTGCTTCCACCAGATCGAATTCCATTCCCACGTGGCGAAGACGTTGTCGCTTGCCTCCGCAAGTCCCATCCACTCAGGATGAATCGCCTCGAACGAATCGATCCGCTCAAGCTGGAGGTCTGCTCTTCGCCCCGCTGGCGTGTCGTGGATAGGTCGCGTAATCGCCTCAACGCGATGATACGCGGGTGCGAGCAGTTGGCTGTGGCCGAAGCGACGCTCGGCGCGGCTGACACAAGCGGTGAAGCGGAAGCGCGGGAGACGTTCACCGGGGAAGGCGTCCATTGAGACGTCGTCGGCGACACGGGAGTCGAGCTCACCCTGATTCGCCTCGAGGCTCTCCCACACCTCGTAGAAGTCATGACAGGCCGCCTGTACCAGTGCCTTGACCTCGGTGCCGCAGTGGTAGGCCGGCACGAGATGGGCAAACGGAAGCGGCTTGGAAGGCTGGCGTACGTAGACCGACGGCGGAAGCAGTGGCCACACGGGGACGCGCCCAGGCGTCACAATCTCACCTGACCGTGATGCGCTATACGTCGTCGATGCACAAGCTCGCAGGTGACGCGACGCGCACATCGAGTCGCTCGACGATGCCGCTGGCATGCGTGATCGGCACGGTTGATCTCCTCCGGCCGCTGGGCCTCGCGGGAATCAAGTGCGCGGTCGTTGCACGGCCGGGAAGTCCCAAACGCTACTCGCGGTTCGTGAACCAGGTGGTGGACTGGGCCGACCCCTGGAAGCAGCCGGACGAGCTGCTCGAGGGGCTGGTGCGTTTCGGTACCGCTCAGGAAAACCGGCCCGTGCTGTACTACGAGGGCGATTGGGACTTGCTGCTCGTGTCGCGCCGCCGCGAGCGCCTCGCGAAGGTCTTCCGCTTCGTGCTACCCGACGCCACGCTCGTGGAGGACCTCGTGGACAAGGATCGCTTCCGGGCGGTCGCCGAGAGGTTGAGCCTACCCGTGCCGAAAAGCAGACGACTCTCCCCGGAGCACGCTCGTCCCGACGACGTCGACCTCCGCTTTCCGCTGATAGTCAAGCCGCTGACGCGCCAGATGGCGACGTGGGATGGGCTCGCTGATGGCGCTAAGGCGCTTGAGGTCGAGACGCTCGCCGACCTGCGGCGTGCGTGGCGGATCCTCGCCCGTGCCGATGTGGAGATCCTTGCCCAGGAACTCATCCCCGGTCCGGAAACCCTGATCGAGAGCTACCACGTCTATGTCGACGAGCAGGGCGATAGGGTCGCGGAGTTCACGGGGAAGAAGATCAGAACGTTTCCGGCGGCATACGGTCATAGCACCGCGCTGGTGATCACCCGGGCGTCGGATGTGCTCGCGTTGGGGCGCCAGGTCGTCCACCGCCTGGACCTCCGGGGTGTCGCGAAGCTCGACTTCAAGAGGGGTTCGGACGGCCGCCTCCATTTGCTCGAGATCAACCCGCGCTTCAGCCTCTGGCACCATCTCGGAGCGAAAGCGGGGCTCAATTTGCCTCAGCTCGTGTACGACGACCTGGTCGGGCTACCCCGTAAAGTTGTCGGCTCGGCGCATCCCGGCGTGCGATGGTGCAACGTCCACGACTGGCGCGCCGCACGAGAGGCGGGCATGCCCCTCCACCGGTGGCTTCGCTGGGCTTTGACCTGTGAGGCGAAGTCCGGGCTAGCCTGGGACGACCCACTTCCCATTATAGGCGGGCTCGGCTTCGCGGCCCGCGCATCGAGCTCGGCGTTGAGGGCACGCTTCCGACACCGCGTGCGATAAAGTCGCCTTGCGCGCGCGTCGGCCGCCTCGCGCCGCCATGGGCCAGCGGCGGCCGACGACGAGCGGCGTGCGTGACGGGGACGATTGCTAACAAAGGCGTGAGGAAGGAACACCGAGCGTCGGGGATGACGGAGGCCGGGAGGCAGACGCGCTCCTCGTCACGCCCGTCTAGCTCACGATCGGGACGTCGTTGCGCACGGGTCGTCGCATGGCCGCTCGCGGGGCGCTAGCGACGATGGTCGGAACCGCGCCGGCGGTGACGCCGCTCCTCGCGGGCCTCGACGCCATCGTCGACCATCCCGTCCTCGTCTTCGGCGCGCTGCCGCCCGAGGGGGCCGACGTGGATCTGCTGGCGCGTCCCACGGAGCTGGCGACGATGGCGGCCTGGCTGGCCGAGCGGGGCTACCTTCGCCGGGGCGACGAGTGGTCCTCGCTATCGGGCGAGCAAGCGGTCGACCTAGTGCCCGCTGAGGCCTGGCAGTTGCCCTCCGCAGAGCTCCAGCGGCTGTTCGATGACGCCGAGCCGATCCCCGGCTTCGAACGCCTCGTGCAGCCGGCGACCCATCACGCGCTGCTGATCGCGTCACGCAGGGCCGCACGCGATCCCCGCGCACTCGACGAGCGGCGGCGCAGACGCCGGAACGAGGCGCTGGAGCGCGATCCCGACGCGTGGAGGCGGGCGGAGGAGCTCGCGCCGGCATGGGGCGCTCGGGCAGCGCTCGAGTTCCTACATGCGGCGCACAGCGGCGCGACGACAAGACCCAGCCTTCGGGTCAGGGCCGAGCTCTTCCGCTGGACGCTTGCCGCGCCGCACGCGCGGCGGAGGACGCTGCGCCGGGCGCTCCGCCGCGGGCCATCTGGCGGAATCGTGGCCTTCTCCGGGATCGACGGCTCGGGGAAGAGTTCGCAGGCGCATGCTCTACGCGATGCGCTCGATCTGCTCGGCGTCGAGGCCGACGTCGTTTGGCTGCCTTCGCAGAACCTGCTGTTCCGGACTCCCGAGTCCGTGAAGCGCCCGCTGCGGCGATTGCTGCACCGCGTGGGCCGGCCCGTGGAAACGTCCGCGTTGGATCCGGCCGTGCCGTCTGACCACGTCGACCTGGGCGTCGTCCCGCTGCCGCGCCAGACCGCGCCGCTCACCCACGCGCTGGCGACCGTGGTAGCGCTCGTCCAGGTGATCTCGCTGCGCCGCGGTGCGTCCCGGCGCAGTACCCAAGGCCGTGTCGTCATCTTCGACCGCTACGCCCTCGACGCGACGGTATACCTCCGTCAGCGGTGGGGTCACGGGCGGCCGCTCCGCTTCCAGTGCTGGATCGTGAGCGCGCTCGCCCGCCGTCCGTTGTGCGCATACTGGCTCGACCTGCCGCCGGAGCGCGCGTTCGCGCGCAAGCAGGATTACCCCTTGGAGAACCTGCGCGAGCGCGCCGGCCTGTATCCGCAGCATCTCGAAGCCCTCGGCGTGCGCAGGATCGACGCCGAACGGCCGAGAGACGAATTGTCCGCGGAGATCCTGCGCGACGTATGGGCGCGCCTTGCGTAACGCCGCGGGCGCCAGGAGACCGGTCCATTGTCGCCCCGGCGAATCAACGACGACGGCGACACCACGCAACCGAGGCTCTCCCGGGCGTGGATGCAGTGCTTCTGTTCGTCCCGCCTGCACGCGCTTACGGCTCAACCGGCGCGTCTATCAGTTCGGTCCGCTGCTTCGGCGGTCGCCCAGTCCACGACGTGGCTACCGAAGCGCGACTAGCGCCTGGAACTTTCGGCCACTTTCACGATCGCGAACTCAGATGAGTTTGTGACGCCTGGGCGCGTCCCCGTGTGGCCGCCGCTTCCGCCGTCGGTCTATGTCCGCCGGCCTTCCGGCCCGCTCCCGTTTCCCCTCGGCGAGTCGCGCTGTGCGCTCTTCTCGTGTGGGCGTCACGCGCTCTGGCACGGGGTGCGGGCGCTCGGCCTTCGACCTGGAGACGCCGTGCTCGTGCCGGCCTACCACTGCGGCACCGAGGTCGAGGCACTGGTACAGGCGGGCTTGTCGTGTCGGTTCTACGAGGCGTCGGAGAGCCTCGAGCCGGATCAGGGGGAGCTCGACTCCCTGGTCGACGATCACGTCCGTGCTCTCTTCGTAATCCACTACCTCGGCTTCCCGCAGCGCGTGGATCGCTGGCGGCGTTGGTGCGACGAACACGGGATTCTTCTCATCGAGGACTGCGCGCAGGCCTGGCTGAGCACGCTCGACGGACGGCCACTCGGCTCCTTCGGCGATCTGGCGATCTTCAGCATTTACAAGACGCTCGGCCTTCCCGACGGTGGGGCGCTGATCTCGCGCGTCGTGCCGCCGGTGACGTCCGTGGGGCGCCGCCTCGGCGTCGCGTCCGCCGCGCGAAAGCATGTCGCGTGGTTGATGGCGAGCGTTGCTCCCGTCGACCGGCTGATCTCCCGGTTCGAGGCCGGGGGGCCACCGACGCTGGCGCTCGGCGATCCGGCGACGGAGCTGTCGCTGCTTACGCGGTTCCTGCTACCGCGCCTTGCCGATCCGGCAGCGGCGCTGCGGCGACGCGCCCACTACGCGGCGCTGTTGGGCGAGTTCGCCGCATACGTCCCGCCGCCCTTCGCGCGGTTGCCGGAGGGCGCCTGCCCTCTGGTCTTCCCGCTCGAGACGAGCGGGATGTCAGATGTCGCCGCGAGGCTGAACGCGAGCGGCATAACCGCGCGCCGCCTGTGGCCGATTCTCCACCCACTGCTTCCTGTCGCGCGCTTCCCGGGCGCCGCCTCGTGGCACGACCGGTTCCTGATATTGCCGGTCCACCAAGAGCTTGGCGAGCAGGATCTCGATCGCGTCATGACGGCGCTGCACGCGCTCCTCCGAAGAGGACGCGTCGACGCGGTCACGATCTGACGGCAGCGTGCGACGCACGGGCGGACCGCTGGAGGCGGCGCTCCCGCGGATGTTCCGGCGGTGCTACTTGAGTCGGCCGCGGGGTGCGGAAGAAGCGGCCCATGAGGCGCTCGTGCGAATGACGCCCACTTCGACGCACACAGGCCGGATGGCGTTGCCGACCACGGCCGTGCATGCACTCCAACCGATCGCACGTGTCTTGGTGCGGCGGATCCTGGCTAAAGCGGTGTCCGGGCCGGCCGATCTTGCCGAGCTCCTTGACGTGGAGGCGGACGAGCCTACCGGCCGCGGCTGCTCGTAGTCGTCGGTACACTCGTTCCCCCCGAGCCGCGCAGCTTCCGTGCCGATTACGGACGAGCACCGCCGACAGGGGTCGACAGCGGCTGCCAGCGTCTCGGCGATCTCCGGGGGACTGAGCGCAGCTCGCACGATCAGCCGCTCGCGCTCGCCAGCGGTTCGCCCGCGCAGCCTCAGCGCCGCGGAAGAGCGGTCCCTCGGCGCCTTGCCCCTCGGGACAGCGAGCGACCACTTCCGCGAAGTTCTCTCCGGACGCTGGCGGCCTCGGCCGCCGCCGCCAGCGACCCTGCCTCTAGCACCATCCGATCCAAAGGCATCCGCCTCGAGTGCTTGCACGACCCCGGGGGTACGGTGCATGTCAACGTCCGACCTCCTTGAAATCGCTGGGCGCGAGAAGCCCTCGGCGTCCAAAGCAGGTCTGACGGACATCGCCTCTTCGCGCTACAGCTAGAGTAAGAGCGCGCACAAAGGAGGCCACGATAGACCCGCAGTCTTCTCGCGATCGGCGTGACAGCGTAGGCAACCAAGCGGTAGACACCACTCGGTACCTACACGCTCTGCGGCGCCATCGTCTCCTCATCTTCTTCATCGTCGTGATCGTGACGGGGACCGCATTCGCCACATCCCAGTCGATGCCCAGCCGCTACCGCGCGACGGCAACAATCATCCCCGGTAGCGATATAGCCGGCGCAGAGGCGGGACGCGATGAGGGCACGATCCGGCGAAACCTGGTCACGGTCAGCACGTTGATCACAACACAGCAGGTGCTTGATCGCGCCGTGGCCGACCTGCCCGGTGAGTCAATCGGAAGTCTTCGAGAAAAGGTTACAGCGTCCGCCGACCCGGACGCCAACCTCGTACATGTTTCCGCGACGGACGCGGACCCCGTGAAAGCTGCGACCGTCGCAAACGCAGTCGTAGACGCCTTCCTCACGCAACAAGCTTCGCTCCAACAAAGTCGGCTTGAGGACGCGCGCACGAGGTTGGTTGAGGAACTGCAACGCCTCGAAGCGGAAGCAGGCGCCCCCGCGGAGATCGAAGCGATCCAGAATCGAATCGCCGATCTCGTGTTAGCGCAGGCGACCACCGGTTCGGTTTTTGAACTAGTGGAGGCGGCGGAACCACCCTCGTCCCGAACTTCGCCGCGTCCCGTTCTTGCGACACTTCTCGCATTTGCCGCATCCTTGTTCTTCGCGGTCGTGGTCGCGCTCGTCCGAGATCAGATGACGGGTGGAGTCCAAACCGCTCGAGAACTCGGTGCCCTCGCCAACCTTCCGCTGCTGGGGACCGTGCCGGCGTGGCGTCGATTCCGGTTCGATACCTCCACGAGCACGGATGCGTACGACACGATGCAGGCGGTGATTGGTCTGGCATTGCCAGCATATCGACGAAATATAGTTGTCTTGACGGGTGTTCGAGCCGGTGACGACAAGAGCCGCTTTGTTATTGCGCTCGCGCGAGCGCTTCAAGCATCTAACAGGCGGGTCTTGCTAATTTCCGCTGATGTCCACGACCGACGGCTAGACGAATTGTTGAAGGTGGCCGACGCGCCGGGCCTAACGGATTTCGTTGCGAACGCCAATGGCGGCGCGACATTAGAGGATTTCATCGTTGGTCTTAGCGGCGCGGATTCGACGGGTGCTGCATCGTCTCTTGACGTGCTACCGAGTGGAACAGACGTCAAAGAGTCGCCTCGCCTGCTAGTGGCCGAGTCGCTTGCTTCCACATTCGACGAGATCAGACGTCTGGATTACGACTATATCTTGGTGGACGGTGCGCCTTTGACGCGCGCTGTGGAGGTGCATTTGGTTGCACAGAACTCCGATGCTATTATTCTGGTCGCCCCGGTCGACCACGTGACGCGCGACGAGGTTTCCGACGCAGGGGACGTCATCCGGCATCTACCCGCGACGCCACTCGGTATCGTGGTCGTCGGGGATCACTCCGAGGCGACTAACCTAGTGCGACCACCGCTTGTTGCCGCGCCTAGCGCACGGCACGATCTCGCCGCGAGGTTGCCGCACGCATCGCGCGAATAGCGAGGGTCAGCACCGCGGTGACGTCGTCGCGACGAGGAACCAGCTCGCGAACGGGATAGCGGTGACGCGTGCGGAAAGCGGTCGCGGCAGCGATCCCACCGGCGACGAATGCGATCGTTGCGGCAGCCGCAGCTCCGGTTGCCCCGAAGTGGGGAACTAGGAGGACCGTGAGCGTGAGCCCTGTGACGACGGAGACGACCGGCCCGATTGAAGACAAAGCCGGCGAGGACATTCCAACAAGGGAATTCGAGAAGACGATGCTCGCGGCGTACCCGAGAGCTCCAGGGAGGAGTATTAGAAATGGGACGACGGATGGCTCGAATGCCGCACCGAACAGGACCGGGTAAAGTGGAGGTCCAAGGATCGCGGCGGCGAGTACCGTCATTATCGTCACGATGGTTACCCGTCGGAAGGCGCGCATCGCCAATTCTGTGCCGCGCTCGCGGCCGTGCTGCGCAGCGAGGGGGAGGAGTGCTGTCGCCGTCGCCTCCGGTACATAGAGGAGAACCTCGGCTCCGTTTACGGCGACGGCGTAAATGCCCAGTGTAGCCTCCGTGGTGATGAAGCCCATGAGTATTTGATCCGCACGCGCGTTAAGGATCGTCGCGAACGTTCCGAGCCACGCACGGATCCCGAACGCGATCGACTCTCGAAGGAGCGACCAACTGGGTCGACTGAAGCCGACGCCGCGAGCGGAGACTGAAAAGAGGAGTGCGGCCCACGTGCCGTACGTTGCCACCCAGGCGATCGCGACGGACGTCACAGATAGTTCTGTAGTCAGCGACGCAACGGCGAGAGCGAGCACGTAAGTCCACGGCAAGGTGGCGGTGAGGATTGCGCGTGCCCGGAATCGCGTGATGCCGAGGAGGAACGAGTAACCGTCCGACACGAGCCCCGCTGCCACGATCGCGAGGACGATGAGGACGATTTGGGCATTTCCGATTCCCGCCGGTCTTACATCTGAGAGCCAGACGAGCAACGCGGCGACAGTCCCACTGAAGAGTAGGCCGGCTGCCAGACCGAAAACGACCAAGTTCGAGAGCAACACTGTTCGGAGGTTCGCTCGGCGTGCCGCGAACACAATCGTGGCATTGGTCACGCCAAGTCGGCTCGCTCGGCCTAGGATCAGTGCGGTTACCGTGATGAATGCGATCGTTCCCCTGCCGGACGGGCCGAGCGCGCGCGCGATCACGAGCACCGCCACGAAGAACCCGGCGTTCGCGATTACCTGAGCGACGAGGAAAAGCGTCGACCCTCGCAGAAGCGAGACTCGTCCTTCCGGAAGCTCAGACGTTGTACTTGTCACGGCCGGCCGAACGGCGAGCGGAGGTCAACTCCCGCGAGCGGGCGCCCTCTAGGGAACCGTTGCGTGGAGCGATCCATTGGGCAGCCACTATCCACGTCGGCAGTAAACCGTCTTCTGTCGTGGTGAGGACTCCACAAACTAGAGGAACTTCGGCATGCAGTCATTCGCCATCTGACGACCGCCGTCTTGACGCTTTCCGTGCAAGCCCTCTCAGGGGTCATCAAATCTTCGCCCGCGGTGAATCGGTCGCAGGTGGATCGGCAAGCGATAGGGCGCTGCCAACGGTCGTGCCCACGGACGCCGAGGCTCGTCGACAACGAGCACGCGAGACGATCAAGCGAGTCGTGGCGACGCGACGGCGCCGTTCGATGTTTCTGACGCCGGTTGCCCGGGTGCTCGTCGAACCGCGAAGGCGCCTGATGAGATCGCGTCGCCCGGCGGTCGAGGCCGGTACGTGCCTGCGGACAGGGTCGGGCGCGCGACCGACCCCGGTCGAGCCCGCGGAGGTCGGCCAACCCGGTGCGGACTCGCCCGGGCTTTCTCCGGGGCGGTGCTGGCCGCCGGACGCTGCTCCGCGTGTACTGGTAGACCGTCCCCTCTCGTCGTCGAGGAGGTGCCCGACGTAGGAGCATTCGCGGCCGACTGGCTCGGCGGCCAGAGGTCTCACCACGCGCGGCGCCGGCTGGGGCGGTGTCGCGGCTTGACGGTTCAAGATGAGGCCGAGCCGCACGACCGACGCCACCCGCTCGAGCGGGTGGCGTGAGGTCGTTGAAAGGCTCAGTCGCTCCCGACGCGGTGTCGGGGAGACCTGGGCGTGGTCAGCCTAGGGCGTCTTTCCGAGGAGCACGACTCCGCTCGCGGCACCGAGCGTGACCGACGTGAGCGAGCTTCCCGCCCGGTTCGTGTAGGCGTGGGGCAGCGCAACGGTCTTCTGGGTGGCGTCGGGCTGGTTCACGAGCACCATCCCGTTCTGGAA
>JALYGJ010000039.1 GCA_030777155.1 Chloroflexota bacterium | reverse complement strand
CGGCCGCCACGCGAAGCGGCCGCCGAAGAACCCGGCGCCACCCCCTGTAGACTCGCCAGCCGTGGACCAGCCGCCGTCGCGTACCCTCACGCCGCCGAGCGAACGCGCCCGCACATGGGCCGTCGTGCTGTCCTTCGTGTGGCCCGGCCTCGGCCAGCTCTATCTGAGCCGTCGCCGGACGGCGGTGCTCCACGCGCTGCCCCCGCTGGCTGCGTTCGCCTTCGTCATCCTCGGCGCGAGCGGCGGGCTACTCAGCTTCGCCTGGCGGCTCATCACGCCGGTCGCGGCGCTGACGCTGCTGGTGTTCGTGCTGGGCATTGGCATCCTGCGCGTCGTCTCGATCGTCGACGCGCGCGGCTGGGTGCCGCCGGCCGTCGGCGGGACGCGCTCGGCAGTGCTGGCCATCGTCCTGTCGGCGCTGGTCGTTGCCTGCCACGGTTACGGCGGGTACCTGGCCCTGGTCCTCTACCGCGCCGGCGAAGAGATCTACGAGCCCGTACCGTCTGTTCCGCCCGTCGCCGTGTCGCCCGCCCCGTCAGGCAGCGGTCCCCTGCCATCGGCGCGCACGCCGCGCCCGCGCCCGGCGACGCCGGCACCGGCGCCGCTCCTACCCAGCGGCCGGATCAACGTCCTGCTCGTCGGCTTCGACCGCGGCACGAACGGACCCATGAACACCGACACGATGATCTTCGTGAGCTACGACCGCGACTCGGAGGAGCTGATCATGATCAGCCTGCCGCGGGATGTGGCGATGGTGCCGATGTACGACGGCGGCACGTGGCGGCGCAAGATCAACGCGCTGTATCACTACGCCAATACCCATCCCGACGAGTACCCGGGCGGCGGCATGGCGACGTTGATGCGCGAGATGGAGTTCCTGATCGGCGTGCCCGTGCCGTACTACGTCTCGATCGACATCCCCGGTTTCCGACACCTGCTCGAGCTCGTCGGCGGCGTTACGGTCGACGTCGAGCGCCATATCTGCGACCCCGGCTACCAGTTCGCGCCTGACCGGGTCGGCTTCTGCATAGAGCCCGGCGAGCAGCACCTCGACCCCCAGATGGCGGAGGCCTACGTGCGTGCCCGTCACGGCACTGCCGGCGGCGACTTCGGTCGCGCGCGGCGGCAACAGCAGGTCATCCTGGCGCTGCGCCAGAAGCTCGACGATCCGCTGCTCATCGGCCGGCTGCCCGAGATCGTCGAGGCAACCGCAGACTTCATCCGGACCAACGTCCCGTTGGAGAGCCTGCCCGAGGTGATCGACGTGGTCGCGCGCAGTCGCGGCGCCAACGAGCGCAACATCGTCCTGGCCCCGCGCCGCTACGCTCGCCAGATCCCGCCGAGCGAGATCGGCGGCCTGTATGCACTGAGCCTGAAGATGGACGCGGTTGCCGAGCTGTCGATCGAGCTGTTCGGTTCCCTCAGCCGCTACGCGCAGAGCTCGCCGGCCCCCTGATACGCGCGCCTACGCCCGGCGGGCCGGCTCCCAGCTGCCGATCCGGCGGCGCAGCAGCACGTTCAACCAGCCCACCGCGAAGGCCGCGTTCACGACCAGTACGGTGACCGGGAAGCTGAACGCGCGGAGCGGGCGACCGAGATGCTGCGCGACGTAGCCGACCAGCGCCAGCGCGAGCAGCAGCACGATCAGCGCCGCCGGAACGACGTAGCCCTGTCGGCCGCGCAGCGTGAGCTGCACCGCGGTGAGCCCGGCTGTGCCGGCAAAGAACGGCGTCGCCCAGCGCAGCAGCTTGTGGGACCAGATCGCCAATGCCGTGCCCGGCCGCTGCCAGGGCGCAATGTGAACCGCCATGCGCAGGTTCGCCTCGATGCCCTGCGTGGCGATGCGCACCCGGCTGTGAAACTGCTCGGACATCGTCGATGGCCCACGGTCGGTCGCGCGGGCGGCCGGCACGCTGAGCACGAGCCACCCGCGCTGGCGCGCGTAGAGCGGCAGCATCTGGTCGAGCGAGGCATGCGCCGGCGCCGGACGGTAGATCGAGCGGCGCACGGCCATCAGCGCGCCGGTCGCGGCCGACAACCAGCCGGCGCGGCTCTCCCACGCCCGGACCGCCTGCTCGTATCGCCAATAGAGCCCTTCGTGATGGGCCGTGTCGGTGTCGTGCTCGTGGCGCCAATCGAGCCGGCCGGTGGTGCATCCGACGCGCTCGTCGGCGAAGGGCGCGACGAGGGCCGCGACGCAGCCGGGCGCGAAGCGCGTCTCGGCATCGGTGAGCACGACCAGCTCCCCCTGCGCGCGCTCGAAGACCGCTGCCTGTGCCGCCGATTGCCCCACGCGCGCGAGGCGGAGCAGGCGTATCCGCGGTTCGCCGCGGCTCATCCGCTCGACGATCTGGTCGGTCTCGTCGGTCGAGCCGTCGGAGGCGACTATCACCTCCAGCTCACCGTCGACCTGCTGGGCCAGGATGTCGCCCAGCCGCGCCTCGATCTGGTCGGCCGCGTTGTGGACCGCCAGCCCGACCGTGACCGACGCCGCCGCTGCCGGTGCCCGGCGCACGCGAACTGCCCGAAGTCGGCCGTAGACGAGCGCGACGAGCGGGTAACCCAGGTAGACCCAGACGAGGGAACCGATCGAGGCCCAGAAGAGCGCGGGCACCAGCCGGCCGCTCACTGCCAGTCCAGCTGCGGGAAGCGCTGGCGTAGCCAGCTCACGAGCCGTTGCGCCTGCGCCTCGGCAGTGTGCTGCGCGGCCCACGCCAATCCACGCTGGCGCAGCTCGGCGCGCCGCCCGGCGTCGGCCAGCAGCCGGTCGACCGCGCGTGCGAGCGCGAGCGGATCGCCGGCCGGGACGACGACGCCTCGTTCGCCCTCGCCCAGCAGGGCGCGGATGCTGCCCGCATCGGCGGCCACGACGGGCAGCCCAGCCGCCATGGCTTCGACCAGCACCTTCGGCACGCCTTCGGCGCGCGACGGGTGGACGAACAGATCGGCCCGGCGCAGCAGCTTCATGTAGCTCGGCCGATCGCCGACGTAGCGGTAGTCCTCGACGCGGCCGGCAGGCAAGCGGGCAAGCGCGCGTTCGTACTCGGGCCGCGCCGGCCCATCGCCGATGACAACAAGGGTCAGCTCGAGGCCACGCTCGAGCAGCAGCGCGACGGCATCTATGAGCTCGGCCAGCCCCTTCTCGCCAGCCATCCGTCCCGACCAGACGACACGCCACGGCGGCTGCTCGTGGCGGGCGGTCTCTTCGTCGGCTACTCGGCTGCGAATCGCCTCGAGCCCGGCGCGCGTCGCGTCCACCTCGGTCGCCGTTACGACACTTGCGAAGAGCTCCGCGTCAAGGGTGACGGTCGGGCCGCTCCGGCGGGCAAGATCGCTGACCGCATCGTAGCCGGCGCCAACACCCCTGGCCAGCAACTTCATCGGCCACGGCCGACGCTGCGCACCGGCGACGGCGGCGGCGCTGCCCGCCAGCCAACCGAAGTAAGGCACTCGGTGGCGGCGCGCCGCAGCGAGCGCGAGCGGGGCGTTCGAGGCGGGCAGTCGAAGCCAGAGCAGGTCGGCGTCGGCGATGGCGCGGTCGATCGGTCGCCAATTTCGAGTCAGCAGCCAGCCCGCGCGCAGCAAGTAGTCGGCGAGGCCGGAGAAGAATGTCGTCGGCACGACCTCGACCACCGATTCGTCAACCGGATCGAGCGCCGGCTCGACCTCCCAGATGCGCAGCTGACGTACGGGTACGACGTAGCGCACGCGCTCGAACGGCCCCGCTCTGGCGACTGCCTCAACGAAGCGGTGGAACGTCGCTGCGACCGGACGAAGCTCGCCGGCGTAGGTGCGGACGAACAGGCCGTCGTCGAGGATAGTCAGGCGGATGCCGGACACGCCGGGCTAGGCAAAGCGGCTGCGTACTTCGGCGAGCACGCGATTGATGTCGCTGCGCCGCAGCAGCAGCACATTGCGCAGACCATGGCCGGAGAGGCGGCGGTAGAGGAGCAGCGTCAGCGCGGCCGTCATCGTGTAGCTGATTGTCGATGCAATCGCCGCGCCGTTCAGGCCCAGTCCAGGGATGAGCAGCGCGTTGGCGGCGAGGTTGGCGGCCAGGCCGGCGATGAGCACCGCCGTCACGCGGCCTGGTGCGCGCCAGGCGATGAGAGGGTGGGTCAGCACCGCGACGATGCTGTACGCGACAACGCCGGGCAGCAGGAGCTGAAGCGCGACCCCGGCGCCGGCAAACGGCGGTCCGTAGACGAGTTCGACGAGCGGCGGCGCGAGTATCCAGAGCGGGACTGCGCCGAGGAACATCACGGCGACGACGATGCGCGTCATCGCGCTGGCGATCTCCGCGCCCTCGCGGCCGCCGCGCACAGCCCGACTGAACAGCACCAGCCCGAAGGAAGTTGGCAGGTACCACAGAACCTCGGCCAGTCCGAGCGCGATCGAGAACACGCCCGTTGCCGCGACGCCCACGATCGCGTTCAGCAGGAAGGTGTTGGCGCGGAAATGGAGCCGCTCGGCGAGCGTGCCGACGACCGTGCGTCCGCCGAACGACAGCTGCTCGAGCAGCAGCTGCGGGCTGGGGCGAACGCCGAGCATCCCGGCACGGGCCATCGCCCAGACGATCCCGCCGACCGTCACGCCGAGCGCGACCAGGTTGAGCAGCAGCACGAGCTCGAGGTCGAGCCGGCCCAGCGCAACGAAGCCAACCAGCAGCAGCACGAACGCGCCGCGGCGCAGGAAGCGCAAGACATTGTAGGCGACGACGCGCTGGCGCCCGAGCAGGCCGACCAGGCCGATCGAGAACGCGATCTCGCCGGGCAGCGCAAAGGCCCCGGCGAGCAGCTGGCGCGCCGTCAGGTCAGGCATGATCGGGGCCAGCGGTCCGGTTGCACCCTGGCCGCTGATCGGCGGTCCGTACAGCGCAATGATCGTCACCACCCCGATCCCGCCGACCACAAGCGTCCACAGGGCGACGTTGGCGAAGGCTTGCCGGGCTACGTCGAGCGAGCGCGCGGCGAAGACGGCCAGCGACCGCTCGAGGCCGAGGCTGACGGTGAGCGCGCCCAGGCTGGTCAGGTTGAGCACGAGCACGAAAGCGCCCTTGCCATCGGGACCGAGGCCGCGGGCGAGGATTACGTCGCCCACGACCAGCGCGGCGGTGAGCGCCAGCCGACCGCCGAAGGTGAGCAGCACGTCACGCCCGACACCTCGGCGCGCGTCGGCCGCTCGCTGCTCGCGCTCCTGAGGAAGCTCAGTCGCGCCGGCGGGCACGGAACCAGTCGAGCGTCGCGGCGATGCCGTCGCGTAGCGAGACCTGTGGTGTCCAGCCCAGGACGCGGCGAGCCTTGGAAATGTCGCTGAAGTTGCGTGCCACGTCGCCGGCGCTCGGCGGCTGGCGCTCGATGGGAACGGCCCGGCCACCCACCTCGAAGAGGATGGCGGCGAGCTGGTTGAGACTCGTTTCCTCGCCGCTGCCGATCTGGAAGACCTCGCCGCCGATCGCGTCCGGTGGCGCGTCTAGGGCGGTTATGACCGCCGCCGCAACGTCGTCGACATGGACGAGGTCGCGGGTCTGCTCGCCGCTGCCGCGAATGACCAGCGGACCGCCGGCGAGGTATGCCTTGATGAAGGCGGCGACCGCGCTGGTCTTGTGCGCCGACCATGGCCCGTAGACGTTGGACAGGCGAAGCGACACAGCGTCAAGCCCATAGGCCCGGCCATAGGCGTAAACGTAAGCTTCGCCAGCCACCTTGGCGGCGCCATAGGGCGATACCGCCCGCGGCGTGAGCCCCTCCTGCATGGGCGGTTGGTGGCCGCCGATGGTCGCGTTCGACGATACGAAGACGAATCGACCGACTCGCCGGTGGCGCGCGGTTTCGAGCAGGCGCACGGTTCCATCGACGTTGGCGGCGTAGTTGTCGAGTGGGTCGTCGATCGAACGTGGCACGCTGACCCGAGCGGCAAGGTGGACGATCGCCTCGGCGCCGTCGAGCGCATCCTCAAGTCGCGTCTGGTCGCGGACGTCACCGGTCACAACCCGAAGCCGCTCGCGCAGGCCATCGAGGTTGTCGAAGCCCGCGGCCTCACCCGAGTCGAGAACCGTGACGCCGTCGCCGCGCTCGAGGAGCCTCCGCACAACGGTCGCGCCAACGAAGCCAGCGCCGCCGGTGACGGTGTAGTTACGGCTCACGAGCTCCTCCTCGACAGCGCGGCTTGGCGGTCGGCGTGGCGGCCAACGGCACTATAGCGAAGCCGACTATGCTCCCGCCGTGCCAGAGCAAGCACGCCGCTCCAGTGCGCCGCCGACTGTCTGGCCCGGCTTCCGCTTCCGAGCACTGGACTCGGCGACATGGGCCATCGGCGGCGGATTGATCCTCGTCGCGATCTACGCCACGCTGCGAACGCTCGCCGTGCCCGAGGTCGTCCTGCTCGCGTGGGCGGCGCTGGCCGTTGTACTGACAATTGCCTCGCCTCTTGCCGGCCTCACGATCCTCGCCGCCATCGGACCGTTTACCGAGGCGCTGACCGACGACGCGCGAATAACTGCAGTGCCGTTCGTCCTTGCCGCGTTGGGCCTGGGAACGCTCGTCGCCCTCGCGCGATTGGCGGTCGCGCGCCAACTCCCTCGCGTTCCACTCCCGGTTGCGCTGGCCGTCGTGCTGTTCATCGGAACTTTGTCGGCGGTAGGGCTGAGCGCACTCTGGTACGGGCCGCAGCGGGGACTCGAAGCGCTCCAGCTCTGGGTTCCCGGAATCGGTGGCGGGCTGACCGTCCTTTTCGCGGCCTGGTTGATCGGGCGCGAGGGTGAATACCGGCCCCTCGCCGTCGTCGTCGGTAGCATTACCCTCGCTGCCTCGTTGAGCGTTGTGGACGTGCTCCTCAACGGAGTCATCCGCGAGAGCGCTTTCGGCTGGCTACTACGCTCCGAGGTAGGGCCCGAACGGTTGACGGGAGTCATACCGGCGCCGAACGCGGCAGCGACCATCTTTCTCGTTGCTCTCGGACCGGCGGCCGCGGCCGTGCTCTTCGCCGCTCACCCGCGACTTCGACTGCTGGCGCTGATTGCGTCGGCAATCCTGCTCACGGCCATCCTTCTCACTTACAGCCGCTCGGCCCTGCTGGCGCTCGTCATCATCGCCGTCCTGCTCGCCTGGAGGTTCCGGGGCTGGCGCGCGCTCGCTGGCGTGGCAGCTGCCGTACTCGCCATTGGCATCGCGGTGCTGGCCATCCCGAGGCTGGGAGTGCTGCGGGAGGTCCCGTTCTGGGCCGATGAAGCGCGCCTCGGCGCTTGGTCGGCGAGCATCCGAATGTGGCTCGATGCGCCGCTCACCGGCCACGGGTTCCGCAGCTTCGAGTGGCTCCACCTCCAGTACGGCTCGACCCTCGACGCGCCACACAACGAGTGGCTGCGCTTCTTCGCGGAAGGGGGAGTGGCGGTGGGCATCGCTGCGCTCGCCGTCGTACTGTCCGGGCTGCTCGCGACATTGCGCGGGCGCGACTGGCTGGCCGGCGCCGGCGCAGCCGGCCTGACTGCGGTGGCGCTGATGGCCGCGTTCAACAACCCGTTCCTGTACGCGCAGGTCACCGTCGCCGCCTTCCTCGTGGTCGGTGGCGCCTCAGCGGCTGTCCCGTACGGCCACGCGACAGTGCCACCGGGCCGGTCGGTAACCGAACGCCCTACCAGACGCGAGGCCGACCGCACCCTCTAACATCTCTGCTCGAGGACCCGTCCGCCCCGGGTCCCTAGGGTGCGAGTCGTCGGTTGACGTCAGCGCTCGACGTCGGCTGAACGACGACAGACCGAGCGATACACCCGCTTCGGGTCGGTGAGTACCACGCCGGACCCTCTATTACTCAGAAGCGGTCATGCTCGCTAACCGCCGCATACCGTCGAACTCGAGAAGGATAGCGTGCCTACTATCCAACGACGACCGCGCTTCGTTGAACCTGGCGATTTCGCCGCTTTGAATGAGGCACGCGACTTCCCTGAACGCGCGGGGCTGGATAGCGACTGGCTCGCGCTGTCGAGCTTCATCCGGGTCTACTCCAAAGCTGTCGACCGGCGCTAAGAGTGGGATGACTGAAGGATCAGTCGTATCTCGGATCAGGTTTCTACCCATAAGTGTCCATCGGCCGGTATGTTTAAGGCGATTCAGGGCTCGAACAAAGGCCAGTCGGTCGAAGTGTAAGCTATGGCCCGCCCAGTCGGACCAATAGAACTTATAGCCGAGCTCGAGCAGGTGAGCATCAGAATCGAACCACGGATGGCGAATGTACACGAAATCCCGCGCAACGCGAATCGCTGATCCTATCGCCCTGAGGGCAGCATCAAAGCTCGGCAGGTGCTCCAAGAAATGGATCATTGTGACGAAGTCAACGGAGTTATCCCCCAGCTGGAGGGCTGTGACGTCCGCCACGACCGCGTCGTGGCCGGCGGCCCTAGCATTCTCCACCTTCTGCGGCGAGAGATCGACTCCAAGCCCTCTGTGGCCTCCAAACGTCGCCCGAGCATAGTCGAGTGATGCTCCGTGGCTGCATCCGAAGTCCAGAAAGTCAATCTGTCGGCGTCTTATGTAGTTGGCTATGCCGTCCGCTGCCCCGTCCGCTGCCGGCACTCAACGCCCCACTGATCGCGGCCGCGAGCTGATCACGACCATCCGGTGCCGAGCCTTAGGACTTGCCGTTCGGCCAACTCTCGCGCCCGCGGCGTTCCAACCGTATCGACAACGAGGGGCGCGCGGGCATATACCGCATGCCAGTCGATTCGCTGGTGGCCTACTAGAGCGATGACTATGTCAGTTGTCAGCAGGAGATCGTCGAGTGTGGTCGAGTGATAGTCTTGACCCGCGGCGTCGCGGAACGACTCCACAAGCGGATCATGGTAGACAACCCGTGCTCCACGCGACGATAGCAGCGCAATGATCTCTGCCGCGGGGGCATTCCGTGTATCGCTGACGTTTGGCTTGAACGCGACGCCCAGCACACCGACTCGCGAGCCTCTCGTTGCTTGCCTACGGTCATTCAGCGCTGTTGCCACGAGGTCGACAACATGATGAGGCATGGAGACGTTGATATCTCCGGCGAGCTCAACAAACCGGTCAGTAATTCCGAATTGCCATGCTCGCCAAGACAAGTAGTAGGGAACTACTGGTATACAGTGTCCCCCCACGCCTGGTCCGGGTCGCAACGGCATAAAGCCAAAGGGCTTCGTCGCGGCCGCATCGATAATCTCCCAGACGTCGAGGCCCATCCGCTCGCAGAGCAGTCGGAGTTGATTTACGAGCGCGATGTTGACGTTGCGGAAGACGTTCTCCAAGAGCTTTGCCAGCTCCGCAGCATCGGGCGATGACAGTTCGAGCACGTCGCCGCCCAACAGGCGAAGCAAGCGCGCGGCCGGGGCGCCATCCGCGCGAGTAACGCCGCCGACCAATCGAGGAAGTGGCCCGCGACTACTCGCCGGGTCGCCCGGGTTAACGCGTTCAGGCGCGTAGGCGAGGGCAAAGTCGCGCCCGGCTATAAGACCTGAGCGCTCGAGCTGTCCACGGAACGGACCACTCGTGGTGCCGGGATAGGTCGTCGACTGCAGTACGATCAGGTGACCGCGACGCAGAGAAGCGGATACGAGTCGGGCAGCGGCCAAGACCGCAGATAAGTCAGGGTCTCTTGCAGCGGTGATTGGGGTTGGAACGCACACGAATACGGCATCGACTTCGTCCAGCCTACCGTCTGCAGGTGAGCGTAGCGTTAAGCCGTGATCAAGGGCGCGCGCTACCTCATCGTCGGTAACATCGTCGATCGGGGACTCACCGCGGGTAAGTGTTTGTCGCCGAGCAGCACTCGAGTCGACACCTACTACTTGAACCCCCGCCCGTACCAGCGACAGGCCGAGCGGTAGACCCACGTATCCCAAGCCAACTATGCCGACCCGTGAGTCCTCGAGGCGGTGTTCGTGTTCATCGCTAACCGGGCTGCGAAGCAGATCCACACGTGCCTCATCGATATGATCGCGCGACGCCGGTGAGGCGCCGGGATGGATACTAGCAGCTCGCAATGGATGCGCTGCGATGATCACGGGTCCGGAGCCCGGCGCCTGCCTTCAACGCTATTCGCGGCAGGTTAGCCACCTGTCTCGCTATCCGCTTCGGCCAAACGGCGGTCGGGGGCTCATTATCGTGTGGAGCTGGCCGGCGGTGACATGCAGGACTGGCGCTTGCCGAGAAATCCGACGCTGATGTCCTGCTCGCAGCGGCAGCTTGCCTTCCCGAAACCGGTGCGGAGCGCCTTGGCCACACGTGCCGACCAGGACACACGGTTCGGGGCCTCGAGCTCGGTGAGGCTGGGCAGTACCAATTAGACTCCTGCTGATGACGCTGACGGAGCGAGCGGAGGTAGAGCCGCCGGCCGGAACGGAAGCCGCTGGTCGGAACCGTATCCAGCCGCGGGGACCGGGCGACCCGACCGCCACAATCATTCGACCCTCAGGCCGGTGGCCCGGACTGGGCCTCGCCGAGTTCTGGGGGCTGCGGCGCATCTGTCTGGTGCTGGCCAGGCGGGACCTCATGGTCCGGTACAGGCAGACGCTGATTGGCAGCGCGTGGGCCATTGTCCAGCCAGTCCTGCTGATGATCGTGTTCAGTATCTTCTTCGGCCTACTAGGCAGGCTTCCTTCGGCAGGGCTCCCGTACCCCGTCTTCTTTCTGCTAGGGCTGGTCCCATGGCAGATGGTTGCGAAGATACTCAACCAAGGGAGTGCGAGCGTGACTGCCAACGCCGCTCTTGTAACGCGCGTCTACTTTCCGCGTACCTACTTCCCTGTATCGGTCGCTTTGGCGAGCCTGGTCGATCTGGCTCTAGCGAGCATCGCTCTCGCCGTGATTCTGCTCGCCTTCGGCGTTATGCCGGGCGTGGCAATCGTAGTTCTCCCGATTTTCGTAGCGATCGCTTGGATGACGGCCCTCGGCGTAGCCTTCTGGCTTTCGGCGATCAATGTGACCTATCGTGACATAGTGCAGCTACTACCATTCCTCACTCAGGTCTGGATGTTCTCGTCTCCGATAATATATCCGGCCACCCTCGTGCCCGCGCCCTACCACGTCATCTATTTCTTGAATCCGCTGGCCCTCGTGGTCTCGGGGTTCCGGTGGGCGATCGGAGGCGCGCCGGCACCGCCGGCCGAGGCGTGGCTACTTGGTTCCGTTGTGTCAGCTGCAGTCCTGGCGTCCGGTTACATATTCTTCCGGCGGCGCGAAGCCACTTTCGCGGACGTTCTATGACTCTCGGGAGGGAAGCGTTATCTGTGCCGTCGTCGCCACCGAGTGAGGACGGGTCCGGGGTCTGAGCTGTGAACGTCATAGCCTCGCCCTATACACCGCAAACCGGCACCGATACACGCCACCCAGCCGTTCTCGTCCACCAACTCGGGAAGCAATACCGGATCGGCGTGGCGAAGACCGACAGCATCTACGATCGCCTTGCTAGGCGCTTGGGGTCCGGTTCCGCTGGTCCGCAGACGATATGGGCGCTGAAGGACGTGACGTTCTCAGTCGCTAGGGGGCAGGTCCTCGGCGTGCTGGGACGGAATGGCTCAGGCAAGACGACGCTAATGAAAGTACTCGCTCGTGTCACAGCGCCCACGGAGGGTTACGCGGAAACCCGGGGACGCGTCGGAGCGTTGCTGCAGGTCGGCACAGGATTCCATCCGGACCTGACCGGCAGGGACAATATATTCCTTAGCGGGGCAATTCTTGGCATGAGTACTCAGGAGATCCGAACTGTCGCGCCGGCGATCGGCACCTTCGCCGAGATCGGCGAATTTCTCGACACCCCAGTGAAATACTACTCGAGCGGGATGTACCTTCGGCTCGCATTCAGCGTATCGGCCCATATGGCGGCAGAAATCATGATCGTAGACGAGGTCCTTTCAGTCGGCGACATCGTCTTTCAGCGCAAGTGCCAGAAGCGAATCCGCGAGCTCGTAGGTGAGGGCGCGACTGTGCTGTTCGTGAGCCACAGTATGGCGGCGGTACGCGATCTATGCGACAGCGCCATCGTGTTGGATCATGGCAGGCTCGTCTTCGCAGGCACGAGTGCCGATGCTGTGGCCTTCTATGAGCATGAAGTCCTTCTGTAGTGGCGTCGCTGCATACTTCTGGCCCGTCATTCATTCCGGCGGGTAGCTATATCGTGGTCTCCCGCACGGCGCAACCCGAATGACGAAGCAAGGCGACCGACCTCCGTTGCCACGACCGCGCGGTAGAGCCGCTTCCCGGGATGGTCGAAACAGCCCTGCAAGTGGTAATGCTCACCGCGGCACGTCTAGCCGCCCGTCGGTCGCTCGATCGTCGCGACTGCCGACCCTGACCGAGCTTTACACGCGGCACCGCGGTAAGGTCTCAGACAAATGGGAGATGTACTTGCGGGAGTATGAGAGTGCCTTCCCCTATCTCCGCGATCGCGCAATCCGACTCCTCGAAATCGGCGTTCAGAATGGCGGTTCGCTCGAGATCTGGTCCCGCTACTTCCCGCGCGCGAGCGTCATTGTCGGATGCGACATCGACATGGACTGCGGGCGCCTGACGTTTGATGACCCCCGCGTGAGGGTCGTGATCGGCGATGTGAATGCGGACGCCACACTGGCTGCTATTCGCAGGCATGCACGGAAGTACGATGTCATCATCGATGATGGGTCGCACCGCTCAGCTGACGTCGTGCGCACATTTGGCCGTCTGTTTCCGTCCCTCTCGGATGGTGGCATCTATGTCGTTGAAGACATGCACTGCAGCTATTGGCGCGACTTTGAGGGCGGCCTCTACTATCCGTTGTCGGCGATGTCGTTTTTCAAGCGGCTTGCGGACACTCTCAACCACGACCACTGGGGCGTGACGACTGCGCGAGCCGATGTCTTTCGGGGCTTCTCGGAGAGGTACGGCTTTGGTATCGACGAGGCGAGCCTGGCGCTGATTCACTCCGTTGAGTTCGTTAACTCTATGTGTTTCGTGAGGAAGGGCCATCGTAGCCGCAACGACCTCGGGCGGCGAGTCATCGCAGGGACCGTGGCGCCGGTCGCGAGCGCGCCGGTCGAAACGGATCGTCGGTCGATGCGGCGTTCAGACGAATCCAATAACCCGTGGACGGCTCGAGCTCGTCCTCCCGATGAGGAGCTTGATCAAGTTGCTAGGACGTTGCGTGAACGCGATGAGCAGGTTGCGCAATACGAGTGGGAACTGACGAGACGTGAGGAGGAGATTGCGGGCCTACAGCGCGATCTGGCACACCACGAGGCAGCCGCTGAGCGGTTCACGGCATCCCTAGCTGAACGCGACGCCGCCATCGATGCGCTTCGCGGGCGCTTGTCAGAACGCGAGCAACGCTTGTCAGAGAGCGAGCAACTGTCCGAAGAACTCGAAGCGAAGCTCAAGGAGGGTGCGAGGCGACTAGAGGCCGCCGTTCAAAGTTTGGGCGAGCGTGATAGACGGATGCAGCTCGCTGCCCGTCAGATCGCCAGGGAGCAGACGGAACTCAGGCGTCTCTATGGGTCAGCGGCACCGAGTACGAACGTGCTCGTTCGTGCAATCGCTACCTTCGTCGTCGACGTACGGACCATGGCGTTGCTCGTGAGGGCGATGGGCAGGGCAGCCACTCAGACTGGCGCTGACGCCGCTCGCCGCATGTTCATCGATTACGTTCTCCTGCGTGCGTACAGGCTCGTCGATGCTGAGTATTACCGGAGCGCTTACGCCGATGTCGCGGCGGCCGGGATCGATCCCGTATTGCACTACGTCGCGTTCGGCGCGAAGGAAGGGCGGAATCCGAGCGGGTACTTCGACACCAACTGGTACCTGGAACAGAACCCTGACGTTGGGCAGTCGGGAATGAACCCGCTGGTTCATTACGTCCGATACGGCGTGCATGAGGGGCGCCATCCGAACCGTGACGCCGCATCCGGAAACGACTCGCGGGTTGGACCACGAGTACCGCAGGCGGAAGATCACGGCGTCGGCGCGGCCACGTTGGGCGCCACGGAGTACACACGTCTCCAGGCGGGGACGGGCGTCAGCGGAAGGGCCGTCACCACTGGAAGGGGACGTTCGGCAGACGAGCTCGATGCTACCCTGGCGCGCCGGCTGGCGAACATCGAGTCGTACAAGGCCCTCATCGCTCAGTATGCCGCCGCGAGGGCGGCACGGAAGCTGGAGACGTCCGAATCGCGCGTCGTCATCTACACCGCCGTCAGTGCCGGGTACGACTCGATCAAGCTCCCTGAACACCTCGATCCCAGTTTCGAGTACGTGCTGTTCAGTGACGCGCCGGCGGCTGCCACTGGCGTTTGGCAGGTCAGGCCCATGACTTACTACCACCAGGAACGCCCTCGAGCGGCAAGGTTCGTCAAGACGCACCCCCACGTGCTCTTCGACGGCTATGACGTCGCTGTCTGGATCGACAGCAACATCATGATTACCGGTGACATCCGGCCGTTTGTCGATGAGTTCATTGCGTCAGGGAAGGCGGTAGGCGCGATTCCGCACCCCTTCAGATCGTCGATATATGACGAGGTCGAGGCTTGCATTAGACAGGCGAAGGGCGACCCTGAGGAAATGCGAGACCAAGTCTCCACGTACGCAAGCGAGGGCTTCGCACACGACGATCTCATCGAGACCGGGTTGGTGATGTTCAACTTGGCGGTAAGTGGCGTGCGCGAATTCCTGGACCGGTGGTGGACCGAGATCGATCGGCACAGCTACAGAGACCAGCTAAGCGCGAATTACGCGCTTAGGCAGGTAGGTCTGGACTGGCACGCGATAGCGCAGCGCCCCAACAGTGTCCGAAATCTACCGGGCCTGGCCTACTTCATGCACGACGGGGGGGTCGGTCCAGCACAGTCAATCATCGATGCGCTGCGGTGTCCGATCGTAGACCCGTACGAAGCTCCGCCGTACGTTGATGTCAGGGATCAGCGGATTACCGAACAGCAGCGTCGACGAATTGACATCGTCGTCTGCGTCCACAATGCGCTTCCAGACGTGCGCGAATGCTTGGAGTCGGTGCGACGGACGCGCTCTGGAGAGCACCAGCGCTTGATCATCATCGACGATGGCTCAGACCCTCCGACCGCCGAATATGTCGCCTCCTTCGCTCAGGGCCGCGAGTGGGTATCGGTGCACCGGAACTCGTTTGCCTTGGGTTACACCTCGGCAGCCAATCAAGGCTTGAGGGCATCCACAGCGGACCTTGTCATCTTGCTCAACAGCGATACAGTCGCGACAGATGGCTGGGCGGATAAGCTAGCCGACGCGGTATTCTCGACCGCGGGCGGCGGCATTGTAGGTCCAATCTCGAATGCTGCTAGCCACCAATCCATTCCGGAGCAGCGTGGGACGGCTGAGCAAACGGCCGTCAACAAGCTACCGCCCGGTACGTCGCCGGATGATATGAACCGCCTTTGTGAGCGCTGGACGCCCAGCAGCATCCTCCCACTAGTGCCACTCGTGCATGGGTTCTGCTTTGGCGTGACACGCGCTGTGCTCGATAGAGTTGGTGTTTTCGATGCCATCCATTTTCCGCGCGGATATGGTGAGGAGAACGACTACTGCTTTCGAGCAAGCGCGGCCGGTTTTGTCTCCGTCATAGCGACGCATACGTTCGTCTACCACGCAAAGTCACGCAGCTTCAAGAGGGCGGACCGCATTGCGTTGATGCGGGCTGGCAGGGAGGCGCTTCGGCGGATCCACGGGGCACGGCGGGTCGAACGAGCCGTGAGGAGCATGGACACAAACCCTCTTCTGGAAAGGATGCGAGAACGAGCACGCTCCTTGGAAACTCGGCAACTCCCGCGCGATGTTTCCCCGAAGCAGGTGGCGGCGCTGGTTCCGATCCGCGCCGACGGCCACCCGGAGGCAACAGCATACATCCGCGTAATACGACCGCTGCAGCACAGCAGCCTCGCGTCTATTCTCCACCTAAAGGCCCTGCCGGGAAGGCTCGAAGGCATAGTCTTAGGCGACGCACTTCTGGTCCAGCGAGACGCGATAAGAGCGCCGGAGGATGCAGACCACCTCGTTGCGATGTGTCGCCGCCGCGGCACCAAACTCGTGTACGAGATTGACGACGACCTCTTCCAGTTACCGCCGTCGCATCCGGCTACACGCCGCTTCTCGGGTCCGGTCAAGCAGGCGATGTCAATTATCGCTACCGGTGCAGATACGGTCATGGTGTCAAGCGAGCCGCTGAAGGCGAGGTTGGCACAGTTCAATCAGCACGTCCACGTCCTGCCGAACGCTCTAGATGAAGCTCTTTTGACGCCGGTTGAGGCGTGGCAGCCACGGCAGGAACGCAGCCACGTGGCGATCCTGTACATGGGAACGCGCACGCACGATGACGATCTCGCCATATTGGACCGGCCGCTTGCTCGCTTGAAGAACGAGTTTGGCGACCGGGTTGCCTTCACGTGTATCGGCGGCTTCACAGCCAGCAATATTCATCCGTTGATAACGGTGCAACCGGTGCCGCACTGGGCGAACGTCTATCCCGAGTTTGTGAAGTGGCTGCTTCACGCTCGACGATATGACATCGGTGTTGCTCCCCTCTTGGACAGCGTCTTTAACCGCTCGAAGAGCTACATTAAGTACTTGGACTATGGAATCTGCGGCTTGGCTCAGGTGCTGTCAGACGTCGAGGCGTACCAGGTGGCTGTGCGTCCTGGCGAGACCGGGATTCTTGTGGCGAATGAAGAAGACGCGTGGTTTGAAGCCCTGGCGGAGATGGTTCGTCGACCGGACCGGAGCCGCGAACTGGGCCGTAATGCGTACATGGATGTAATGGCGAACCACACGCTTGGAGCTCAGGCACGCCTACGCCAAGAGCTGTGGCGCGAGATCTTGTCTTCGTAGTCGCGTTTCCGCTCGGCTGCGCTAGAGGCGTAGCGCGGAACGCCGTCGCCACGCGCGAGCAGCGTACCACAAGAACCCGCGGAGCGCGACTAGGCGGGACGGGTCAGCCAAGACTATGAACGCCAATGAAAGAAGCTCACGGCGGGCGACCCAAGCGATGTCAGGCATCAGGTCCTCCAGCCGCTCGTTCTTGATCTGCATCAGGCGCTGATTCCTCCACGAGAGAATCTTGATCCAACGTGGGATCAGTCGACTCGCGTGAGCAACGTCGAGCAGACTCCGCGCACGGCGGGCGCCTGCTGCCCGGGCATGCCACGCGACGGCCGTGGGCTCGTACCACGTCTGCCAGCCCAGTATCCGGAGCCGCCAGGCAAGGTCAACGTCTTCCTTGTACATGAAGAAATCCTCGTCGAGGACCTCCCAGCGCCCGCGCGTTTTCGGCACGCGCGCACTCAGCAAGGCGGCTTGACGATAGACCGGCGCAGGGCCGTCGGCGCCCCACACAGGGCCCGGGACAAGGTCAACATTGTGCTCACGCTCGCCCTGCCTGCGGCTGACGACGCGCCGGTCGCGGTACATCAGCAGCCCGGTGCTGTCGAGGATATTCGTTCGCTCGCCCGGCGCTGCCAACCTGCGTAGCCGGGGTTGGACGGCGCCGACCTTCGGCCTGCCCTGGAGGGCGTCGACCGCGGCGCGCAGGAATCCGCGATCGAGCTCGACGTCCTGGTTCAGCAGGAGAACGAACTCGCCGCGTGCGGCGAAGATGTTCTTGTTGTGTCCTGCGGCAAAGCCGAGGTTGCTCGTCAACGCGGTTAGCCTCATCCGTCGATCTTGGGCGACAATGTCACGCAGCCAGCCGGTGCTCCCATCGGACGACGCGTTATCCAGGACAAGCAGCTCCCAGTCCGGCAGGTCCTGCGCCCGCACGGACTCGAGGCAGCCCGGCAGCCATCGCATCCCGTTGTAGGTCACGAGCGAAACAGTGACAAGAGGGCCGGCTGCGGCAGCGGTGTTGGCGGCCACGGCCTACGTCGCCGGAGGTCCAGTCGCCGACGCGATCACGAGCCCGAGTATAGGAAGCGCGCTACGGTACCGCGATGCATTCGTCGAACGCGGTTGCGGTCACCGGTGCACGCGGTCGGCTTGGCCGTGCGCTCGTGCGTGCGCTCGCCGCGCGCGGCCGCGAAGTCGTCGAGTGGTCGCGGCCCGGCTACGACCTCGACCAACCGTCTTCGGCTCGGCGGCTGGTCGATCGCGACCGACCCGAGCTCGTCGTTCACCCGGCCGCTTGGACGGACGTCGACGGCTGCGCCCGCGAACCCGAGGTCGCCTTCCGCCGCAACGGTGAAGCGGTCGGCGCACTGGCCGCGGCCTGCGCAGCGGCCGGAGCTGCGCTCGTACTCATCTCGACCAACGAGGTCTTCGACGGCACGCGGACGGATGGGCGGGGCTACGTCGAAGACGACAGAACGAGCCCGCACAACCCGTATGGCGCCAGCAAGCTCCTTGGCGAGCAGCTTGCGCGCGCCGCCTACCAGGAGGCAGGCGCAGACGATCGGCTCTGGATCGTACGTACCGCGTGGCTGTACGGCCCGCCCGGCAACGACTTCCCGAGCAAGATCCTCGCCGCCGCCGATGCGCTCCCGCCGGGCCAGCCGCTCAAGGTGGTGACTAACGAGATCGGATCGCCGACATACACGATCGACCTCGCCCAAGCGATCCTCGAGCTCGTCGAGCGTGCTCCAGGCGCGACATACCACCTGGCTGCCCCGGACGCCGCGTCGCGGTTCGACGTCGCGGCCGAGGTAATGGCTCGGTGCCGCCCGGAAGTGGAGCTTGTCCCAATCAGCGGCCTCGACTTCGTGCGCGCCTCGACGCCGCCGGCATGGGGCGTGCTCGACTCCTGGCGGGCGTCATCCTTGGGCGTTGCGATCCGCCCTTGGCGCGAGGCTTTGGCCGACTACCTATCCGCGATCTGCTGACGCATCGTCGCGACGAGTTCACGAAGCGACGGATTGGCCTGATCGCGTTCCGAGAGGATCGGCTGCCTCGTCGGCCAGCTCACGCCGGCCTCCGGGTCGTTCCAGGCGAAGCTCAGCTCATCGGTGGAGTCGTACTCGTTCGAGACGAGGTAAACGAGCGCGATCGGATCCCGCGCGTAGAACCCATGCGCCACGCGCTCCGGCAGGTAGAAAACGTCGCCGGGTGCGGCGTCGATCGTCTCCGGCCGCGACCCACCGGTGCCCTCGAGCAATGGCCGAACGTCTACGAGGGCGACGAAGGGGTGGCCCTCGACGACGATCCACAGGTCGGCCTGGCGCAGGTGCATGTGTAGGCCGCGCAGCACTTCGGCGCGGGAGCGCGAGAGGTTGGCCTGCCGCATCTCTGCGCCCGCGGCCAGTTGCTCGAGCCAGCTGGCGCGCCACAGCTCGCCGAATGACCCACGCTCGTCGTCATGGAACTCCACGGTTCGCCGCCACGCGCCCGGAGTTTTCAGTGGTCGCCAAACTTTGGTCACGCTCCCACCCGTTGTTGTCCTGCGGCGGGCCCGAACTTTGCCCGGTGATGGTATATCTGCGCAGCCCGAGCGGAAGTTGAACTTCCGCGACCGTGGCGGGTGACGATCTGGCGGCAGTGGAGGACTCGTCGCGTGCCTGACCGGCAACCGGACGTGAGCGTCGTGATCGTCCATTACGAGACGCCTGACCTGCTGACAACATGCCTGGCTGCCCTCGCAGCCACGCGCGGTCCAGTTTCCACCGAGCTGATCGTGGTGGACAATGCGTCCGCCGCCTTTCCGGAATCGGCAGTTCGCGCGCTCGATCCATCGCTGCGCGTCATCCGCAACGCGACCAATGTCGGCTTCGCGACGGCCGCAAACGAGGGGCTCCGACAGGCCAGCGGACGCTACCTGCTGCTGCTCAACCCGGATGCCTTCGTGGAGCCAGACACGCTCTCACTGATGGTTGGTTACATGGACGAGCGCCCTGACGTCGGCTGCTCGACTGCCCGGCTCGTGCGCGAGGACGGCCGCCTCGACCTGGCGTGCCGGCGGTCCTTTCCGACGCCGTCGCGCGCCTTCTTGCGCCTCTCGCTGCTGTCGCGCCTCTTCCCGCGCAACCGACACATCGCGCAGTACAACCTCACCTACCTCGACGAGAGTGAGGAAGCGGAGATCGACTCGCCCTGTGGTGCGTTCATGATGGTCAGGCGGCAGGTAGCCGAGCAGGTCGGCGGCCTCGACGAGAGCTATTTCATGTACGGCGAGGACATCGACTGGGCGTACCGCATCAAGCAGGCGGGCTGGCGGGTCACTTACACGCCGATCACGACCGTCCGGCACGTCAAGGGCGCCAGCTCGCGGCTCGAGCCGCAGAGGACCGTACGTGCGTTCCATGACGCGATGCGCATCTTCTACCGCAGGCACTACCAGCAGCGCTACCCGCGCTGGCTTTCATGGTTCATCTTCCGCGCGATAGACGTTCGCGAAGCGATCCAGCTCGCCGTCGTGCGCCTCGGCCGGCGTCCTCGTGGCTTCACGCCGAGGGCGGCCCGGACGTGAAGGGGCTGATCCTGGCCGGCGGTACCGCTACGCGCCTCGACCCCTTGACGCGCGTGACCAACAAACACCTGCTGCCGGTCTACGACCGTCCGATGATCTATTTCCCGATCAGTACGTTGCGTGGAATGGGAATCCGCGAGGTCCTGATCATCCTTGGAGGTCGAAGCGTCGGCGATGTCGTCGAGCTGCTGGCAGACGGCAAAGAGTTCGGCCTTGACTTCTCGTATCGCTACCAGCGCGGTGCGCACGGGATCGCCCACGCGATCGGGCTGGCCCGTGACTTCGTCGGCGACGATTCGTTCTGCGTCGTCCTGGGCGACAACATATTGCGCGGCGACGAGCTGGCCAGCGTGGCGCGCGAATTCGACGACGGACCATGGGCTGCCGGTACGCTGCTCTACCGCGTGCCCGATCCAGAACGGTTTGGCGTGGCCGAGTTCGACGCCGCCGGTCGCCTCGTCACGTTCGAGGAGAAGCCGGCGGGACCGAAGAGCAACTTCATACCGACCGGCGTCTACTTCCTGCGACCGGACGCCTTCGACGTGATTGCGGAACTCGTTCCGTCGCGGCGCGGCGAGTTCGAGATCACCGACGTCTTGAACCACTACATTGCAAGCGGCCGGCTCTTCTGGCGCGAGTACACCGGCCACTGGGCCGATGCGGGCACGCGCGAGTCGCTGCTGCACGCGGCGAATGTCGTGGCCACGGAGCTCGGTGAGCGCGCAGAGCTGGATGAGGCGGGTCAGACGTGAACATAGTCGTCGCCGGCGGTGCGGGGTTCATCGGCAGCGCTTTCGTCAGGCGTCGCCTTGCTCAGACAGCCGACCGACTCGTCGTGCTGGACAAGCTGACGTATGCCGGCTCACGCGCGAACCTCGCGACCGTCGAGGCGGATCGAGCGACGGCGCCGCGCTTCCGCTTCGTTGAGGGCGACATTGCAGACGCGCGAGTAGTCGGGCCGCTCGTCGCTGAGGCAGACGCCGTCGTCAACTTCGCCGCCGAATCGCATGTCGACCGATCGATCCTTGACGCCGAGGCGTTCCTGCGGACCGGTGTCATCGGCGTCCACGTGCTGCTCGAGGCCGTGCGCCGGCGCCAGGCAGTAAGCTCCTGCCGATTCCTGCAGGTCTCAACGGATGAGATTTACGGGCCGCTCGAGACCGGCTACAGCCGTGAGGACGACCCGCCGAATCCGCGCAGCCCATACGCGGCAGCGAAGGCTGCTGGCGAGATGCTAGCCCGGGCTTACGCGACAACCCACGGCTTGGACGTCATCATCACGCGTGGCGCCAACACCTATGGCCCGTATCAGCACCCGGAGAAGCTCATCCCGCTCTTCATCACCAACGCCATCGCCGATGAGCCCCTGCCACTTTACGGCGACGGGCTGCAGGAGCGCGACTGGATTTTCGTCGACGACCATGCCGATGCGGTCGGCTTCGTCCTCGATCACGGCGCACCGGGCGAGGCGTACAACGTCCCCGGCGCTAGCAGCCGGACCAATCGCGAGGTGACCGAGCACATCCTGGCCGAGCTCGGCAAGCCGTGGGATTTGGTCCGCAGCGTGCGCGACCGTCCCGGCCACGATCGGCGGTATGCGATGGATGGCAGCAAGCTCCAGGCCCTGGGATGGCGCTGTCGGGTGCCTTTTGAGGAGGGCCTGCCGGCCACCATCCGATGGTTCGCCGCCAACCGCGACTGGTGGACGGCGGCGAAATCGGGCGAGTGGCACGACTACTACCGGCGGCAGTACGCTCACCGGCTGGCCGAATCGGTGCGCGCATGAAGTCCGCGCGCAGGCTCCGGTGATCCGGCGGCACCTGTTCCTGCTTCGCTCGGCGCTGATGTTCGCCGACGCGCTGAGCGCTTTCGTCCTGTTCTGGCTGATTGCGACGGTCCGCTATGACTTCCTCAACGCGTCGGGCGCGCTCGGAAACGCGCGCACGGAGCCAGCGGCCCTGGCGGCCGGCTACGCGCTGCTGTGGGTAGTCGCGCTCTGGTTCATGGGGCTGTACCGGCTGCGCACGCACTGGTCGCTGCGCGGCGAGGTCGTCGGCATCGTTCGCGCCGGCGTTCTCGTCGCGTTCGTCTCGTTGAGCGTGCTCTTCCTCATCAACGAGCCGCACATCAGCCGGCTGTTCCTGCTCATGCTCTTCGTGGCGCAGCCGGTGGTGACGATCGGCTCGCGGCTAGTCCTGCGCGAGTTGCTGACGTGGATGCGCAGTCGCGGCTACAACAGCCGGCAGATGCTGATCGTCGGCGCCGGGCCCGCGGCCGAGAGGTTCGCCAACGAGGTCGAGCGGCAGCGAGAGCTCGGGTTGCGCGTGATGGGCCATCTGCCCGGGCCGCATGACGAGCGGCCGGGTGTGAGTCGGCCGGTGCTCGGCTCGATCGACAAGATCGAGGAGATCATGCATCGGCAGGTGGTCGACGAGGTCGCGATCTGCCTGTCGCCGGCCGAGTGGAGTTACGTCGAACCGGCGACGCGCATCTGCGAGGAGGAGGGCAAGATCGTGCGCGTTGTGATCCCGCCGCTCGGTGGGCTGCTGACCGGCGGCCACCACGAGCAGCTGGCCGACATGCCCGTGGTGACCTTCCTCTATGGCCCCGACCGGGTCGTCGGCATGGCCCTCAAGCGCGCCTTCGACATCGTCGTCAGCGCGTTTGCGCTGGTCGTGCTGAGCCCGCTCATACTCGGCGTCGCCCTCGCAATCGGCTTGATCGACGGGCCGCCCGTCGTCTTCCGTCACCGTCGCGTCGGGCTCCATGGCCGACCGTTCGATTGCCTCAAGTTCCGGACCATGATCCCGGGCGCTGAGGAGATGCAGTCGGAGTTCGTGCACCTCAACGACATGGGTGGCGCCGCGTTCAAGATCGCCGATGATCCGCGGGTCACCCGCCTTGGGCGACTGCTGCGCCGGTTCAGCCTCGATGAGTTACCGCAGCTGGTCAACGTGTTGCGCGGCGAGATGAGCATCGTCGGCCCGCGGCCCGCGCCGCCTCGCGAAGTCGAGAACTACAGCGTCTGGCATCGACGCAGGCTCTCCATGCGGCCCGGCCTGACAGGCCTCTGGCAGGTGGTCGCGCGGACAGACGGCGACTTTGATCGACGCGCCACGCTCGATCTCAACTACGTCGACTCGTGGTCGCTGTGGATGGACCTCAAGATCATGCTGCGGACGATTCCAGCCGTTTTCCTTCAGCAGGGACGGTGACCCGCAGGCGTGCCTCAGCCGCCGCCTACTCATGCCCGCCAGCCTGCAATCGATCCGCGCGAGCGACGCGCGCCTCCGGTTCCGGTGCCCAGCGCACGCCCATCGATAGCTTCGACCGATCGATCCGATCGGCATAGCGCTCGATGGTCCGGATCATGGAGCGGATCAGCTCGGGGCCCAGCAGGTTGGGCACCAGCCCGAGCTCGAGCAGCTTCGTGTGCCGGGCGTTGTAGTAGTGCTCCTCGGCCTCGACGCGTGGGTTGGGCGCGTGGACCACGGTCGCCTCGATGCCCAGCTCGGCGGCCGCGGCCCGCACCTTGTCGGCCAGCTCGCTGACCGTGAACTGCTCGGTGAACTGGTTGTACACGCGCAGCTCGCCGGGCGCGGCCGGGTTGCGGATCACCAGCTCCACGCAGGCCATCGTGTCGCGGATGTTGAGGTAGCCGCGCGTCTGGCCGCCGCGGCCGTAGGGCGTGATCGGCTCGCCGGCGACGGCCTGCACGCAGAAGCGGTTGAGCGCCGTGCCGAACACCTCGTCGTAGTGGAGGCTCGTTGCCAGCCGCGCGTCGCGCGCCGACTCGTCGGTCTGGACGCCGTAGACCACACCCTGGTTGAGCTCGGTCGCGCGCAGCGCCCAGATGCGGCAGCAGAAGTGAATGTTGTGCGAGTCGTGGACCTTCGAGAGGTGATAGATCGAGCCGGGCGTCTTGGGGTAGAGGAACTCGTGGCGCCGGCCGTTGTGCTCGACGAGCAGGTAGCCCTCCTCGATGTCGATGTCGGGCGTGCCGTACTCGCCCATCGTCCCCAGCTTGACCAGGTGCGCGTCGGGGGCGCGATCGCGCATCGCGAAGAGGACGTTGAGCGTGCCGACTACGTTGTTCGACTGCGTGTACGTGGCGTGGCGGACATCGATCATCGAGTACGGCGCCGACGGCTGCTCGCCGTAGTGGACGATCGCATCGGGCGCGAAGTCGGCGATGACCCAGGCGACGAAGGGATAGTCGACCAGGTCCCCGACGTACATCCCGATCTCGCAGCCGCTGACTTCACGCCACGCGGCGACGCGGTCCTCCAGCGTGCCGATAGGGATCAGCGGCTGGACGCCCAGCTCTCGCTCCCACTCGCGCTTAGCGAAGTTGTCGACGACCGCGACGTCGAAGCCGCGCGCCGAAAGGTGCATCGCCGTTGGCCAGCCGAGGTATCCGTCGCCGCCCAGGACGAGAACTCGTTGCGCCATCAGCTCCTGCTACGTTGCAGCTCGATTTGCCTTGCCGCCGCCTTGATCCAGGCGGTGACCGGCCCGGGAGGCAGGTTACCCCGGACGGCCAGAGGGCGGCGGACGCGCGCACGCCCTACACTCGGGCACATGCCTTTTCGCCTACCCGGCAGCTCGCGTCGCGGACAGCGGACGTGGCTGGAGTCGGAGGTCATATGGGGCGTCGCCCTGCGCGAGGGCCACAGCGACGACGGCGACCCGCAGGCGCATGCCGGCGCGCTGGCGCATGCCTTCGAGATCGGCAACGACGAGCGAGCGCTCTGCGGCTTCGAGCCGCCGAAGCGAGCGCACGCCACCTACCGGACTCCGCGAGCGCAGCTCGCCCTCCCGTCAGCCAAGCACAACCCACGCTGCCGAAAGTGCGCAGCAAGCGTCACGGCGGCCTTCTCCAACGAGGAGGAGGCAGCGGAAGCCGAAGCGACGGAGTCGGTTGAGCCGTCTGATGACGCCGACTCGCGCACGGCGGTCGAGGGCGCCCGGATACCGGCCCGGAGCCAGCCGGTCGGCCTCGTCGGGCGGCCAGGCGCGACGAGATCGTCTCCCTCGCCTGCGGCGCCGCCAACTTCCGTCTCCGCCCCGGCGGAGCCGCTCGCTCTCGTCCGGCGCGGACACTGGCAGGGAACCGTCACTGTTCCGCCCGGCGATCGCAGCATCGAAGTAACCGCGCCCGACGTTCCCGGCTCTGATCTCGTAGCTCGCGTCGTCGAGGGCCCAGAGGGAATTGCCGTCGTGGAGGCGGTCCTGGCCAGCGGCCGCGCGGAACTCGTCCTCAACGGCGCCGCATCCGAGCCGGTCACCATCGCGTGGTTCGTGGTGCCCGAATTGGAAGGGGGCGTCCGCGGCGACGACAGCCGTTAACCCACTCTCCTATGTGCTTCCTCGCACCGGTACGAGCACCGCGGCCACGAATTGTCCCCAACTCAGTAGTACTACCTATTGACTCCGGGAGTACTAAAGCGCATGATCCCGGCCTTGCCGATGGCGAGGAGTGTCCAAGAGGGGCAACACATCGGCGGTCATGTCCCGCCACTCGTGCGGGGGAGGGTTTGAGGGTTATGACGCACCTTCTGTTCGTTCTTGCCGAACGCCTGCGCCAGATGCGCGGCGACGAGCGTGGCCAGGGCCTGACCGAGTACGCGCTGTTGCTGGTCGCGATCGCCGGCATTGTTGCCGCAGCGATCGTCCTTCTGGGCGGCGAGATCAACGCCATCATCGACAGCATCTTCGTCTAGTCAGTAAGCGCCGCTCTGGCGGCGCCGAATTTGCAGGCCGGCCGCTGAACGGCCGGCCTGCCCCTTTCTGAGCACCGATGATCAAGGTCCTGGTTGTCGACGACGTCGACGACACACGTAGTCACATCGCCAAACTGATCTCGTTCGAGCCCGACGTGGAGGTCGTAGGCAGCGCAGGCAGCGGGCGCGAAGCGCTCGAGCTTGCTGCGACCCTGCAGCCCGACGTCGTCTTGATGGACATCAACATGCCGGGGATGGATGGCATCCAGACGACGGAGCAGTTGGCGCGACGGGTCCCTGGCGCGGCGATCGTGATGATGAGCATCCACGGCGACGCGGACTACCTTCGTCGCTCCATGGTCGCCGGGGCGCGGGAGTTCCTGGTCAAGCCATTCAGCGGCGACGAGCTGATCGCGTCGATGCGCGCCGTTCACGCGCGCAATGCCGAACGCCGCCCGACCTCGCCTGTTGCCGTCGGCCCGGGCATGGCCGGCCACTCGCCGGCGAGCCCGGCGCACCGCGGACGGGTGGTCGCACTGTTCTCGCCCAAGGGCGGCGTGGGGCGCAGCACCCTCGCCGTCAACATCGCCGTAGCGGCTGCCAGCGAGAGGCACAGGGTGGCGCTGGTCGACGGCAGCTTCCAGTTCGGCGACATTGCCCTGCTGCTCAACCTCAACCCGCGCAGCGCGACGATCGCCGATGTGCTCGCCGATGGCGCGGGCGACGATCGTGGCGAGAGCATCGACAACGCTCTGATCACCCACGCGTCAGGCGTCCGCGTGCTCCTGCCGCCACCGTCGCCGGAGATGGCCGAGCTGGTCAACGCCAAGAGCGCGCGCTCGATCGTCGAGCGGCTGCGCCAGCAGCACGATCTCGTGATCGTCGACACGTGGCCGCTCCTGCAGGAGCCGGCGCTGACGCTGCTCGACACGGCCGACGAAGTGCTGTGCGTGGTGACGCTCGACCTGACGACCATCAAGAACACGCGCGTCCTCGTCGCTCTCGCCGACAAGCTCGGCTACGGCGACGGCAAGCTCAAGCTCGTACTCAACCGAGCCGACTCCGGCCACGGGATCAGCATCGCCGACGTCGAGCATTCGGTCGGGCGCAAGGTCGACTACACCGTCGTCAGCGATGCGCGCACCGTGGTCAACGCACTCAATCGCGGCCTGCCCTTCTTCTCGCTGAACAGGCAGGCGCAGATCAGCCGCGACGTTGCGGCGATCGCGCGCGCGCTCGTCGACGGGCCGGAGGCAGCCAACGCACCAGCGCCCGACCGACAGCAGCCGCGACGGCTGGCATTGGCGCGGCACTGATAGCCAGACTGGGGAGGGGCTGAATGTCACTGCTGAGCAGGATCGAGGCCGACGCTGCCAAGAGCGCGACCGACATGCGCCAGAACGGTGCGCAGCGGGCGCAACCCGAGACGATCGACGCCGGCGGACCGGTTCCAATCATGGCCGCGGTCCCGATGCGCGAGCCGTTCCGCGACGCCAAGTATCGGCTGCTCACCAACGTCATCCGCGACCTCAATCCGGACGTCGACGTGGCAGACACGGTCGAGGTGCGGCGTCAGATCGACGAGGCTTTGGCGCGCGCTCTCGAAGCAGAATTGCTGGTGCCGACGCGCGGCGAGCGCGGGCGCCTGCTCGAGCAGATGGTCGACGAGGTCCTGGGGCTTGGACCGATCGAGCCACTGCTACGCGACGAAACGATCAACGAGGTAATGGTCAATGGCCCGCGGCAGGTCTACGTCGAGCGCGCCGGCAAGCTCGAGCTGAGCGACGTCTCCTTCCGCGATCACGAGCATGTCATGCGCATCATCGACCGCATCCTGGCGCCGCTCGGACGACGCGTCGACGAGTCAAGCCCGATGGTGGACGCCCGGCTCGCCGACGGCTCGCGCGTCAACGCGATCATCCCGCCGATCAGTCTCGTCGGCCCGGTCCTCACCATCCGCAAGTTCTCAGCGTCTCCGCTGACGACCGAGGACCTCATTCAATTTGGCACCTCGACCCGTGAGATGTTCGAGTTCCTGCGCGCATGCGTGGCGGCACGGCTCAACATCCTCGTGTCAGGCGGTACCGGTTCGGGCAAGACGACGCTGCTCAACATCCTCTCCTCGTTCATTTCTGAGGAGGAGCGCATCGTCACGATCGAGGATGCGGCCGAGCTCCAGCTGCGCCAGGTGCACGTCGTTTCGCTCGAGGCACGGCCGGCGAACATCGAGGGCCGCGGCGCGATCCCGATCCGCGAGCTCGTGCGCAACGCGCTGCGCATGCGGCCCGATCGGATCGTCATCGGCGAGGTGCGCAGCGGCGAAGCGCTGGACATGCTGCAGGCGATGAACACCGGTCACGACGGCTCGATGTCGACCGGCCACGCCAACAGTCCGCGCGACATGCTCAGCCGGCTCGAGACGATGGTGCTGATGGCGGGCATGGACTTGCCGCTGCGCGCCGTTCGTGAACAGATCGCTTCGGCGCTCGACTTGATCATCCACCAGGAACGCCTGAACGACGGCTCGCGCAAGATCACCAACATCACCGAGGTCCAGGGGATGGAGGGCGACGTCATCGTCATGCAGGACGTCTTCATGTGGGAGCAGACGGGCGTCAGCAACGGCCGGATCCACGGCCGGCTGCGACCGACGGGCGTACGTCCGCGCTTCGCCGAGAAGTTCGACGTCAAGGGCATCCACCTACCGCCCAGCCTCTTCGGCTTCACTGTCTAACGGCAATGGAGCCGCTACCTCTGGTCGGGTCAATGGCTGCTGCCGGCGCAGTCGTTGTCCTCACGCTCGCCGCCACGTCTCGGCGCCGGGCCATGGCAATCGACCGCCTCGACCCGTATGGCGCGCTGACGCGCGAAAGCGGGGAGCCGACGACCAACGCCGCGCCCAGCCGGTCGATGAGAGGAGCGCTCGCCGAATCCGGGTTGATCGGCGCCCTCAACCGGATGATCGAAAGGGGCGCGCGGGCGGAAGGCATAGCGCAGGCGCTCGGGCGTGCCGACCTTGCCCTGAGGCCGGCCGAATGGCTCGCCATTCGGGTTGGAGTCGTTGCACTCTTCGTCGGCGTATCGCTGTTGATTGGGGTGATCAGGCTGCCTACGTTCGCCCACCCTCTGACCCTGATCGGGGCCGGACTCGTGGGCTACCTGCTTCCGCGCATGTGGCTGGCACGCCGAACGAACAAGCGGCTCAACGCCTTCAACGCCAGTCTGGCCGACACGATTACGCTCATCGCGAACGCGCTCCGCTCGGGCTCCTCGTTCCTCCAGGCACTCGAGCTAGTCGTTCGCGAGACGCATCCGCCGATCTCGACGGAGTTCAACCGGGTCATTCGCGAGGTCAGTCTCGGCCGGCCCCTCGAGCAGGCGCTCGGCCACCTCGTCCGCCGCGTTCGCTCCGACGACCTCGAACTGATGGCGACCGCCATCACCATTCAATATCAGGTTGGCGGGAACCTGGCCGAGATACTGGACACGATCTCGGCCACTATCCGCGAGCGCGTTCGTATCCGGGGTGAGATCAGGACGCTGACTGCTCAGCAGCGCCTTTCGGGTTACATCATCGCCGCGCTGCCCCTGGCGATCGCAACCATCCTGTCGCTCATCTCGCCGCGCTTTCTGGAGCCGATGTTCCAGGCACCGCCGGCCGTCCTCGGCGTCCCGCTCGGGATCGTGCTGCTGATGATCGGCGGCATCAACATGCTCATCGGCTTCCTGATCATCCGCCGCATCATCGCCATCAAGGTCTGAGTGAACAGTGGAAATCCTCCTCGCTTCAATCTCCGCGGTCGCGGCGCTGTTGATCTTCTTCGCGCTCGTACCGCTGCGCCGGGTGGACCCGCTCCAGTCGCGGCTCGACACGATCGCCCGGCTGCACGCGCCGACGCTCGAGGAGCTGGAACTTCAGAAGCCGCTCTTTGACCGGACGGTGCGCCCGCTGCTCGCGCACATGGCAGCGCTCGCGAGCCGCCTTTCCACGCAGAAGATGGCAGGCCGAACGGATGAGCGACTGGCCCGGGCGGGACATCCGGGCGGCCTACGGGCAGTCGACTTCCTAGCCATCAGGCTCGTTCTGCCCCTGTTGGTCGGGCTCGTCGTGTTCTTCCTCTTCGTGGTCGTTGCACGCGCCGGTCTGATGGGGACGCTGACGGCCCTGCTCGGCGGCATCGTCGGTTACGTCGCGCCGGAGTTCTGGCTGCGATCGAAGATCAACGCACGGCGCGACGCAGTGACCGTCGCCCTGCCCGACACGCTCGACCTGCTGACGATCTCGGTCCGCGCCGGACTCGGCTTCGACAGCGCCCTGGCCAAGGTCGTCGAAAAGATGCGCGGCCCGCTGGCCGATGAGCTGCGCCGTGCGCTGGCCGAGATCCGCGTCGGTAAGCCGCGCCGCGACGCGTTGCGCGACATGGCGGCCCGTGTCCAGCTGCCCACCGTCAACAACCTGGTTGGAGCGATCGTGCAGGCTGAGCAGCTCGGCGTCCCCATCGGCAAGGTGCTGCAGGTCCAGTCGGAGCAGATGCGCATCGAGCGCCGCCAGCGGGCGGAGGAGGCAGCGGCAAAGGCACCGGTCAAGATGCTCTTCCCGCTGATCGGCTGCGTCTTTCCGACGCTCTTCCTCGTGATCATCGGTCCAGCGATCATCGGTTTCTCACAGCGTCGACAATGACCAGCACGGGCCAAGCAGCGCGGGGGCAGGCGCTCGTCGAGTTCGCGCTGATGATCCCGATCGTGCTGCTGTTCATCGTCATCGCCGTCGACGTCGGGCGCAGTTTCGCGTCGGCGGTGACGCTCAACAACGCCGCTCGCGTTGGCGCCCAGTACGTCGCCCGCAACATCGACGCGTGGGACCCAGCGACGTATGAGAGCCAGATCCAGGCGGAGTGGGCGACGATCACCGACGAATGCGCTCCCGGCTCGATCCCTGCGCCCAGCTTTCCGGAGGGCCAGGAGCTGGGCGATCCGGTCGTCGTCACGCTCAGCTGTTCCTACACGCCGCTGACTCCCGGATTCGTCGACATGTTCGCCGACGGGCTGATGCTTGCCGGCAGCGCGACGATGCCGATCAGCTCGGGCGAAGCGGGTCTCCCGTCTCAGCCGCCGCCGCCCACCTTCCCCATCCCAGCCGTCCCCGACTACACCGGCCGACCGTCGTCGACGGTCGACGCGTGCTACCAGCTGGTGCCGGATCCGCCACCGCCCGCCGAGGGGTACACGATCGGCGGCCAGGACCCGCCGCCCGGGACATACCTCCAATGCGGCGAAACGGTCGTCGTATGGGGCGACAACTGCGTCCGGCAGCCACCCACGCTCACGGCGGACCCGCTGCTGCAGCGCGCCGCGCAGGGCCAGACGCGGACGTACACGGCGAGGATCACGAACAACGACCAGGGATACTGCCGCGCCCGTACGATCGACTTCAACGTCACGAAGACCGGCTCCAAGGATGGGTGGACGATCGGCAAGCCGAGCTCGCTGACGCTGTATGGCGGCGAGAGCGGGCAGAGCTCGTTCGACATCACGCCCGCCACCAGCGTGACCGCCGGACTGTACGACTTCAGTGTCGGCGCGGCGGATGGCATCGATACTGTCAACGCAGCGTTCCAGTTCGACGTCGTGAACTGCCCGCAGCAGCCACCCACGCTGACCGTCGCGCCGGGCTATCCGCCGGACTGGCACAGGGGCGGGTCGGGTGAGAAGCGCACCTACCTGGTGACTGTCACGAACAACGACCCGCCGCCGAGCGACCCGGAGTGCGGCGCGCGCGCGTTCACGTTCACCACCGATACCGTCGCTCCGAAGCCCTTCCCCAAGAGGAACGACTGGTCGTTCGCGCCGCCGCCGTCGCTGACGCTGGCGCCGGGGCAGACGGGCGAGGTCGCGTGGGACATTACGGCGCCAGCTAGCGCGACCGCCCAGAACTACGACTTCAGGATCACGACCTCCGGCGTCTCGCAAACGATCCGCTACGAATACGTGGCGTGTGCCACCGCCCTTCCCACGCTGACCGTCCAGCCGGCGAAACATACAGGCGGCGTTGGCATTACCCGCACCTACACCGTCACGCTCACGAACAACGACCCGACGACGTGCGCCGACCGTACGTTCACGTACACCACGCCGGTCGCGCCATCGAGCGGCTGGGCGTACGCGCCCCCGCCAGACGTGACAATCCCGGCCGGCACGACGATTCAGCGGGACTGGGATATCACCCCGCTGAGCGCGCCCACCGGCGTGTACAACTTCACTCTGGCCGCGGGCGGCACATCGGCGCCGGTGCAGTATGAGGTCCTCGGCTGCGTCCAGGCGGCCCCCACCCTCAGCGTCACGCCGGCTTCCCACAACGGCGCCCTCGGTGACACGCGCTCCTACACCGTGACGCTGACGAACAACGACTCGGTCGCGTGCGTCGATCGCGAGTTCACCTTCAGTGCGTTGGCCGGCTTCAGCCCCTCGGACGGCTGGAGCTTCGCGGCGCCAGGCCCGATCACGCTCGCCGCCGGCGCAAGCGGCGATCGGGTTTGGGACATAACGCCGAACGATGGATCCGACGGCACTTACTCGTTCACGATCTCGAGCGGGGCAGCCTCGACGACGGTCGAGTACGTGCTGACCGTGGTCGTGCCACCGACGCCCACGCCGACGGCGGACCCCACGCCGACGCCCACGGCCGACCCCACGCCGACGCCGACGGCCGCCC
>JALYGJ010000038.1 GCA_030777155.1 Chloroflexota bacterium | reverse complement strand
CAGATCGCCGATCGCGGACCGGTCGAGCGCGGCACGCCGGCAGCCGTCGAGATCCGCGCACGCGAGGCGCGCGAGCTCGATCGGCAGCGCGAGTGGCGCGAGTCGGCGGCGCGGGCACTGCATGCTGTGCGCGCCGACGAAGGGACGGCGCCAGTCGGGCGGCTGGACGAGGCGCTGCCCGAGCAGGGTGCCGCCGAGGACGAATGGTCAGCGGCTGACGACGACGCGGCTCTCGACGAGGGTGCGGAGTCGGTCGAGGAGCTGAGCGGCGATCGCCGGCCCACCCCGCTGCCCGGCGGCGGCGAGCAGACCCTCCAACCGTTGCGCGTGCTCGGCTTCGGGATCAGCCGAAAGCGCCTCGAGCAGGCGGTGCGTGAGCTGCAGCTGCCGGTGACGTTGGTGCGCGAGGCAGAGGACGCTGACGTCGTGATCACGCTGCGCAACTACTTTCGGCAGAAGGCGCCGGCGCTGCGTGAAGCCGAAGAGCGCGGGCTGCCAATATTCGTCCTCAAGAACAACACGCTGCTCCAGATGGAGTCGGCCCTGACGTCGATCTTCGCCCTCGAGATCGACCCCAGCGACGCGGCGCTGCGCGAAGTGGAAGAGGCGATTGGTCTGGTCCAGCGCGACGCGAAGCCGGTCGAGCTCTCGCCGCAGAACGCCTACATCCGGCGGCTGCAGCACCAGCGCGCCGAAGAGGCGAACCTCCTGTCACGCTCGCGCGGCCGCGAGCCCTACCGTCGGGTACGGCTCTACCCGGAGACGAACGCCCGCGCCTGGCGCTGAGCGACGGCCAGCCGCGGCCGGCTGGCGCTCTGCGCGACTAAACTCGGCCTGTGAGGGGCAGGATGGCGAGCGGCGGGTTCGTCACGCTCGAGGGTCCGGATGGTGCCGGAAAGAGCAGTCAGGCAGAGCGCATCGCGGCGCGGCTGCGCGAGCACCGGTTGGCCGTCCTCGTGACTCGCGAGCCGGGCGGGACGGCACTTGGCGAGCAGATCAGGCGTCTCCTGCTGGAGTCCACAGTCGAGGCTCGCGACCCGCTGGCCGATGCGCTGCTCTTCAACGCAGCGCGCCGGCAGCTGGTGGAGGAGGTCATCCGGCCGGCGCTCGAACGGGGAGAGTGGGTCGTCTGCGACCGGTTCGCCGACTCGACGCTTGCCTACCAGGGCTTTGGAGCGGGTGTCCCGCTGGCGCAACTGGAGGCGCTCGCTCAGATCGCGATGGGCGGTCTGCGCCCGGACCGGACCGTTCTCTTCGACCTGCCGCCTGAAGTCGGCCTGCGCCGCCGGGCGGGGGGCGCCGTGTCCGACCTTACGCGCTTCGAGTCGGCCGACCAGCACGACCTCGCCTTCCATGAGCGCGTTCGCCGCGGTTACCTGGCGCTCGCCGCCGAAGACCGCGAACGCTGGCGTGTCATCGACGCCTCCCGCGCGCCGGACGCTGTGGCGGCTGACGTCTGGGCGGCGATCGCCGACCTGCTCGGCAACGCCGGCGCGCGCTGAAGAGGCCTACGTCGCGCCGATCGCCCCGCCGCCGACGATCGATCGGCGGCCGCGCCGCTTGGCCTCGGCCAGTGCGTTCTGTGCCGCGGTCAGCAGCTCGCTACTGCTTCCGCCGTCCTGCGGCAAGACGACCACGCCGGCACTCACGCTCAGTCCGAGACCCTTCGCCGCCTCGCCGATGCGGCGCGCGACGACGACGCCTCCTCCGCCGGGCGCAATGACGCCGAACTCGTCGGCGCCGAGCCGGCCGATCGTGTCGACCAGCCGAACCTGGTCGGCGAGGAGGGACGCCAGACGACGCAGCGCGTCGTCCCCAGCCTGCGCGCCGGCGCGCTGGTTGAGGCCGGCGAAGTCGTCGATGTCGAGCAGGACGACGCTCAACTGCGTCTCCTGCCGCGTCGCGCGCGCGATCTCCAGCTCGAGCATCCGCTCGAACGTCGCCCGGTTGGCGATGCCGGTCAGCGCGTCGGTGCTGGCCAGGCGCTCGATCCACTCGGCCTTCTCGACGAGCGCATGCTCGAGCCGGGCCTTGCGGATGGCGACGGCGCACAGGTCGGCCAGCGCGTTGAGCGGATCTTCGGCCGCGGTGGTGTCCGGCGCGCTACCGGCGAACGCGACGAGCAAGGCGCCCTCCGCTTCCTCGCCGCCGGCCAGATCGGCGCTGACGAGCGGCAGGGCGGTCAGCCCAAGTGCTCCGTTGCCGCCGGCGGGCGCAAAGATCGTCGCGCTGAGCATCATCGCGCCGGCACTGTCGCTCGCCGCTCGGCGCTCGCGGACGACCTGCGCGGCCAACTCGCGCGGATCGTCCAGCGATATCGATTGAGCTTGGGTCAGTGGCTGTGCACCTTCGCCGGCGACGGCCGCCGGCACGAGCAGGCGCTCGAGTGGGTCGAGCAGGTAGATCGCGCTGGCGAACCCGCCGCTGGCCGCCCGCGCGTGCTCGGCCAGCGTGGCGAGCTGCGACTCGAGGTCGCGCCCTCGGGCGACGGTGCGCGCCGCTTCGAGGAGCGTGAGCTGCGGGCTGGCGGGATCCACTGGCAGCGATGATAGCGGCGCATCAGCCGCCGAGCAGGTAGCCGGCGGCGCGCCCGTCGAAGCGAGCGCCGAGACGCGCCCGGATCAGGCGCGCAGGAGGTCGACCAGCAGGCGGCGGTCGATGTTGCCGCCGCTGGCGACGACGACGACCGGCCCGGCGGGCAGCTGATCGCGCCGCGCGAGCAGCGCAGCGAGGGCCACCGCGCCGGACGGCTCGAGGACGAGCCGCAGCTCCTCGACCGCGCGGCGGACAGCTTCGCCGATCTCGTGCTCGCTGACCGTCACCACGCCGTCCACATGACGGCGGAGCTGAGCGAACGCCAACGGTGCGGGCGACTCTGCGCGCAGTCCGTCGGCCATCGTCCGACCTGTCTCCTCGGCGGGCCACTTGACCGGCTCGCCGCGCGCCAGCGATGCCTGGGTATCGGCAGCAAGCGCCGGCTCGACTCCGAAGACGCGGCACTCGGGTAGGCGCGCCTTCAGCGCCGTTGCGACCCCGGCGCACAGCCCACCCAGGCCAACCGGCACGAGCACACTGACCGGCATACCGACCCCGAGCAGGGCGAGCTGCTCGCTGATCTCGAGCCCGCACGTTCCCTGACCGGCGATCACCCGCGCGTCGTTGGCCGACGGCACGAGCGCCATCCCGCGCTCGGCCGCCAGGCGATGGGCGACGGCGACCCGCTCCTCGTTCGCCGGCCCGACGAAGATGATGTCGGCCCCATCGCTGCGCACGCCGGCGACCTTGACCTGCGGCGCGCCGCTCGGCATGACGACCGTCGCCCGGATGCCGAGCAGGCGCGCCGCGCGTGCCACGGCCTGCGCGTGGTTGCCGCTCGAATGGGTGACTACGCCGGCCGCCATCTCGGCCGGCGAGAGCTGACAGAGCGCGTTGTACGCGCCGCGGATCTTGAAAGAACCGGTCGGTTGCAGGCTCTCGGGCTTGACGAACGCTGCCTCGCCGAAGCGCAGCAGCGGCGTCCGGACAGCGGTGCCCGCGATCCGCTGAGCGGCGGCAACGATGTCGTCAAGCGTCACCAGCCCGGGCGCGGGCGCGGGAGGCGGATTCACGCGGCTATACTGCCCGCCACAGCGCGCAGCCGCACGACCAAAGGAAGGAACTGACTGTCCGTGCCGTCCGGTAGCATCGCGATGTCGGCCGATCCGCTCGATCGGGACCGCGCGCGCCGGCGGCCGGCGAAGACGGACTCCCTGCGCCCGACGTACGGCTTCGACGACGTCTCGCTGGCGCCGGGCGTCGAGACGATCGAGCCGGCCGATGTCGATCTCACCACCTCGTTCGGTGGCTTCCGCCTGCGCATTCCGATTCTCGCCGCGGCGATGGACGCCGTCGTTGATCCGGCGATGTGCGGGCACCTGTCCCGCCTGGGTGCCCTCGGCGTACTCAACCTCGAGGGAGTCCAGACGCGCTGGGATGACCCGGCGCCGGTGCTCGAACGGATCGCCACGGCGGCGGACGGCGCAGTGCACCAGGCGCTGGCTGACGCCTACGCGCCGCCGATCCGTGAGGAGCTGATCGCGCAGCGGATCCGGGAAATTCACGAGGCCGGGTCGCCGGCCGTCGTCGCCGCGACGCCGGGGGCCACGCGGCGCCTGGGCGGTGTCGCCGCCGAACATGGCGCCGACGTCTTCATCGTCCAGTCGCAGGTCTCGAGCCCGCGCCACCTCGCCGCCGGCTACGAACCGCTGTCACTGGCCGAGTTCGCCGCTTCCCTGCCCATCCCCGTCGCGGTCGGCAACACGACCTCCTACGAGGCCGCGCGCGGCCTGATGGAGCAGGGGGTCGTGGCAGTCTTCGTCGGCGTCGGCCCGGGCGCCGCGTGTACCACGCGTGACGTGCTCGGCATCGGCGTGCCACAGGTAACCGCGATCGCCGAGGTAGCGGCGGCACGCGACGACTACCTCGAGCACACCGGGCGTTACGTGCAGGTCGTGGCCGACGGGGGCATGCGTCGCGGGGGCGAGATGGCCAAGGCGATCGCCGCCGGTGCCGACCTGCTGATGGTCGGGTCGCCACTCGCTCGCGCCGCGGAGGCGCCTGGTCAGGGAACGAACTGGGGTATGGCCGCTCCCTCACCGACGCTGCCGCGCGGCACGCGCATTCGGGTGGCGACCGGCGGCTCGCTCGAGCAGATCCTGCTCGGGCCGGCAAGCGTCACCGACGGTACGCAGAACCTCGTCGGCGCGCTGCGCCAGTCGATGGCCGCGCTCGGTGCGCGCGACATCACCGAGATGCAGCAGGTCGAGATGGTCTACGCGCCGGCGGTGGTCGGCGAGGGCAAGTCCTGGCAGCGAGGCGCGCGGCGCTAGAGACGCGCGCAGCCGTCGGCGTGGTTGCCGATGGCTGAGATGGCGATCGGCGAGGAGCTCGCCGGCTGGGGCAAGGTTGCCCTGCTCGAGACGCGCGGCCGGGCCAGCGGCCGGCCGGTCCGTGCTGCCGTCGGCTTCGTCGAGGAACCGGACGGCTCGCTGCTCGTTGCCGCGGCCAGCGAGACGACCGGCTGGGCGCGCAACCTGCGCGCCGATCCACGCTGTACCGTCACTATTGCCGCTCGAAGTGGGCGCTACGAGGCGACCGAGGTCGACGATGACGTGCGCGCACGGACGGTGACAGCGCTGATCCTGCGCTACGGCACGCCCGCCGAACGGCTTGGTCATGGCCCCGCCTTCCGCCTGCGCCCGCTCGAGTGAAGACCCTCTCGGAGGCGCAGCTCAACCGGGCGCTGCTCGCTCGACAGCTGCTCCTCGAGCGATCGACGATCTCGATACCGGCCGCGCTGGAGCAGCTGGCCGGAGTGCAGAACCAGTACGCACCGAACGCGTACATCCGCCTCTGGTCGTGCCTGCGTGGGTTCCAGCGCGAGGAGCTGACGCGCGCCTACGAGTCGGGCGAGGTCGTCCAGGGAACGCTGATGCGCGGCACCATCCACACCGTCTCGGCGCGTGACTACCACGCGCTGCTGGCCGCGATCCGTGGCCGGCTGCGAGCGTGGGCGCGGCGTGTTCACCGTGTCGCCGATGCCGACGAAGAGCCCGTGCGCGAGCGCCTGATCGACCTCGTGCGGCGGCGATTGGCCGGCAAGCCGATGCGCCGGGCTGCCTTCGAGGCGCTGCTGGCCGAGGCAAACGCGCCAGCCTCGCTCCGCCAGACGATCCATACCGATGCCGAAGTCGTCCGCGTCCCGCCGGCGGGGACCTGGCAGCGGCGGCGTGCCGACCTCTACGGTCTGGCCGACGACATGATCGGACGACATGAGGACGTGGCCGAGGCGGATGGCCTCGTCCATCTGGTCGGACGCTACCTGCGCGGCTTCGGGCCGGCCGCCGCGCCCGACCTAGCCTCCTTCACGGGCGTCCCGTCGTCGACGCTCAAACCCATCCTGTCGCGCATGGAGCTGCGCCACTTCCGCGACGTCGCGGGTCGCCTGCTCATCGACGTGTCCGACGCACCGCTGCCGCCGGCAGACGCTCCCGCACCGGTCCGCTTCCTGCCGACGTGGGACGCCATCCTGCTCGTCCACGCACGCCGGACAGGCGTCCTCCCGGAGCGCTTCCGACCGCTGATCTTCAACGCGCGCGCGCCGCAGTCCTTCCCGACCGTCCTCGTCGACGGCCGGGTGGCCGGTACATGGCGCTTCGACACCGCCGCCGGGAGGGTCACGGTCCAGCCGTTTGAGTCGCTGCCAGCAGGCGAGATCGAGAAGGTGGAGCAGGAAGCAGTCGGACTGGCCGACTTCCACCGCTGACCCCCGTCGTCGATTGCTAGGCTCTGTGCCGATGAGCGTCGAGCGCCAGGGAACGCACGGAGCGGACGCGGAGGCGGACGCCGACGGCGACGGCGAGCGCTACGGCGGCGACGTCGACGAGCTCGAGCAGGAGCAGTACGGCGGCGGCCGGCAGTCGATCGGCTCACGCGCGTGCGGCGTCATCGGCTGCCTGCTCGTCATCACGCTGCTGGTCGGACTGGGGGCGGCTGCGTTCGCCCTCGGCAACGCGCTAGAGCCGCTTGCCGACCGCTACCTGTGGGCGCCGCACGACGTGGTGCGCGAGTACTTCGACGCTTGGCGGCGGGACGATCGGCCGCGCATGCAGCGCTTCCTGTGCGAGGGCGTGAACGGTGTGCTCGACCCCCAGGCTCCATTCGACCATCGCGTGGGCAGCCCCTACGTCGAGGACGACTTCCCCTATCCGCGCCCGGGTGGGCGGCTGGCCATCTACTACCGGCTCTAGCAGCACGGCCAGCGCGCGCAGGCACTCGTCGAGCGCGAAGAGGAGGGTTGGCGGATCTGCGATTTCAGCCGGAACTGACCGCTGGCCGCGGTCGTCCATTACGTCAACAACGTGTTGGACATGCGCGCGCTCACCTGGCTGCCCCTGCTGGCTTTCTTGGCGTGCGCATGCGCGGTTGCACCGCCACCCGCCTCGCGTGCGCCGGCGACCGATCCGCCAGCCGCGTCTGTGCCGTCCGGCACGCTGGATCCGCAGGCCGAGCTCGAGCGCGTCATGCAGCTTCGGTCCGATTGGGGGCTCCGCTCGGACGAGGCGTGGGTGAGGTCAGTTGCCCAGGATCCGCGCGCCGTCATGTCCGAGCTCGGCATCCCGGTCACGGCCAAGGAGGCCGAGGAGCTGGCGGAGATGATCCGCCAGGAGCCGCGGGCGCGGCTGAGCATGTATGGGGCGAGAGAGCATGAGCAGTTCGGCGGGCTGTGGGTCAACGACGGCGGCTTCGACGTCGTCATGCTCTTCACCGCCGACCTCGAGCGCCACCGGCGCATCGTCGCCGCCCTGGCGCCGACGATGCGCGTCGACGTTCGCCGCGCCCGGTTCACCGAGGCCGAGCTGCGCCGGCTGCAGGACGAGCTCGTCGGCGAGCTCGATGCACTCCCGGAGCTGCAGTTCCTGAGCCTCGGCCTGGACACCAAGAACAACGTGCTCCGGCTCGAGGCCAAGTCCAACGATCCGACGATCAAGCAGCGGCTGGAGGAGCAGTACGGCGGGCGGCTGGTGGTGAATGTCCATTCGCTGCCCGGGCCGTGGGCGAACGCCGAAGGAGGCCCGGGCTGGCGTCTCCTGGCCGCCGGCATCAGCCGCGGCGGCGGCGTCGAGCCCTACTCGGTGCGGGTCGCGACCAGCGACGCCGAGTGGCAGCAGCTGTGGTCAGAAACGGACCGGGTGAATCCACGGCCCGAGATCGACCCGGCGCAGGAGATCGCCGTCCTGTTCGCCGAGGGCATCGGCAGCTCGTGCCCGGAGGTTCGCCTCGACGGCGTCGTGATCGACCACGCCAGCCGGCTCGTCCACAGCGTCACGTCCGATCCGTTCGCCCCGCGCGCCTGCACCGCCGATCTTGTCGGCGCCGCATTCTTCGTCGTCGCGTTGAGCCGCGACGCGCTACCCGAGAGCCCGTTCACGGTGCGCCTGTCGGAACAGCACGACGAAGGGGTCGAAGTCGACCTGCGGCCCTGAGCGCGCCGCCCGGCGACAATCTCGGCATGTTGCGCCGTCGCGGAGCACCTCGTCGGGGTTGCCTGCCCGCGCTGCTCGCGCTGGCGCTGACCGTCGCACTGCTGTACGTCGCCTTTCTGGCGTTCGCGCCGGTAAGGAGCGCGGTACGGACGGTGGCGCTGGTGCCCGAGCTGCTCAACCTGCCCGTCCGCCCCCTGGCGCTGCTGTCGCCCGAGCCCGTCCGTGTCAGCACGACCTATGGCAATCCGCCGGACCGGATCGACATCTACGTGCCCGGCGGAGCTTCAGCTGACCGCCGCCTGCCGGCCGTCCTGCTCGCCCTCGGCGTGCATCCGGAAGAGATCGACCATCCCGACATCGTCCGCGTCGCCAGCGCCATCAGCCGGCTCGGCGTCGTCGTCGGTGTGCCGGATTCGACGCCACTGCGCGAGTTGCGCGTGACGCCGGCCGAGGCGGGCCATCTCGTCGATGCGCTGTTCGTCCTCGTCTCCCGCCCGGAGGTCGACCCGCGGCGAGTCGGCCTGGCCGGCTTCTCGGCCGGGGCGAGCATCGCATTGCTCGCCGCCGCCGATCCGCGGGTGGCGACGGATCTGCGCTTCGTCAGTGACTTCGGTGGCTACGCCGACGCAGAAACGCTGCTCGTCGACGTTGCCACCCGCTCGATGGTGCTCGACCGCGAAACGCTCGACTGGCAGCCCGATGCCGGCATTCGGCGCGACGTGGCGCGGCTACTGAGCGAGGCGATCGAGCCGGCAGCCGTGCGCGACGAGCTCGCGCCGATGCTGCAGGCGATAGCCGCCTCGGCCGACCGGCCAACGACGCCCGATCCGGCCGTCGCCGAGCGCCTCCAAGCCGATGCCCGCGCCGCGTACCTGCTGTTCACGGCGCCGGATCGACCGGCGGCCGAAGCCGCGATTGCCCTCTTCAGCCCGCGCCTCCGTGCCAACCTGCTCGGCATCTCGCCGTTGACCTTCGCCCCGCGAATCAGGACGAATGTCTTCGTCCTCCACGGCATCGGCGACACGGCGATCCCCGTTTCGCACGCCTACCTGATCGCCGACGCGCTGCCCAAGGGTGCCCAGGCGAGGATGACGATCTTCGGCCGGTTCGCTCACGGACAACCGGGGCAGGGTGGCCTGAGCATCGACGACGCCGGCGACGTGCTCGCGCTGACGCTCTACCTGCACGCGATCATCGCCGCCAGCACGGAATAGACTTCCGCTGGGAGGCGCAAGTGAACGCTGAGCAGTTGATTAGTGCGCTGATCGGTGCCTTCTTCGGCGCGGCAGGCTGGCTGTTGGTGGGCCTCTACATGCAGCGACGGCTCCACGAACGGCAGGCCCGGAATGCGGCCCGTGCCGTCTACTTCGAGCTGGAGGTCAATCGCATCGTGGTCGACGTCGCGCGCCGTCATAGCGTGTTCCGGCCACTGAGCCGGACATCGTTCGAGCGGCTCCTGCCCGAGTTGGCGACCTGGCTCGGCGCCGATGAGCTGCAGACGCTCACGCGCGCGTACATGAGCCATGCCGGGTACGAGCAGGCTGGCCACGATCAGACCATCCCCGGCAGCGTCCGCGCCCAGCTGCTCGAACGCATCGTCGGTGAGCACGAAGCAGCGAGCGCTCTTCTCCGCCGTCGCGCCTTCTCGCGGCAAGAGGCCGCGCGCCTGCTTGGCGCGGCGGCAGAGGCGCCGCCCGGCCGCCGACGGGCACGGAACGTTGCGTAATGCCTAGTACGACACGCGAACTGTTCACACGCTTCGTGACGGCGATGGCCGAGAGGGACATGGCTGCTCTCGAGCAGGTCATTGACCCGGATTTCGTGGGCGAGTATCCGCAGTCCGGCGAACGCTTCCGCGGCTTCAGCGCCTTTCGCGCGCAGCTCGAGGCCTATCCGGGTGGGTTGCCACGCGGCAACGCCAGCATGGGCGACGCGCGTCTCGTCGACGACGAGGAACGGTGGGCGATAACGCCCGGCTACACCGTCCTGCCGCTTGCCGGCCCACAGCGCTTCACGGCCGTCGTCAGGACGACATATCCCGACGGCTCTCACTGGCACATCGTGTCAATCATCGAGATCCGAGATGACCGGATTGCCCGCTCGACGACCTACTTTGCGCCCGAATTCGATCCCCCCGAGTGGCGCCGACCGCTGGTCGAGATCGTGCCGCGCGGCCAGTTGGCGGAATGAGCGGCTAGACTCGGGGACCACTTGGAGGGGCGTTCAATCGAGAAGCGGAGCGAGCGCGGGAAGACGATCCACGGCGAGGCGGCCAACGCCGGCCACCGCGTCCTCGCGCCCGACGACGCCGAGGTCGAGGCCTACCTCGAGGTCGCGCTCGATGCCCCGCCGCCCGAGCGCGGGGCGGGCGCGACGCCGGCGCCCGATACGGTGCTCGTGCTCGACTTCGGCAGCCAGACCGCGCAGCTCATCGCCCGCCGCGTCCGCGAGCTCAACGTCTACTCGGAGCTGGTCCCGTACGACACTCCGTGGCCGGAGATCGCCCGGCGGAGACCGCGCGGGCTCATCCTGTCCGGTGGCCCGGCCAGCGTCTACGAGCCGGGTGCGCCGCGGCCAGACCCGCGACTGTGGGAAGCGGGCGTGCCCGTACTCGGGATCTGCTACGGCGTACAGCTGATGGCCCACCAGCTGGGCGGGGAGGTGGTGCGCGCCGAGAAGCGCGAGTACGGGCCGGCGACGATCGACATCACGAGCGATGAAGGGCTGCTGCGCGGCCTGCGCCGCGAGGAGCCGGTGTGGATGAGCCACGGCGATTCGATCATCACTCCGCCGCCCGGCTTCGCCGCTCTCGCGCGTACAGCGTCGACGCCGTACGCCGGGCTGGCCGACCCGCAGCGCCGCCTCTTCGGCATCCAGTTCCATCCCGAAGTTGTCCACACGCCGGCCGGCCGCAACATCCTGCGCAACTTCGTGCTCGACATGTGTGGCGCGCGTCCAACATGGACGCCGGCCAGCTTCATCGAGACGTCGGTTGCCGAGATCCGCCGCCGAGTAGGCGATGGCCGTGTCATCTGCGCGCTATCGGGCGGAGTCGATTCGGCGGTCGCCGCGACGCTCGTCCACCGTGCCGTCGGCGACCAGCTGACCTGCATCTACGTCGACCACGGGCTGATGCGCAAGCGCGAGTCGGAGCTGCTGCGCGAGACGTTCGAGCGCAGCCTGGGCATGCACCTGGTGATGGTCGACGCGCGCCAGCGATTCCTGCGGCGGCTGGCCGGCGTTGACGATCCCGAGGAGAAGCGCCGGCGCATCGGCGACGAGTTCATCCGTGTCTTCGAAGAGGAGGCCGGCCGTATCGGGCCGATCGACTTCCTGACGCAGGGCACGCTCTACCCGGACGTGATCGAGTCGACGGCGCCCGAGACGAAGGCGGCGCAGAAGATCAAGACCCACCACAACGTCGGCGGCCTGCCCGCCGACCTGCGCTTCCAGCTGATCGAGCCGCTGCGCTACCTGTTCAAGGACGAGGTGCGCGCCGTTGGCAGCGAGCTCGGCCTGCCCGAGCAGATGGTGCTGCGTCAGCCGTTCCCCGGTCCCGGGCTGGCCATCCGGATCATCGGCGAGGTCACCGCCCAGCGGCTCGAGACGCTGCGCGAGGCCGACTGGATCGTCATCGACGAGATCAAGGCGGCGGGGCTCTACCGTCGGCTGTGGCAGTCGTTCGCCATCTTGACGCCGGTTCGCTCGGTCGGCGTGATGGGCGACGGTCGAACCTACGCCAACGTGGTCGCCGTACGCGCAGTGACGAGCGAGGACGGCATGACGGCCGACTGGGCCAAGCTGCCCTACGAGGTGCTGGCCAGGATCTCGAGCCGCATCGTCAACGAGGTGCCCGGCGTCAACCGCGTCGTCTACGACATCAGCAGCAAGCCGCCGGCCACCATCGAGTGGGAGTGAGGGTGCCGGCCCCCGGCCCCTCCTTCGTACGCGAGGAACACGTCCGACTGCGCGGACGGGCTGCCGAGCGTGAGCGCGTGCTGCGCGCGGGGATGGCAAAACCGAGCGTGATGGACGACGGCTGGTGGCTGACTCACGTCTGGCTGGCCGACGACGAAGGGATCGCCGACGCGACGGTCATCGCCCCGGCCGGCGGACCGCCGCCCGGCGCGCCGCTCGACGCGCTCGGGCCTCGCCTCGCCGGTGCGCTGTCCGGACTGATCGCCGAGGAAGGCGGGCGCCAGAT
>JALYGJ010000037.1 GCA_030777155.1 Chloroflexota bacterium | reverse complement strand
GCCCCCTCCCCGGCCGCCTCGATAACGGCGATCTCGGTGTTGTTCGGAACGGTCTCGCCTTCCTGGACCAGGATCTCGGTCAGCGTCCCCTCGTACGGCGACGGCACCTCGGCGTTCACCTTGTCGGTGACTACCTCGACGATCGGCTCGTACTTCGCCACGTGGTCGCCGGGCTTCTTGAGCCACTTGCCGATCGTGCCCTCGGCAACGCTCTCACCGAGCTGGGGCATCTGGACCTTGGGCATCTAGCGGGCCTCCGGCAGAGGGCGGTCTTCCATCTCGTGTAGTTTCGCGCATCGCGGCCAGAGGCGCCGGTTGGGCCGCGTTGGCCGACGTGCTCGGGAACGATCAGGCCCGGCTGTGTGCGCCGGCCGAGCAACCGGCGCGTAAGTCGGCGCCGCCATCATCCGGCCGGTGGACTACCAGAGGGTCGGCCGGATCGTGCGTGCTCTTCGGCGGCGGCTTGGCTGGCGGCAGTCCGACCTGGGGCGAGCGGCGGGCAGTTCGCAGGCGATGATCTCGCTCGTCGAGCGCGGGCATCTCGAGGAGGTGTCGCTGCCGCTGCTGCGCCGGATCATGGCCGCCCTCGACGCCTCACTCGTGATCGACGTTCGCTGGCGGGCCGGCGCCCTGGAGCGGCTGCTCGACGAGGATCACGCGACGCTGCAGGCGGCGGTGGCCGAACTCCTGCGCACCCACGGCTGGCTCGTCTCGATCGAGGTCACCTACTCCGAATTCGGTGAGCGCGGCTCGTACGACATCCTCGCCTTCCATGCTGGCGCGGCTATCGTCCTGGTGGTCGAGATAAAGACGGAGCTCACCTCGGCCGAGGCGACGTTGCGTAAGCTGGATGAGAAGACGCGCCTGGCAGCGAAGGTCGCGCGCGAGCGCTTCGGGTGGTATGCGCGCGGCACGGCCCGGCTGCTGGTCCTGACTGAGACGAGCACGCTGCGCCGGCGGGTGGCACGCCACTCGGCACTCTTCAGTGGAGCGCTGCCCATGCGCGGCCGCGAAATCAGACACTGGCTCGCCGCGCCGGCCGGCGCGCTGGCCGGACTCTGGTTCTTGTCAGCTAACGGTGTAGCCACTGCTATCCGACGGCGCGGCGGCCGTGAACGGATCCGAAGACCAAAGTCACCGCCGGGCAGCGATGACACCGCTGGCTGACGGCGACGGGGCCGTCACCGGCGCCGGGAGCCGCTGCTCGTGTTGGATAGGAGTGATGACGTCGCTATCTGACGACTGCGCGGCCAGACGAAGGACTGCCGCACGAAGGAAGGACCGCCGCATTAAGCAGCACCACCGCTCAGTACGCCGCCAGCCGCCTCACTGCCTGCGCAATGCGATCGGGACTGGGCATGAACCAGTCCTCCAGGACGTGGTTGTAGGGCACGCCCGGCACGTCCGGGCCGGTCACCCGAATGACCGGCCCGTCAAGGTAATCGAAGCCCTCCTCGGCGACGATCGCGGCGATCTCGGCGCCGTACCCGCCAAAGCGGTTGTCCTCGTAGGCGATGACGCACTTGCCGGTCTTGGCGACGCTGCCGAGCAGCGTCTCGCCGTCGAGCGGACGCAGCGTGCGGATGTCGACGACCTCGACGCTGACGCCCTCCGTCTCGAGCAGCTCGGCCGCCTCGAGGGCGTAGTGCGCCATCAGCCCGTAGCCGACGATCGTCACGTCGGTGCCCTCACGCGTGACCTTGGCCGAACCAAGCGGCACGGTGTAGTCGCCGTCGGGCAAGTCGCCGCGCACCGAGCGGTACATCTTCTTGTGCTCGAAGAAGAGCACGGGATCCGGATCGCGGATGGCCGAGCGAAGCAGCCCGCGGACGTCGTACGGCGTCGACGGGATCACGACCTTCAGCCCGGGGATGTGGGCAAAGAACGCCTCGACCGACTGGCTGTGGTACAGCGCGCCGTGGACGCCGCCCCCGTACGGCGCGCGGATCGTCATCGGCAGGCCGAAACCGCCGTTCGAGCGGTAGCGCATCCGCGCCGCCTCGGAGAGGATCTGGTTGAAGGCGGGAAAGATGAAGTCGGCGAACTGGATCTCCGGGATCGGGCGCAGGCCGTTGAGGGCCATGCCGATGGAAGCGCCGACGATCATCGATTCGGAGAGCGGGGTGTCGAGGACACGATCGCCGCCGAACTCGGCCCACAGGCCGTCGGTGGCCAGGAAGACGCCGCCCTTCTTGCCCACGTCCTCGCCCAGCACGACGATCGACTCGTCATGCCGCATCTCGTCGGCGAGCGTCGTCCGGACGGCCTCGATGTAGGTCTGGACGGCCATCAGCCGGCGTCCTCGTTCTGTAGCGGGCCGCCGTCGCCGATGAAGCGCTCGCTCGTCCACAGCCGGTCGTCCATCCGTGCCGGCGGCGCGTTGGCGTAGACGTGGCGCTGCGCCGTCGCCGGGTCGGGATCGGGCTGCGCCTCAGCCCAGTCCGTGGCGTCCTCAACGACCTTGCGTGATTCGGCAACGATGCGCTCCTCGGCCGCCTCGTCGAGCAGGCCGGCGTCGCGCAGCTGGTCGCGAAAACGGGGCAAGGGGTCGCGCGCGCGCTCGGCCTCGATCTCCTCCGCCGTTCGGTACTTGGTGTGCTGGTCATCCGACGAGTGGGCGGTCAGGCGCGACACCTTGGCTTCGATCAGCGTTGGCCCTTCGCCGGCGCGAGCGCGTTCAATCGCCTCACGGCCGGCGCGGTAGCACTCGAGCACGTTCGCGCCGTCGACGACTACGCCGGGCATGTTGTAGCCGGCGGCACGGATGGCGATGTCGGCTACGGCCGACTGGAGCGACATCGGGACGCTGATCGCGTAGCCGTTGTTCTCGACGACGTAGACGACCGGCAGGCGATGCACGCCGGCGAAGTTGAGCCCTTCATGGAAGTCGCCCTGGTTGCTCGAGCCCTCGCCGATGTAGGTGATCGCGACCTGGCCGGTCTTGCGGATCTTGGCGGCATACGCGATACCGGTCGCGTGGAGCAGCTGCGTCGCGACGGGCGAAGACACCGACACGATCTGGCGATCGGCTACGCCGTAGTGGCCGGGCATCTGGCGCCCGCCCGACGACGGGTCGACGCTGCGCGCGAACTGGGCGAGCATGATCTCGCGCGGGCTCATGCCGAAGGTGATCAGGCTCGTGACCGAGCGGTAGTAGGGCACCATCCAGTCGTGGCCCTTGCGCAGCGGGTAGGCGATGGCGACCTGTGCGCCCTCGTGACCCTGGCCGCTGATCACGAACGGAATCTTGCCCGCGCGGTTGAGGATCCACATGCGTTCATCCACCGCCCGCGCCACGACCATCAGCCGGTACATCTCGAGCAGGTCGTCGCGCGACAGCCCGAGGTCCGCGCCCAGCTCTCCGCGTTCGTCGGCTGGAGTCCGCGTCGGGGGAGTGCGCGTCGCAGCCATCCTGCCTCCTAGAAGTTGATCGACCTGCCGTCGACGGCAAGCGCCGCTTCGGCAAGCGCTTCCGACAGCGTCGGGTGCGGATGGACCGCCGCGCCGATCTCCCAGGCGGTCGCCTCGAGCAGCATCGCCGCGCTGGCCTCGCTGATCAGATCCGTCACGTGCGGGCCGACCATGTGGACGCCGAGCAACTCGTCGGTCTTGCGGTGCGCGATCACCTTGACGAAGCCCTCGTGCTCGCCGGTGATGAGCGCCTTGCCGACGGCCTGGAAGGGCACCTTGCCGAGCTTGTACGGGATCTCGTCGCGCTGGCACTCCTGCTCGGTCAGGCCGATCGAGGCGATCTGCGGGCGCGAGTAGGTCGCGCGCGGCATCTTGACGTAGTCGACCTTCTCGGCCTCGGCGCCCACAACGGCGTGGACGGCGGCGATGCCCTCGTGCGCCGCGACGTGAGCGAGAAGGAGGCCGCCGATGAGATCGCCGATGGCGTAGAGGTGTGGCTCGGCCGTGCGCATCCGGCCGTCGACGCTGACGAAGCCCTTCTCGACCTTCGCGCGCGTGCTCTCCAGGCCGACGTTGTCCGAGTTCGGGGCACGCCCCGTGGCGACGAGCATCTGCTCGGCGCGAAGCTCCTTCGGCTCCTCACCTTCTCTGCCCACCATCAGGCACACGCCGCTGTCGTCGACCACGACCGACCCCGCGTCGAAGCGCGCGTTGGTCATGACCGTGATACCGCGCCGCGTGAACGACCGCTCGAGCTCCTTCGAGACGTCGGCGTCCTCGAGCGGCGTGACGGAGGCGAGGTACTCGAGCAGCGTCACCTCGCTGCCCGCGTCGCGGTAGAAGCTGGCGAACTCGACGCCCACCGCGCCGGCGCCGACGATCACGATGCTGCGCGGAAGCGTCTCCCCGGTCGTCGCCTCGTCGCTGGTGATGATCTTGCTGCCGTCGACCTCGAGACCGGGCAGGCTCTTGACGCGGCTGCCGGTGGCGATGATGACGTCGGTCGCGTCGAGCACCCGCTCGCCGTCGGGCTGGCCGTCTTCGTTCATCGTTGCCACACGCACCTTCTTGCCCTGCAGCGTGCCGCGGCCACGGATGTGCTCAACCTTGTTCTTCTTGACCAGGCTCGATAGGCCCTTGGCCAGCCGATCGACCACCTGGTCGCGCCGCTTGGCGACCTGCGGGTAGTCGAAGGACGGGTCGTCGACCTTCACGCCGTACTCGCCGGCGCGGCGGACGCGCTCGTAGAACTCGGCCGACTCGAGCATCGCCTTGGTCGGGATGCAGCCCGAGAAGAGGCAGGTGCCGCCGATACGCGGCTGCTCGTCGACGAGGGCGACCTTGAGGCCGTACTGACCGGCGCGGAAAGCGGCGGCATACCCTCCGGTGCCCGCGCCCAGCACGACGAGGTCGAAGCTGTTGGAGGAACCGACTGCCACGGCTTCAGGCCGCGCGCGCGGTCAGAGAGATCACCGGCCGATCGTAACGGCGGCCCCCCAACGGCGCAACCGCGGAGGGGGCGTACCTATACTGCGCGCCGTGCTGCCCCAGCCGTTCGTCGACCTCGCGCTCGTCGTCGCGGCCTATCTTCTCGGCTCGCTGCCAATGGGCGTCATCGTTGCCCGCCTGACCGGCGCGCCCGACCCGCGGACGGTCGGCAGCGGCCGGATCGGCGGGACCAATGCGCTGCGCGCCATGGGCTTCCGGCGTGCGCTCGCCGTGGGCGTGCTCGACATCGCCAAGGGTGCGCTGCCGGTGCTGCTCGCGACGCTCCTCGGCACGCCGCCCTGGACGCGCGTCGCGGCCGGGCTGGCCGCCGTCCTGGGAGCGTGGCGGTCGGTCTTCCTGCGCTTCCACGGCGGACGCGGTGTGGCAAGCGGCATCGGGGCGACCCTCATCGTCCAGCCACTCCTCGTGCTGATCGCTGCGCCCATCTTCTTCGGCGTGATCTGGCTGACCCGCTACGTCTCGCTCGGATCGCTGGTCGGAAGCGTCGCCGGCGGACTGCTGCTCATCCCGTTCGTGCTCGCCGGACTGAACCCGCCGGCTGATCTGGCGCTCGTCGGCGGCGGGGTGGCGCTGATCTGGCTCGCCCACTCGGACAACATCACCCGCCTCATCCGCGGCAAAGAGCGCCGCTTCGACGTCCTCGCCCGCGGCAACGACAGCTAGCGATCGCGACGCGGGCGAAGGGCGCGGACGAGGACGACGACAGTCGCGAGGGCGAGCCCGACGATGACCAGGGGGACGACGGCGACCAGGTAGTCGATGCCCGGCACGAGCTCGCCGGCGGCACGCACGGCAAGGACGGCCAGGACGATCGCCGCCGTGAGCAGAAGCACGTCGCGGTCGCGGGCGCGCCGCCGCGGCCGAACGTGGCCGTCGTCGCTCATCCGGCAT
>JALYGJ010000036.1 GCA_030777155.1 Chloroflexota bacterium | reverse complement strand
GGTGCGCGATGCGCGATCTCGTGCTGCTCCACCAGCGCCCGGCGAGCAAGCCGGCCCCGCTGATGCAGCTCCCGGCGCGCGCGGGCGAGCTGCCCGCGGCCGCGCTCGGCGGCCAAGCGGCCCGGTCCAGTGCGGGCGCGCTCGGTGGTGCCCGTCCGCGATGAGCCGCTATGACTGGCTGATCGTCGGCGCCGGCTTCTCCGGTGCGGTGCTCGCCGAGCGGCTGGCGAGCCAGATGGGCCAGCGCGTCCTGGTTGTCGACCGGCGTCCGCACGTCGGCGGCAACGCCTACGACCACCGCGACGCGGCGGGCCTGCTCGTCCACCGCTACGGGCCACACATCTTCCACACCAACTCGGCGGCGATCTTCGAGTACCTCTCGCAGTTCACGGCGTGGCGGCCATATGAGCACCGCGTGCTGGCGCGCGTGGGCGGCCGGCTGGTCCCGATCCCGATCAATCGCCGCACGGTAAATACGCTCTTCGGCCTGGACCTGCAGACCGACGAGCAGGTCGCCGCCTTCTACGCGCAGCGCGCTGAGCCGGCCGGCGTCGCGCGAACGTCCGAGGACGTCGTGGTCGGCGCCGTCGGGCGCGAGCTGTACGAGCTGTTCTTTCGGGGCTACACCCGCAAGCAGTGGGGGCTTGATCCGCGCCAGCTCGACGCGTCGGTCACGGCTCGCATCCCGACCCGCACCAACGCCGACGACCGCTACTTCAGCGACCGCTTCCAGGCCATGCCGCGCGACGGGTACACCGCGCTCTTTGAGCGGCTGCTCGACCACCCGCGGATCGCCGTCAGCACGGCGACCGACATGGCGGACGTCCCCCGCCGGCTCTACCGGCGGATGATCTACAGCGGGCCGGTCGACGCCTTCTTCGGCTATCGCTACGGGCCGCTGCCCTACAGATCGCTCGAGTTCCGCTTCGAGACGCTCGACGTGGGGCAATACCAGCCGGTCGGCACGGTCAACGAGCCCGACGAATCCGTTCCCTACACGCGCACGACCGAGTTCAAGCACCTGACCGGCGAGTTCGGGCGGCGCACGACGATCGTGCGCGAATACCCGCGCGCCGCCGGCGACCCCTACTACCCGATCCCGCGCCCAGAGAACGCGGCGCTGTACGCTCGCTACGAGGCGCTGGCCAGTGCCACCCCCGACGTTTACTTCGTCGGCCGGCTGGCGACGTACAAGTACTACAACATGGACCAGTGCGTTGGGCAGGCGCTGGCGACGTTCCGCAAGATCAGCGAGGGCGTCAGCCGGGCCGCCTGACCGGGCAAACTTCTGCAGCAGATGGAACTGCTGCTCCTGATCGGCGGTTTCGCCGGGCTGCTTGTCGGCGGCGAGCTGCTCGTGCGCGGCGCCACGCGGCTGGCGGCATTGTTCGGCGTGACGCCGCTGATCATCGGCCTGACCGTCGTCGCCTTCGGCACCAGCGCACCTGAGCTGGCGGTCAGCCTGCAGGCGGCCGTCGACGGCCACGCCGGGCTGACGGTGGGCAACGTCGTCGGGAGCAACATCTACAACGTGCTGCTCGTGCTCGGCATGTCGGCGCTGATCGCGCCGCTGTTCGTTCAGGCGCAGCTCGTCCGTCTCGACGTGCCCGTCGTGATCGGGGCGTCGCTCCTCTTCTGGGCGCTTGCCATCGACGGCGTGATCGCCCTGGCCGAGGGGCTGCTGCTCTTCGGGCTCCTGCTGCTCTATCTCGCCTTCGTCATCCGCTCCTCGCGCCGCGAGCGGGCCGAGGTGATCGCCGAATACGAGCAGGAGTTCGGCTATCACCCGCCATCGCGCGGCCGGCTGCGCCTACGCAATGCGGCGCTGGTCGCCGGTGGCGTGCTGCTGCTGGTCGTCGGCTCGCGCCTGCTCGTCAACGGCGCGGTTCAGCTGGCCGGCAACCTCGGCGTAAGCGATCTCGTCATCGGGCTGACCGTGGTGGCGCTGGGCACGTCGCTGCCCGAGCTCACGACGTCGTTGATCGCCGCGGTCCGCGGCGAGCGCGACATCGCGGTCGGCAACGTCGTCGGCAGCAACATCTTCAACATCCTCAGCGTGCTCGGCCTGACCGCGGCCCTCGCGCCGGGCGGCGTCCAGATCAGCCCGGCGGCGCTGATCGTCGACATCCCGTTCATGCTCGCCGTTGCCGTGGCCTGCCTGCCACTCTTCGCCACCGGCCGCATCGTCGCGCGCGGCGAGGGCGCCTTCCTGCTCCTCTATGCCGCCGCCTACACGCTTTACCTCGTCGCGGACGCGTCGGGCGTCTCCCTCCCGCCGCTCGCGCGCGTGGGCCTGCTGCTGATCGCTCCGCTGGCGCTGCTGTCGCTGGTACGTCTACGCCCTCGCCGAGGGTGACGGCCGCGGCTCCGAGCGTAGGTGCTGTGCCGCGAGCGATGGACGCGGCCCCGGTCACCGCTTCGGCTGCGGCTCGGTCCCGACTCACCCAAGGTCTCTATCCACGTCCCCGCCCATGCTGAGCCACCCGATGTCGTGATCGGCACGCTGGATGCTCTATCGCGCCTGCGCTATCCGAACTTCGAGGTCCTCGTCATCGACAACAACACAACGGACGAGGCGCTGTGGCGTCCGCTAGAGGAGCACTGCCGCCGGCTGGGACATCGCTTCCGTTTCTTCCACCTGGAGCAGTGGCCGGGCGCCAAGGCCGGCGCGCTGAACTTCGCGCTGACGCAGACCGATCCGGCTGCCGAGCTCGTCGCGATCATCGACGCCGACTACCACGCCGAGCCGGACTTCCTGGCTGCTCTCGTCGGCTACTTCGACGATCCCCGGCTCGGCTTCGTGCAGACGCCGCACGACTACCGCGACTGGGAATCGAGTGGCTATCTCCGCATGTGCTACTACGAGTACAAGGGGTTCTTCTGGACGAACCAGGTCAGCCCGCAACGAGCGGGATGCGGCGATCACGGTCGGCACGATGTGCATCATCCGACGATCGGCGCTCGAGGAGGCTGGCGGCTGGGCCGAGTGGTGCGCGACGGAGGACTCTGAGCTCTCGGTCCGCATCCATGCCCTCGGGTACTCGTCGGTCTACGTCACGAAGACGTTCGGGCGTGGCTTGATCCCCGACACTTTCGAGGGCTACAAAAAGCAGCGCTTCCGCTGGACGTATGGGCCCGTGCAGACGCTCAAGCGTCACCGGCCGCTGTTCCTGGGACGCTCGCGCTTCACGCTTGCTCAGTGGGTCCACCATCTCAACCACGGCCTGGATAGGGCCGGTGTGGGGCTTGGCCTGCTGCTGCTGCCGCTCGGCGTCGCGCTCCTGGCGTCCATAGCGCTGCATCGAGAAGTGATCGCCATCCCGTTCGCGCTATGGGCGATGGCATTCGTCGGGCTCGCCTCGGGTCTTGCGTCGACGGCCCTGATCTACCGCGTCGTCCTCCGCTGCTCGTTGTCGGACTTCCTCGGTGCCTTCATCGCCAGTCGCTCGCTCAGCCACGTCGTCGCCGTGGCGAGCGCCTGGGCCATCGTGACGCGGACCATTCCTTGGCGCCGCACGAGCAAGTTCAAGCCGCTCTCGCTCGGCCCGCTGGCGGCGGTCCGCTCTGCCCAGACGGAGCTGGTGATCGGCCTGCTTGTCCTGGTGGCCGCCGGGGCGTCGGCGCTTGCTCTCCGCCCGCAGGGACTCGTCGTGATGCTGCTGATCGGCGCCGTCATGCAGAGCCTTAACTACCTGGCGGCGCCCGTCGCGGCGTTGCTTTCAGAGCGCCACGTCCGAGCTCAGCAGGAACGTTCCAGCGACGCCCGGCTACCGGAGCGCGCGATCGCGATGGAAGCGTAGCTCCTCCCGTCCGGGCTGACCCTCGCGGCCGACGTGAAGTCGCTCGCCCGATTGACCGTCGTGGCAATCTCTATGAAGCGCAGGGGCGCGGGAGATCAGTCCGTTGCGGCTGGAGAGAGTGAGGTTCGGAATGGCAGCAGTCGTGTCGACCCAGAAGGTGATCGCTACCTGCTTGGAAGGCATGACTCGCCATGCGAACCCTCAATCTCGGCATCCTGGCGCATGTAGACGCCGGTAAGACCACCCTCACTGAGCGGCTGCTCTACGACGCCGGCGCGATCGACCACATAGGCAGCGTCGACGAAGGCACCACCCAGACGGATTACCTCGCGCTCGAGCGCGAGCGCGGCATAACGATCAGGGCCGCGGTCGCCTCCTTCGCCCTCGGCGATCTCGGCGTAAACATCGTCGACACGCCCGGCCATCCGGACTTCATCGCCGAGGTCGAGCGCGCGCTCGGCGTGGTCGATGGCGCGATCCTCGTCATTTCGGCCGTGGAAGGCGTGCAGCCGCAGACGCCACTCCTCATGCGCGCGCTGCAGCGGCTGCGCGTCCCGACGCTCATCTTCGTCAACAAGATCGACCGACCGGGCGCCGACGACAAAGGCATCCTGCAGGAGATTTCGCGACGCCTGACAGCGGCAATCGTTCCGCTCGGCTCGGCGTATCGACTGGGAACGCCGGACGCCTACTTCATCCCGGCGTCGGAAACGGACGAGTGGTTCAGGCGTCTGCTCACCGAGACGCTCGCTGAGCGCAGCGACGAGATCCTGCGTAAGTTCGTCGACGACGAGAGGGGAGTTCCGTACGGACGGTTGCGCGCCGCACTCGCGGAGCAGACCAGGCGTGGAACGGTCCATCCGCTCGTCTTCGGGTCCGCCCTTACCGGCGCCGGCGTCCGGCCACTGACCGATGCCGTCAGAGCGCTGCTGCCTGCCGCCGCCGCCACCCCCGGCGGCCCGGTCTCCGGCCGCGTCTTCAAGGTGGAACGGGACGACTCGCGCGAGAAGGTCGGCTACGTTCGCCTCTTCAGCGGGACCCTCATGGCGCGGGATCGACTGCTCTACGGGCGGGGAATCGAAGGGAAGGTGACCGCCATCAGCGTCTACGCGCCGGGGGCCGTCATGCGCGGCGCATCGATGTCGGCCGGCGAGATCGGCAAGCTGTGGGGTCTGAGCAAGGTACAGGTCGGCGACGACATCGGCGATCCGCCGGCGACCGCGGTAGAGCGTCACTTCCCGCCGCCAACCCTGGAGTCCGTCGTCGTTCCTCGCCGCCCTGACGAGATGGGCCGACTGCGCAGCGCGCTCGCCGAGCTCGCCGAACAGGACCCGCTGATCAACGTCCGCCAAGACGATGCGCGCCATGAGATCAGGCTGTCGCTCTACGGCGACGTGCAGAAGGAAGTCATTGAGGCGACGTTGGCCCGTGAGTACGGCGTCGAGGTCAGGTTCCAGGAGACGACCACCATCTGCGTCGAACGTCCGTTGGCGAGCGGCGAAGCAGGCGAGGTCCTGCGCGCGAAGACGCACACGAATGTCACGGGCGCGAGTTCCCCGACGAGCACGAATCCGTACCTCGCCACGCTCGCGCTCCGCGTTGAGCCGGCGCCGGTCGACTCTGGTGTCGAGCTGCGCCTGGACGTGGACGTCCGTCTCGTCCCTCTATACGTCTACAAGACCGTCGATGCCTTCATCGAGCAGATGACGGGCTACGTTCGCGCCGCACTTGGCGAAGGGCTCTTCGGCTGGCAGGTGACTGACTGCGTTGTAACCGTGAGCGATTGCGGCTACCGCGCACCGGGCACCACGGCGGCGGACTTCCGGAAGCTGACGCCGCTGGTGGTCAGCCGTGCCCTGCAGCTGGCGGGGACTCAGGTATGCGAACCCATGTCGGCCGTCCGGCTGGAGTTTCCGACGGAGACCCTGAACGCGTTGCTGTCACTGCTGGGACGGCTCGGCTGCCGCGCCCAATCCCCGATCGCTCGAGGCGACCTGTGTGTCCTCGACGCCCTGGTTCCAACAGCCCGCCTGCCCGAACTTCGTCGGCAATTGCCTGGCGTGACGAGCGGAGAAGGTGTGCTCGACGCTCGATCTGCCGGCTACCAGGCAGTAAGCAAAGAGCCGCCCCGGCGCTCTCCGACGACACGAAATCGGGTGATTCGCGACGAGCATTGACAAACGCCGTGCGTTCGGCGAAGCAGGCGATGCGCGGCCGTCGGGCGAGCGCGGAAGAGCCTGGTGGAGATGGGGGAGAGTCGAACTCCCCGTCCAGAACCTTCAACCGGAGACCAGCTACGAGCGTGTCCGATGTTTTGTCGTCAATCCGGCGGGCCGCCATCGGCAGCGTTCCACCGGATCCATCCACGTCCCCTTGCGGGCTTTGCGACCGGCTACGTGGCCTGGTCCGATCGCGCATCCCCGCTGAATGACGCTTCCACAGCCCACGGGGATGAGGCTGCTTCCACGCTCACCTTACCGCCTTAGGCGGCGAGGGCGAGAGACGACTGGCTGTTGCCAGTTACTTCGTTTGCCGTCTGATTAACGAGGCCTGACGGCACCTCGGCTCGCGTTCCCCGGGAATCGGGCCCTGTCGAAACCACTCATCCCCAAGACCTAGCCATCCTACCATGCGAACGTCTGTTCGGGAAGGGCTCTTGGCGCTACTCGGTGATGACGTACAGCCACGCGTCGGCGGCGGGCTGGCCCTGATACGGCCGCGGGTTGGTCGTCACGTCGACCGGCGGAAACGCGATGACGGCGGTCGTTGCCAGCGGCGGCGGAGGGTTGGGACACGACGGCCCGCTGCGTGCGCAGGTCGCCGTAACGCGCAGAGGCGTTGCCGAGCCATCGGCGAGCAGCAGCCGCGCGGACAGTTCGTACCGCCCGACTGGCACGTCGCGCACGGTAGCGAGCGGCGAGAAGTCGTATCGCGCGGGTCCCCTGCCGATGGTCACCGTCGGCGAAAGCTCCTCTCCGGTGCTCCCGTCGATCAGCGGCTCGAGAGGACGCAGGTGAAGCTGGATCTGGGCGCCGGCAGGGGCGTCGAGGGGGTTTTCGGCGGCGGGGTCGGCGAGCGGGTCATAGCCATAGATCTCGATAGAACTGCCGATCGTTTCATTCAGTCCCCACCATGCCGGGCCCGACAGGCTCCAGCGAAAGTCCTGCACGAGGCCTTCGACGCCGAAGTCCGGCGGAGGACCGCCGACCGGCTCGAGCGGGAAGTGGTAGAGCTGGTCACGGTACGAGATGTCGAACCAGGCTGCGGCGGTATAGCGGAGAGGGTCACCGGGCAGGGCGAGGAGGTAGTTGCCTTGCGCGTCCGAGTTGCCGGTGAGGTCGATCAGGTAGCCGATCGCCGATACGCTGACCGTCGCCCCGCTCAGCGGGCGGCCGTCGTCATACGTGACCGTTCCACTGACCGTGCCCGATGCGGGCTGCTCGGGAGCGGGTGTCGAAACGTCAGCTGGTAAGGTCGGGCCACCTGCAGCCCCCGTCGCGGATGTCGGCGGCGGGCTCAACGAGGGCCCGACCGGCAGACCAACGGCAAACAGGAACCCCACGACCAAGACGCCAGCAACGAGGGCGGCGATGGCGGCGAACAGTGCCAGCGTCGAGCGTCGGCGCCGTCCGGACGGTGGGGGGGCCGCGTAGTCAGGCGGCTGACCGTACGGAGGCGCCTGACCGTACGGAGGCGGCGGAGGGTAAGCGGGCGGCGGCGGTCCAGGCGGCGGCGGCTGGTAGGCCACGCGGTGGTCCCCATTCGTCGAGCTCGTTGAGGCGACGAGCGGCGCGATGTTACAGCGCGGAAGGCTCGGTTGCCGTCGAGCTGCGCGTTTCGTCGGTGTGGCCGACCAAGGGACCGACGAATCGACCACTTTAGCGCGCGCAGACGCTCCCGGCGGTCGGGCTGCAGCGCCGGCGGGTCAGGACGACCGACGACCGCGGCTGGCCGGCGACTCGGCGTCGTTTCGTAGCCTGTATCGACGCCGCCATGCGGGCCGGGTTTGGAGCTCAGCCTGGGGAGCAGTGCGAGCCGGCAGCGCATGCTCCCGGCTCGCGAGTTAGCGGTTACGTCGTACCGTCAGTCGGGGCACTCGGTTGCAGTGAAGACGGCACCAGCCGGCCCGAGCGCCAGCTGCTTCAGGTGCGCGCCGTGCGACGGGAAGACCAGCGTGCCCGAACGGAGGTTGATATGGCAGTGCGGGCCTTCAAACGTCGAACGCTCGTTCCTGTTCTCGGACGGGTGGGCCAAGGCCGCAGCGGGCGCTGCGAGCAGGCCGCTGATCGCCAGGGCGAGAGCAAGCCTCTTCATCCGGTGTCTCCTTCCTATACGAGAGCGCCGAAGCCAGGTGGGTCGCTAGCGCCCCTGCCTCCGGCAGCTCGTCCTATCGCTGCCGGAACATCGTCCTTTCGCAGGGATTGCAGCGACGTATCGGCGACACGCCACCGGGCGCCAAGCAGTAAAAAAGCGCCGCGCCGTAAAATCGCGGGCCCCCGGCTCTCGGCCTCAGCGCCGCCCGCGCTGTGCATCGGCCAGCTCGCGCTCGACCTCGCGCCGGGACTCGCGCTCGGCGATGTCGCGGCGACGGTCGTACAGCTGCTTGCCGCGCGCCAGGCCCAGCTCGACCTTCGCCCGCCCCTTGCCCGTGATGTAGAGCCGCAGCGGCACGACGGTCAGGCCCTTCGCCTTGGCGCGGCCCATCAGCGCGTCGATCTCCGACCGATGGAGCAGCAGCTTACGGTCGCGCTTCGGCTCGTGGTTGTAACGGTTGCCCGCCTCGTAGGGGGCGATGTGGGCACCGATGAGCCACGCCTCGCCCTTCTCCACGCGGGCGTAGGCGTCGGCCAGGTTGACCTTGCCGGCACGGATGCTCTTGATCTCGGTGCCGGTGAGGACGAGCCCTGCCTCGAAGGTGTCGGTGATGAGGTAGTCGTGCCGCGCCTTGCGGTTGACGGCAATCGTCTCGGACATCGCGCTGCTCCGCTCACCTGCGCCCCCGGTAACGGTCGGCTGACGCACGAACGCCGGCCCTGGTTGGGCCGGCGTCACGTGGGCTGCGTTTCACCGCTTCCCGGTGTCAGCTCAGGCGAGCGTCTCCCGAGAGGCGGTGCAGCTAGAACGATCTATCACTGCACACCACCTCCTTTCGTTCGGAGGGACGATACTCGACCTCGGCCGGCTGCGCAAGGGCGAGCCTGCGCGCCGCTCCGCCGAGCGACCTACGCCGCCAGCGCCAGGAGCTGCCCCGAAGGGGCCGGCGACGGGCGCGCGCCGTCGAGGAGGAGCTCGACCGCCCGGTCGCGGATGGGATCGGTGCCTTCGGGCACCTCGGCCGGGACGTCGACGACGACGTCGGGCGTCAGGCCGACGTCATGGATCCATGACTTGTCGGGCAGCAGCCACTTGCGGACGGACAGGCGGTATCCGCCGGCGCCGGCCAGCTCCTTCCACTCCTGGATGGTGCCCTTGCCGTACGTCTGCTGGCCGACCAGCAGCGCCCGTCCGTGACCCTGCAGCGCGCCGGCGACGATCTCGCTGGCGCTGGCCGTGCCGCCGTTGACCAGCACAACGACGGGCAGGCTCGGGTCGCTCGCGACGCCGCCCTCCTCCGGATCCTGCGGGATCGGCTCAGCCCGCGCGTTCTGTTCCCAGTAGAGCGGTGAGCTGCTCACGAACTGGCTGGCCACGCTGCGTGCGGCGGCCACGTAGCCGCCGGGATCGTCCCGCAGGTCGAGGATCACGCCTTCCAGCTCCGGCCTGGCGACGAGCTCGCGCAGGTGCGTCTGGAGGTCGGCCGCCACACCCGCGCTGAAGCTGTTGATCTTGACGTACCCGATGCGGCCATCGGCCAGCAGCTCCGAGGTGACGTCCTCCTTCTGGATGACGTCGCGCACGATCGAGAGCTCGAGGCCTTCGCCGTTGCGATCGAGGCCCAGCCGAACGGTCGTGCCCTTCTTGCCACGGATGGTGGGGATGACCTCGTCGATCGTCTTGCCCAGCGTCGGCTCGCCATCGACGCTCAGGATGGCGTCGCCGGGTAGCAGTCCGGCAACCAGCGCGGGGGAGCCGCGGATGACGCGCAGCACGACCAGCCGGCAGGTGGCCGAGATCGGCGAACAGCCGTTGCCCTCCGGGTCACGCAAGCCCAACTCGGCGCCGATGCCCTCGAACTCGCCGGACAGGCTGATCAGGCTGTTGCGGTACTCCTCCTCGGTCATGTACGACGAGAAGCGGTCGCCCAGCGCATCGAACAGTCCCTTGATCGCGCCCTGCACCAGCAGCCGCTCGTCGAACTCGCCGACGTAGTTGCGCGTGATGTCGTTGTAGGCGTCCCAGAACGGCGTGAACAGTTCCTGCCGCGACTCGCTCGTGCCGGGCGTCATCTGTTGCAGCCGGCCGAGCATGAAACCGGACACGAAGAGCCCCGCCCCACCGAGGATGACCACGAGGAAGGCGGCCAGGTAGACGTGTGTCCGCCCCCGCGGCGACCCTGTGTCTTCGTGCCACGGCGACGGCGCCACGTCGATCTCGGAAGAGAGGTGATCAGTCTGGGACATGCCGAAGGGACCCTCGCGACAGAGGCTGGGAGCAGGAAGTCTAGGCGGCGCCGCCCGAACCGTCAGCGGGGCACCCGGGCGACGTAACTGTGCCTCCGTCGCCGACGTCTAGTGCGCCGAGTCGGGCGCCACAGTGATGGTCGCCTGGCGCTCCAGCTCGGCCAGCATGAATGCGTCCAGGTCGCCATCGAGGACGGCCGTCGTCGCGCTCGTCTCGTAGTGCGTCCGATGGTCCTTGACCATCTGGTAGGGATGCAGCACGTAGGAGCGTATCTGGTTGCCCCAGCCGGCCTCGACGTGCTCACCGCGCAGTGCCGCCATCTCGCGCTCGCGATCCTGTAGCCGCCGCTCGAGCAGCCGGGCGCGCAGGATCTTCATCGCCGACTCGCGGTTCTGGTGCTGCGAGCGTTCGTTCTGGCTCTGCGCGCTGATGCCGGTCGGGATGTGGGTCAGCCTTACCGCCGAGTCGGTCTTGTTGACGTGCTGGCCGCCGGCGCCCTGCGAGCGGAAGGTCTCGATCTTGAGCTCGTCGTCGGGGATCTCGCCGACCTCGACGTCGTCCTCGACCTCGGGCATGACCTCGATCAGCGCGAAGGTTGTGTGGCGGCGCTTCTGCGAGTCGAAGGGGCTGATCCGGACGAGCCGGTGCACGCCGCGCTCGGCGCGCAGCAGGCCGTAGGCGTAGCGGCCGTCGATGGCGACCGTAACGCTCTTCAGGCCGGCCTCCTCGCCCTCGAGCTGGTCCAGTATCTCTGTCGCGAAACGGCGACGCTCGGCCCAGCGCAAGTACATGCGCAACAGCATCTCGGCCCAGTCGGTTGCCTCGGTGCCGCCCGCGCCGGCGCTGATCGTCAGGATCGCGTTGCGCTCGTCGTACGGGCCGGAGAAGAGCAGGCTGGTGCGCAGCCGCGCGAGCTCGGCGTCCAGCGCGCGGTACTCGTCGGCCAGGCCGGCCACGATCTCCTCGTCACCCTCGGCCAGCTCGCCCAGCTCGACGAGGTCACGGGCACGCGACTCGAGCTGCCGCCATGCCTGGATCTCTTCGCGCAGGGCGTCGGCCGTGCGCAGCACCGTCTGGGCAGCGCGTTGGTCGGCCCAGAAGTCGGGCGCGCTGGTCTGCCCTTCGAGCTCGCGCAGGCGCGCTTCCTTGCCGGCTAGGTCAAAGCCGCCCCGTAGTCGCGTGGATCCGCTCGGCGAGGTCGCGCAGGGCAGCGACGTCGCGTGCTTCGGCGACGTCCATCAGTTCTTTGCGCGCAGGTCCTGCAGCAGGATCGGCCGGAGCTCGATGATCCTCAAGGCCGTCTTGCTCCGGGCGACGACGGGGTTGACACAGGGACAGTATCCGTTGTGCGGGCAGATACCGCAGTTGCCATCGCAGTCAAGTGAGGCGGCGTAGCTACACGTGCGGCATTCGCGCTCACAGGCGATGAGATCGACGAACGGAGCAGCTGCCTCCTGCAGCTCCGCCGCCGGGTTCGACTTCACGGCAAGCCAGACTCCCTCTCCGCCCCGGTCCCACCCTGAAAACACTCCGGAGACCAGTCACGTAGCCGGAGGAGGCACGGCCTCCGGGTGGGTGCCTCGGAGTATAGGCAGGACGACGGTCACGCTCAATACCCCTGACCCGTGATTTGAGCGTGAAATTCGGGCGCGTCTACGGCGTCGGCGCGCCCACCTCGGACGCAATGTGCGACGGCGTCAGCTGCTCGGTCAACAGGCGGAAGAAGCGGCCGCGCTGTGCTTCCTCGTCGCCGGCGGCGGCGCACCAGTCGGCCAACAGGCGCTCGCCACCGGCGTAGCAGAAGACGTACGTCCGCCACAGCGGATGGCGGATGAACTGGAGCGTCTTGGCCGCCTGCTCGCGCGTGCGCAACGCGACGCGCTCGACGAAGGACGTCACCTCGTCGGGCGGACGGCGCTCAGCGTGGAGGAGCAGCGAGGCATCGCCGCCCGCTCCACGAAGGCCGTGGAGCGCGCGGCTTATCTGTTGCTGGCGAGGCAGCTCGCCGTCTTCGAGGGCGATGCCGGCACGCTCGCAGATCCCGGCCAGCAGCTCCTGCCAGCGCTCGTCGCTGATCACCAGCCGCCGGCCCAGCTCGGCCAGCCCTTCGCTGATGAAGGCTTCCGGCGTGTTGATCAGCTGCACGCTGACCTCGGCGCGGCCCTGCTCGCGGTACAGCCGCTGCTCCTTCCAGGCGTGCTCGAGATGGTGACCGGGGAAGCACTCGTGGCTGAGCAGCGCGATCAGCTCGGGTGCACGCACGGGCAGGTCGGTGTTGACCTCGACCCGCGAACGGAGGTCGCCGTCATACCAGTTGTAGGCCGACCACGGCTGGTCGTTCACCAGGCTGATCGTCAGTGACTCGCCGGCCGGAGCGGGAAAGTGGCGCACGCAGTCATCACGTATCTCGTCGACCAGCAAGTCGAGGATGGCGGGCAGCCGTTCGCGCTGTACCGTCAGCCTAGCCGCGCGTTGCTCGACCCGCTGGCGAAGGTCGCCGCCGGCCGGCAGAAGCTCGTCGAGCTGGCGATGGACCTCCTCGTACACGCCCGGGTCGGTCGGCGCCGGTCGGGCGTCGAAGCACCGCTCAACCTCATCGAGGTAGTCCATCTCCTCGCCCGCCAGGCGGCGCAGGATCGTCTCGAGCGCCACCAGCTGGCGGTCGAGCCACCTCCGCCGCTGCGCGTCCGCCTCGCTGCTCAGGCGCTCGCGCAGCTCGGCCGCCTGCTCGGCGAGTGCGGCCGGCGTGCCGCGGCCGGCTTCAGCCTCGACGCGGAGTTCGGCCGGGCCGTAATAGGCGTCGACTATGCCGTCGTAGTGCGTGCCGGCCGCGAGCGCCAGGCGCAGGTAATCGCGGGCCAGCTCATCCATCGGCGACGGCCGCGATCAGGCGCCGTGGCAGCGCTTGAACTTCTTGCCGCTGCCGCACCAGCAGGGGTCGTTGCGGCCGAGCTTGCGCGTGCTCTCGGCGGCCGGGCGGGCGGCACCGGCGACCGGCTGATCGCCGTGCTGGTACTGCACCGCACCTCGGTGTCCGGCAGCGAGTCCGGGCAGGACGGCTGCCGGCGTGGCGGCCGGAACCGCTGGCTGGCCACCCCTCCGGCCGTCTCCCGACGTCGCCGTCGCCGTCGCCGTCGCCGAGACCGGGCCGGCCGAGGTAACGCTCGGCGTGGGCGCCGGTGTGCTGAGCTGGACCGAGACACGGAAGATCGTGCTGGTCAGCTGGCGGCGGATGAGGCCACGCAGCTCCTCGTAGAGGCGGAACGCTTCCTTCTTGAACTCGTTGAGCGGATCGATGCCGCCGTAGCCGCGCAGGCCGACGCCGCGGCGCAGGTCGTCGAGCTCGGTCAGGTGCTCGACCCACAGCGAGTCGATCGTCCGCAGCAGCACGGCGCGCTCGACCTGCGACCAGACCTCGGCGCCGTACGTCCGCTCGCGCGCCTCGAGCATCTCGTCGACCGCGCCGCGCAGGTGCTCGAGGATGTCCTCGCGCACGCCGATCTCGGCCAGTCCGTCGGCGTCGAGGTTCGCCCCCTCGAAGCCCATCGTGGCCAGGGCGCGCGCGAGGGCGTCGAAGTCCCAGTCGTCGACGTGTGTCCCCATCAGGTACTGGTCGGCGAGCGCCTCCACCTCGTCGTAAAGGAACTCGCGCACCGTCTCGGTCAGGTCCTCGTTGCGCAGCACCTTGTCGCGCTCGGCGTAGATGGTCTCGCGCTGCTTGTTGATGACGTCGTCGTACTCGACGACGCGCTTGCGGATGTCGAAGTTGTAGCCCTCGACGCGCGTCTGGGCGTTCTCGATGGTCTTGCTCACCATCCGGTTCTCGATCGGGACGTCCTCGTCCATGCCCAGCCGCTGCATCATGTTGACCACCCAGTCGCTGGCGAACCGCTTCATCAGCGTGTCCTCCAGCGAGAGGTAGAAGCGCGACGAGCCGGGGTCGCCCTGGCGGCCGGCGCGCCCGCGCAACTGGTTGTCGATGCGCCGCGCGTCGTGGCGCTCGGTGCCGATGATGTGCAGCCCGCCGGCGGCGACGACGCGCTCGTGGTCCTCGGCCACCTGCGCCTTCGCCTTGGCCAGCGCCCGCTCGTAGACGTCGGCTGGCGCCTCGGCCGGGTTGATGCCCTGCCGGTGCAGCTCGGCCGAGGCGAGGCCGGCGGGATTGCCACCGAGCAGGATGTCCGTGCCGCGGCCGGCCATGTTGGTCGCGATCGTGACCGCGCCGCTGCGCCCGGCCTGGGCGATGATCGGGGCCTCCTTCTCGTGGAACTTGGCGTTGAGCACCTCGTGACGGATGCCGCGGCGGTTGAGCAGCTCGGACAGCACCTCGCTCTTCTCGACGCTGGTCGTCCCGACGAGGACCGGCCGGCCGCCCTCGGTCGTCTCGACGATCTCGTCGATCAGCGCGTGGAACTTGCCGTTCTCGGTGCGGTAGACGAGGTCGGTGTGGTCGGCGCGGATCATCGGGCGGTGGGTTGGGATGGCGACCACGTCGAGCCCGTAGATCTTGTAGAACTCCTCCTGCTCGGTCATCGCCGTGCCGGTCATGCCCGCCAACTTGTCGTACAGCCGGAAGTAGTTCTGGAACGTGATCGTGGCGAGGGTCACGGATTCGCGCTGGACGCGCAGGCCCTCCTTCGCCTCGATCGCCTGGTGCAACCCCTCCGACCAGCGGCGACCGGGCATCTGGCGGCCGGTGAACTCGTCGACGATGACGATCTCGCCATCCTTGACGATGTAGTCACGGTCGCGCTGAAAGAGTGCGTGCGCCTTGAGCGCCTGCTCGAAGTGGCGGGCGAGGCGAGGATCGGCGTCGTAGAGGTTGTCGACCTTGAGCAGCCGCTCGATCTTGGCGATGCCCTCCTCGGTCGGCGAGACGGCTTTGTCCTTGAGGTCGACGAAGTAGTCGCCGCCTTCGTCAGCGCCGTCGCGACGAGGCTGCAGGCGGGCGACCAGGCGGGCGAACTGGTAGTAGAGGTCCTCCGACTCCTCCGCCTGGCCGCTGATGATGAGCGGCGTGCGGGCCTCGTCGATGAGGATGTTGTCGACCTCATCGACGATCGCGAAGTAGCGCTCGCGCTGGACGCGCTGCTCGAGCTCGGTGACCATGTTGTCGCGCAGGTAGTCGAAGCCGAACTCGTTGTTCGTGCCATAGGTGACGTCGGCCGCGTAGGCCTCGCGCCGAGTGACCGGGCGCAGGTGGATCAGCCGCTCGTCGGTGCCGCGGTGCTCCGGGTCGAAGACGAACGCGCTGTCGTGCTGGATGATGCCGACCGACAGCCCCAGACCGTGGTAGATCGGGCCCATCCACTGCGGGTCGCGCTTGGCCAGGTAGTCGTTGACGGTGACGACGTGTACGCCGCGGCCGGCCATCGCGTTGAGCGCCGCGGCCAGCGGCGCGACGAGGGTCTTGCCCTCGCCGGTCTTCATCTCGGCGATCTTGCCCTGGTGGAGGACGATGCCGCCGAGCAACTGGACGTCGAAGTGGCGCATGCCCAGCCGGCGTCGGCTGACCTCGCGGGCGGCGGCGAAGACCTGCGGCAGGGCGTCCTCGAGCACGGCCTCGAGGTCTTCGAGGTCGGCCTTGTGCCGCGCGCGGCGCAGTTCGGCGCGCCGCTCCGAGCTTGGTGATTCGCGCTCCTCGTCGGACGGCTCCGATGGCGCGGCATCCTCGCGGATCTGGTCGCGCAGGGCGACCATGCGGGCGCGGATCTCCTCGTCCGACAGCGCGGCGAACTCGTCTTCGAGCTGGTTGATTTCCTCGACGAGCGGCTGCAGCCGGCGCACGGTGCGCTCGTTCGAGTCGACGAAGCGGGAAAGCAGGTTGAGCATGGGATCAGCAGTATAGGCGGGGGCAGCGCCGAGGCCGCGGCTGCTGCAGGGTCGCTTTAGCTGACCGGACCCCAGATGCCCAGGCCGTAGCCGAAGAGCAACCCGACGAACGTCAGGCCGGCCAGGCTCAGCCAGAACAGGACGGCCATGCGATGGCTGGTCGGCTCGATCTCCGGGTTCTCAAGCGGCGGGGGACGCCAGCGCCGGGAGCGCAGCCGCGAGCGCCACGTGCGGACCTCGACCGGGTTGGGCTCGAGGCCGTCCGGGCTAGGTCGGTAGAGTCGCAGGCTCATCGTCCCTCCAGCGGGCGGGGCTGCCCGAGCGCTCCCCGTCGGCGCCCGCCCCGTCCGTCCGTTCGTCCCACAACAGCATCTCCTGCATCAGTTGCATCTCGCTCGAGAAGAGCGCGCCGACTGATTCACCGAGGTGAATGCGCCGGATGGCCTCGCCTATCAGCGGCGCAACGGAGAGTACCTTGATCTTGGCCACGTGCTTGCTCGGCGGCAGTGGGATGGTGTCGGTGATCACCACCTCCGAGAGCTCCGAGTCACGGATACGCTCAGCCGCCGGGTCGGACATCACACCGTGCGTGGCACAGGCGTGGATCTCCGTCACGCCCTCGCGGATCAGCGCACGGACGATCTCGATCAGCGTGCTCGCCGTGTCGATCTCGTCGTCGACGATGATCGCCGTCTTGCCACGTACCTCGCCGATCACGTTGAGCAGCTCGGCCGTGCCCAGGTTGCCCGGCCGTCGCTTCTCGATCACTGCCAGCGGCGCGTCGAGCAGCTCGGCGAAGGTCCGCGCACGCTTGGCGAAGCCGAGGTCGGTGACGACCACCGGATCGGACAGGCGCTTCTCGCGAAAGTGCGCCGAGAGCATGTGGACCGCCGTCAGCTCGTCGACCGGTATCGAGAAGAAGCCCTGGATCTGGCCCTGGTGGAGGTCCATCGTCAGCACGCGGTCGGCGCCGGCAACGCTGATCATGTCGGCGATGAGCCGGGCGGTGATGGGCACCCGCGGCTGGTCCTTCTTGTCCGATCGGCCGTAGGCGTAGTAGGGCACGACGGCGGTGATGCGGCCCGCGCTGGCACGCTTGAAGGCGTCGATCATGATCAACAGCTCCATGATCGACTTCTGGACGGGCCGGCAGGTGGGCTGGATCAGGAAAACGTCGCGATCGCGGGCGTTGTCCTCGATCTTGACGAAGATGTTCTCGTTGGCGAACTCGAAGACCTCGAGCCGTCCCAGCTCCCGTCCGAGGTAAGCCGCGATCTTGCGCGCCAGCGCCGGGTTGGCGTTGGCCGTATAGAGGTCGTAGTGCTCGGCCACGGCAGCCGTCGACCGGCTAGCGAAGGCGCTCAAGGCTTCTTACCGAAGGGGTTCACGGCTCGTTCCCGAAGGCGCTCACGGCTCGCTCCCGCTGGTCCTATGCCGGCTCCGCCCCAGTCCCGCCGTCGGCGGGAGCGCCATTGTGGCCGATCCGGCGCTGCTCGGCCAGCCCCGCCCGGAAGACGGCGATGCCGGCCACCTGATCGCCCTCGTTGAGGCGCATCACGATCACGCCACGTGCCTGCGCCCCGTAACGGTTGACGCTCTTGACGTCCGTCCGCACGACCTGCCCGGCGGCGCTGACCAGAAGCAGCTCCTCGTCGCTCTCGTCGACGAGCTCGACGGCCGCCACTCGGCCGGTCTTGCGGCCCTCGATCGGGATCAACGTCACTCCCTGTCCACCGCGGTGCTTGCGCCGGAACTCGGACAGCGCGACGCGCTTGCCGTAGCCCGTCTCGGACAGAACCAGGATGTCGTTGCCCGGGGCGACGACGCCCATGCCGACGACCTGGTCGCCCTGGCGGGCGAGGCGGATGCCGATGACACCCGCGGCGTCGCGGCCCATCGGCCGTACCTCGCGCTCGTTGAAGCGCGCCAGCCGACCCTGCGCCGTGGCCAGGATGACATCGTCGTCGCCCGACGAAACCGCCACCCAGGCGAGCTCGTCGCCCTCGGCCACCGACAGCGCGCGGATACCAGTCGAGCGGACGCGCTCGAACTGCTCGATCGGCGTCTTCTTGATGATGCCGCGCCGCGTCGCCATCAGCAGGTTGTGGCCCTTCTCGAAGTTGGGGATGGTGACGACGGCGAGGACCTTCTCGCCGGCCTCGACCTGCACGCCTTCCAGGTTGATGATCGGGATGCCCTTGGCCGTCCTGGTCGCGTCCGGAATGGCATGGACCTTCGACGAGAAGACGCGGCCGCGATTGGTGAAGAAGAGCGCCCAGTCGTGGGTGTTGGCGACGAGCAGATGGGCGAGCGCGTCCTCCTCGACGGTGCGCGCGCCGATGATCCCCTTCCCGCCGCGCGCCTGGCGGCGGTACGTCGCCAGCGGGTGGCGCTTGATGTAGCCGCGGCCGGACACCGTGATCACGACGTCTTCGTCGGCGATCAGGTCCTCGTCGGTCATCGCACGGTCGGCATCGGCTTCGATGCGCGTGCGCCGGGGGCCAGCGAACTTGGTCGAGAGGCCGGCCAGCTCGTCCTTGATGATGTGCAGCACGCGGGCCGGGTTGGCGAGGATGTCCTCGAGCTCGGCGATGAGCTTGATCGTCGCCAGGTACTCGTCCTCGATCTTCTTGCGCTCGAGCGCGGCCAGCCGGCGGAGCTGCATCTCGAGGATCGCGTTGGCCTGGATTTCGGACAGCTCGAAGCGGCTGATCAGGTTCGCGCGGGCAGTCTCGACATCGGCCGATTCACGAATCGTGCGGATGACGGCGTCGAGGTGGTCGAGGGCAACTTTGAGCCCTTCGAGGATGTGGGCGCGGTCGCGCGCCTTGCTCAGGTCGAACTCGGTGCGCCGGCGCACGACTTCGCGCCGCCAGTCGACGTGGTGCTGCAGCACCTGCTTGAGGGCGAGGGTCTGCGGCTGGCCGTCGACGAGGGCGAGCATGTTCGTGTTGAAGGCCATGCGCAGCGCCGTGTGCTTGAACAGGTTGTTGAGCACCTTGTGCGGATTGGCGTCGCGCTTGCACTCGATGACCAGGCGCATGCCGTCGCGGTCCGACTCGTCGCGCAGGTCGGCGATGCCGTCGAGCTTCTTGGCCGCCACCAGGTCGGCGATCTTCTCCGCCAGGGCAGCCTTGTTGACCTGGTAGGGCAGCTCGGTGACGACGATCGCCATCCGACCGTTGCGCATCTCCTCGAAGGCGCACTGGGCGCGCATCACGACCCGGCCCCGGCCGTGCGCATACATCTCGCGGATCGCGTCGAACTCCTCCCATTGGCCGGTCAGCGGGTTACGCCGCTTGTCGTAGCGGAAGATCGTGGCGGCCGTCGGGAAGTCGGGTCCCTGCACGAACTCGCACAGCTCGTCGTTGGTCAGCTCGGGGTTGTCGATCAGCGCGCGGATGGCGTCGGCGATCTCGCCGAGGTGGTGCGGCGGGATGCTGGTCGCCATGCCGACGGCGATGCCGGCACTGCCGTTGACGAGCAGGTTGGGCAGCTTGGCCGGCAGGACCGACGGCTGCATGCGCGTCCCGTCGTAGTTCTCGACGAAGTCGACGGTGTCCTTGTCGATGTCGGCCAGCAGCTCGGCGGCGATCGCTGTCATCCGCGCTTCGGTGTAGCGCATGGCGGCTGGCGGATCACCGTCGACCGAGCCGAAGTTGCCCTGGCCGTCGACGAGCGGGTAGCGCATCGAGAAGTCCTGCGCCAGCCGCACGAGCGCGTCGTAGAGCGCCACGTCGCCGTGCGGGTGGTACTTGCCCATCACCTCGCCGACGATTGCCGCGCACTTGCGGTAGCCGGCGGCGGCCGAGAGGCCCATCTCGTTCATCGTGTAGAGGATTCGCCGGTGGACCGGCTTGAGCCCGTCGCGCACGTCGGGCAGGGCGCGGCTGACGATGACGCTCATCGCGTAATCGAGGTAGCTGGTGCGCAGCTCGTCCTCGATCCGGATCGGTACCACCCGGCCGACGTCGTCGGTCATCGACCGCGACCCATCCGCTCACCCTGCAAGGCGACGGCGCGCTCGGACAGCTCGTCGAGGCCGGCGAACGCCGAAGCGACCTGCCAGGCCGCGCTCGTCGGTGGCGCGGCGTCGACCCGGCGCACGCCGCTGAGGCGGGCACGCAGCTCGCGCACGAGGCGCCGATCCAAAGCGGGCAGGGTCAGTGCATCGCGCACGACCCACGCGCGGTGCCCGTCGTCAGTGGCCAGCGCAGAGTCCGCCTGGCGGCGCAGGAAGTCGCTAACGCCTGCCGGGTCGACCTCGTGCCACGAGCGGAGTGCCCACGAGAGAGCCTTCTGGACGACCGCTTCGGCGTCGCCGATGAGCGATTCGATGAGCATCAAACCGGGGCTGGCGCGCAGCTCGCGGCGGCGATGGCGCGGCAGGCGAAACGGGATCGTTGCCACCGTCGACGCCACCAGCCGGCGCTCCCAGCGGTCACGCGAGTAGACCAGCTGCTCGAGCTCGGCCCAGCGAAAGGGCTCGGCCATGATCCCCTCGGCGTAGAGGCCGGCCAGCGAGTCGACGCTGACCCAGTCACCGGCCGCACGCGCCAGGCGGCGCATCAGCTGCCAGCTGCGCTCCGGGTCATCGGGCAATGACCGGCGCAGGCCGACGTGGCTGAACAGCCGCAGCTCGCGCTCCTCTTCGCCGGCCAGGCGCTGGGCCAGCCACAGGGCCGAGGCGGGCGAGGCTTCGGCGAGCGGACGGCGCAGCGCGCCGGCAACGGCGTTGATCAACGGCCAGCGCGCGCCGAAGAGCTTGCCCGAGCCGGGCGCCACGCGCTCCTGCTCGGCCGCGTACTCGGGATCGGCAAGCTCGGTGAAGCCTTCGCGCAGCACGGCGACGAACGCCTCGGGGTCGTCGATGAGCTCGGCCAGCGCCGTTCCGAGGCCGCGTGCCGCCGGCATCCGCTCGGCGACCAGCGCGCGGGCACGCGCGCTTGCCTCAGACGTCAAGGTTCTGCACCTGCCGGGCGCGTGCCTTGATGAAGTCGCGCCGCGGCTCGACCTTCTCGCCCATGAGCGTCGAGAAGATCCGGTCGGCCTCGGCCGCATCCTCGATGTCGGCGCGCAGCAGGGTCCGCGTCTGCGGGTTCATCGTCGTCTCCCACAGCTGTTCGGCGTTCATCTCGCCGAGGCCCTTGAAGCGCTGGATGGTCACGTTACGGCTCTTCATCTCCTTCAGCAGCCGGTCTCGCTCGCGCTCGTCCTGCGCGTAGCGCGTGACCTTGCCCGTCGAAAGGCGGAAGAGCGGCGGCTGGGCGATGTAGAGATGCCCGTTCTCAACCACCTGCGGCATGTGGCGATAGAAGAACGTCATCAGGAGCGTGCGGATGTGGGCACCGTCGACGTCGGCGTCGGCGAGCAGGATGATCCGGTGGTAGCGCAGCTTCGACAGGTCGAACGTCTCGCCGATGCCCGTGCCGAGGGCGATGATCAGCGGCCGGATCTTCTCGGACGAGAGGACCTTGTCCAGGCGTGCCTTCTCGACGTTGAGCATCTTGCCGAACATCGGCAACACCGCCTGGAATCGGCGGTCGCGGCCCTGCTTGGCGGAGCCGCCGGCCGAGTCACCCTCGACGATGTACAGCTCGGCCCGTTCGGGATCCCGCTCCTGGCAGTCGGCGAGCTTGCCGGGCAGCGCAGAGCCCTCGAGCGCGCTCTTGCGAATGACCAGGTCGCGCGCCTTGCGCGCGGCCTCGCGTGCACGCGCCGCAGTCAGCGACTTCTCGATGATCCGGCGCGCGTCGGCAGGGTTCTCCTCTAGGTACTGACCGATCCCCTCGACCACCGCGGCCTGTACCTGGCCCTTGATGTCGGCATTGCCGAGCTTGGCCTTCGTCTGGCCTTCGAACTGGGGCTCGGTGAGCTTTACGCTGACGACGGCGGTAAGCCCCTCGCGGACGTCGTCACCGGAGAGGTTGGCATCCGCCTCGCGCAGGATCGCGTTGCGTCGAGCGTAGTCATTGAGCGAGCTGGTCAGCGCCGCTCGGAAGCCGGTCACATGGGTGCCGCCGTCGACGGTGTTGATGTTGTTGGCGAACGAGAAGACGGCTTCGCTGTAGCCGTCGTTGTACTGCAGCGCGACCTCGATCTGGGTGTTGCCCTCGCGCCGCTCGATGTAGATCGGCCGGCCGTGCAGCACGTCCTTGCCCTGGTTGAGGTGGCGCACGAAGCTGACGACGCCGCCCTCGAAATAGAACGACCGCTCGCGCTGTGGCGTCACCCGCTCGTCGAGCAGCGTGATCCAGAGGCCCTTGTTCAGGTACGCCGACTCGCGCAGGCGCTGAGCGATGGTGTCGAACGAGAAGTCGACCGTCTCGAAGATGTCGCGATCGGGCAGGAACGCGGTGGTGGTGCCCGTCCGGCCGTTGGACGCGCCGATCGCGCGAACCGGAGCGAGCGGCTTGCCGCGCTCGTATTCCTGCCGCCAGACCTTGCCGTCGCGCGCCGACTCGACGTGCATCCACTCCGACAGCGCGTTCACGACGCTCACGCCGACGCCATGGAGCCCGCCCGACACCTTGTAGCCGCCACCGCCGAACTTGCCGCCGGCGTGGAGGACGGTGTGGACCACCTCCAGCGCGTCCGTCCCGGTCTGCTTGTGCCGTCCGACCGGGACGCCGCGCCCATCGTCGCGGTTGACGACGCTGCCGTCCGCCTTGAGGCGCAGCTCGATCCACGACGCATGGCCTGCCATCGCCTCGTCGATCGAGTTGTCGACGACCTCCCACACCAGGTGGTGCAGCCCGCGCGTGTCGGTCGAGCCGATGTACATGCTCGGTCGCCGGCGGACTGCCTCGAGCCCCTCGAGAACCTGGATGCTCTCGGCGGTGTAGGCACCGGCCGCGCCAGACCCGGAACGTCCGGCGCGCCCGCGCTGCGCGGAGGTGGTTGTACTCGGCTTGCCCGCCGCCGGCCGGGTGAGCGACTCCGTCACGCGCGGCCTCCGGCCAGCCGCTCGTAGATCCGGGCGAGGTCCTGCTCGTCGTAGTACTCGATCGTGATCCGGCCGCCGAGGCGGCCGGGCGCGACGCTGACCTTGGTGCCCAGTGCCTCACGCAGGTCGTGCTCCAGACGGTCCACCTCAGCCGTCCGATTGGACCGGCGAGCGGCCGCCGTGGGTCGCCCGCTGCGCATCCGGCGGACGAGCGCTTCGGTCTGGCGCACCGACAGCCCGCGGGCGGTCACGACGGCAAGGACGTGTCGCTGGCGCGCGTGGTCGGCGAGGCCGGCAAGGGCGCGGGCGTGGCCCTCGGAGATCGTTCCGTCGCGCAGGGCGGCCTGTGTCTCGGCGGCCACATCGAGCAGACGAAGCGTGTTGGCGACCGCCGGTCGCGAGCGTCCGACTCGCTCGGCCACCTGTTCCTGTGTCAGGCCGAACTCGGTCATCAGCTGGCGGAACGCGTATGCCTCCTCGAGCGCGTTGAGGTCTGACCGCTGCAGGTTCTCGACCAGGGCGAGGGCGAGTTGCTCGCGATCGGTTGCGCTGCGGACGACGGCCGGGATGGTGTCGAGCCCGGCCAGCTGCGCGGCGCGCAACCGCCGCTCGCCGGCGATGAGCACGTACCCCTGCTCGCTCTGGCTGACCAGGACAGGTTGCAGAACCCCGTGCTCGGCGATGCTGCGAGCGAGCTCCTCGAGCTGCTCGCGCTCGAGCGACTGCCGCGGCTGGTACCGGTTGTGCCGGATGGCGGCGATCGGCAGCTCTACGCTGCGCCGGCCATTGTCGCGTTGCGGGATCAGGGCGGCGAGGCCGCGGCCGAGTCCGACTGCCGAGCGGCGCGTCTCAGCCGTCATCCGCCAACCGCCGCCAGCTCGGTCATCGGCTGTCGCCAGGCGCCGGAATCGGCACGCGCGATGAACTCGCGCGCCAGTTCCTGGTATGCCTTCGCGCCGCGCGACTCCGGGCTGTAGCGGGCGACCGGGCGGCCGTGGCTGGGCGCCTCGGCCAGGCGCACGCTGCGTGGGACGACGTTGTCGAAGACGGCCGCGCCCATGTGCCGGCGTACCTCCAGCAGGACGTCGGCCGAGAGGGTCGTTCGTGGGTCGAACATCGTCAGCAGGACACCGGCCAGCGCCAGGCGCGGGTTGAGGTGGTCACGCACGAGCGCAATCGTCGCCAGCAACTGGCTCAGCCCTTCCAGGGCGTAGTACTCGCACTGGATCGGCACGATCACCGCGTCGGCTGCGGTAAATGCGTTGATCGTGAGCAGGCCAACCGCCGGCGGGCAATCGAGCAGTACGTGGTCGAACGACGCGCGTGCCGGCTCCAGCGCCGCCGCCAGCCGGCGCTCGCGCCCCGACAGTGCCACCAGCTCGACCTCCGCTCCGGCAAGGTCGGCCGCCGACGGCACGAGCGTGAGGTTGTCGATGAGCGTTGGTTGGATGAGATCGAGAACAAGGGCATCGTCCACGAGGGCGGGATAGATCGAACTGTGCGGGGCATGGCGGTCGAAACCGAGACCACTGGTCGCGTTCCCCTGCGGGTCCAGATCAATGACCAGGACGCGGCGTCCCTCGAGGGCAAGGTAGGCGGCCAGATTGACAACCGTGGTGGTCTTGCCGACGCCGCCTTTCTGGTTCGCGCAGGCGATAACGTCGCCCACTCAGATGCCGAGGCGGTTCGCGTCCACGTCACTTGATTCTACTCGAAACGACCTCTCCACGCGAGTGACCTCGTCGCTCTCGAAGCGGTGCCGCCCGCCCACGAGCGGTCCCATCATGGCTCCCGCTACTCATCGGCGGGTTATCTCGGGCGCCGTTTCGCGCGGCTGAGGCAGCCCACTGTTTCCCGTGAAACAGTCGGCCAAGGAAGCTCGCGACTGTGATTCAGTGGAAAATTATCCGCCCAGCCATGTTCCGTCCGGGCGGGTGGCGGCTCTATACTTGCCGCCGGTGGGGCTCACTCGCCGGCCGTCACGAATCGCGCGACCGATGGCGCGGAGATAGACCACCTTGACCTTGCCTTTTGCCGCGCTCGGCGCCATCGTCGCAGCGCTCATCGAGACGACCGTGCTGCCAGAGATCCCGCTGTTCGGCGCCTATCCCGACCTGCTGCTGGCGCTCGCCGTCGTCGCTGCCGTGATCATGGGTTTCGAGGACGGCCTGGTGTGGGCGTTCCTGGGCGGCCTGCTGGTCGACCTGCTTACGCCGGGCCGGCCGATCGGCGCGGTGACCCTGACGCTGCTGCTCGTCGTCGGCATCGCGGCGGCCCTCTCGCGCGCCGTCGGACAGCGCCGGCTCGCGGCGGTGGTCATCACCTTCGGCCTCACGTGGGTCTTCCACGCGCTCCTGCTCGGCGTGCTCGTGCTGACCGAGGGCATCGCTCTCGCCGCCTTCGACGCGCGGGTGATCTTCCTGGTCGCCTTGCTGAACATGATCCTCGCCGTACCGGTCGCCGCGATCATGGCCGTGATCGAGCGCCGCTTCGACAACGGCGACCGCGAGCGGGCGGCATGGTGACCCGCGGCACGAGCGGAGGCGGCAGATGACCGAGATCGTGCTCGGCAAGCCTGCCCCGCCACGCAGTCGGCTGCTCGCGCGTTTCGCCGTCTTCGGTCTCGTCGTCGTGCTCGCCGTCGGAGGCCTCACCGCCCGGCTCTTCTACCTGCAGGTCGGGCGCGGCGGCTACTACGCTGCTGCCAGCGGCGAGAACCGGCTGACCGTCCGCCCGATGGCGTCGGTCCGCGGCATGATCTACGACCGCGCCGGCCGTGAGCTGGCCACGAATGTCGCCTCGCGCGCGGTAACCGTGACGCCGGCCGAGCTGCCCTTGTCGCAGCGCGACGCGGTCGTGGCCCGGCTGGCGCAGCTGCTCGGCATGGCCGAGCCCGAGATCATTGCCGCCATCGACCGCAACGCCGGGCTCCGGTTCGACCCCGTCCGCATCGCGACCGACGTCCCGCTCGAAGTGGCCCGCATCATCAGCGAGGAGTCGCGCAGCCTGCCCGGCGTCGAAGTGGTCGTCGAGGAGCGGCGCGACTACCCCTATGGAGCGCTGGTCTCTCACGTCCTCGGTTACACCGGCGCGGTCACTGCGCAGGATCTGACGCGCCTCGCCGGCCTCGGCTATCTCGCCACCGACAGCATCGGACGTGCCGGCGTCGAGACGACCTTCGAGCAGCAGCTTCGAGGCGCGTATGGGATCGAGCAGCTCGAGCGCGACGCGTCGGGCCGTGTGGTGCGCCAGGTTCAGGTGATCGAGCCGCCGCGCGACGGTAACTCGCTCGAGCTGACGATCGACGTCGGGATCCAGCAGGAAGCGGAGACGGCGCTGCGCTGGGCGATGGAGCTCGTCGGTCTAAAGCGCGGCGTGGTGCTGGTGATGAACCCGCAGACGGGCGAGATCCTGGCGATGGTCTCCCTGCCCGCCTACGACAACAACCTCTTTGCGCGCGGCATCTCCAACGTCGACTACGAGGCACTGGTCGAAGACCCGGCGCGGCCGCTGACGAACTTCGCCCTCAGCGAGCAGTACGCGCCCGGGTCGACGTACAAGCTGGTCACCGGCGCCGGTGCGTTGGCCGACGGGATCATCACCGACACGACGCTGCTCGACACCCGGCCCTACCTCGAGATCGGCGCGTACCGCTACTGGGAGTGGAACAAGAAGGGCTGGGGACCGCTGGACATCTATGACGCGTTCGGCCACTCCAGCGACACCTTCTTCTATCAGCTCGCCGGCGAGCTCGGCATCGACCGCCTCGCCCACTGGGCGCGCGAGTTCGGCTTCGGTGAACGTACCGGCGTCGACCTGCCCAGCGAGGCGCGCGGGATCGTCCCGACCAACGAGTGGAAGCAGAGCGTGTTCAACGAGCCGATCTACCCGGGCGAGACGTACCAGGCGGGCATCGGGCAGGGCTACGACGCGGCGACACCGCTGCAGCTGATCAACGCCTACTCGGCGCTCGCTAACGGCGGTCGGCTGCTCAAGCCACAGATCGTGCGCCGTGTGCTCGGCGCCGACGGAACCGTCGTGCGCGACTTCCAGCCCGAGCTGATGCGCGAGCTCCGAATCGACGACGAGGTCCTGCGCACGATGCGGCTTGCCTCGCGGCGGGTGCTCACGATCCGCCACACCTACAATCTGGTCGATCTGCCCATTGTGGTCGCCGGCAAGTCGGGCACGGCCGAGTTCGGAATCCGCGACAGCGAGGGCCGGCTGCCCTTCCACTCGTGGTTCGCGGCTTTCGTGCCGAAGTTCACGCCGACCGAGCCGGGCGATCCGGCGAAGACGGACTCCGAGCTGGCCATCGTCGCCTTCGCCTACGACTCGCGTACGCGAGGCAACGCCGCGACCGAGATCGTCAAGTACTTCCTGCAGCTCCATTACGACATCGACGTCGATCTGCGCCGTCCCGACCTGCTCGAGCGCGGCAATTTCTACGGCGGTACGTGATGGGCGCACTGCGCGTGGAGCGCCTCGAACGGGCGGGCAACGGCGAGTGGGTCGCGCAGCGGCGTGGGGCCGCCTGGCACCGCTTCGACTTCCAGCTCGCCTTCTACGCGCTGCTGCTGGCCATCGTCGGCCTGCTGATGGCGTACTCCAACAGCAACGGCGCGCCGCTCGCCGTTGGCTCCACGTTCACGCGCGGCCTGATGTGGTTCGCCATGGCGATCGCCGTCTACAGCGTGGCGGCGTCGCTCGATCCGCGCTGGCTGCGCACCTTCGCCTGGCCGATCTACTTCGTCAACATCAGCCTGCTCGTGCTGACCCTCGCCGTTGGGACCGGCGTCGGTGGTGTTTCGCGCTGGGTCTCGATCTTGGGCCTCCAGTTCCAGTTCTCGGAGGTGGCCAAGATCCTGATGATCGGCGTGCTGGCGAGCTACCTTGCCGGGCGCGGCGAAGCGGTCAGCCGGCTGTCGACGGCGATGGGCGCCGGGACGCTGATCGCTCCACCGCTGGTGCTGGTGCTCGTCCAGCCCGACTTGGGCACGTCGCTCGTTTTCGCTGCCATCCTGCTCGGCACGCTCTTCCTGGCCGGCACGCGCGTGCGCTGGCTGCTGCTCGCCATCGGCACCGGTGTAGCCGCCTTCCCCGTCTTCTGGTCCATCCTGCAGGACTACCAGCGTCGGCGGCTGCTCTCGTTCCTCGATCCGTCAGCCGATCCGCTCGGCTCAGGCTTCCAGATCATCCAGTCGCAGATCGCGGTCGCCTCGGGCGGCCTCTTCGGCACCGGCCTGACCAACGGCGGTCAGGCGGGCCAGGACCTGCTGCCCGTCCAGACGACCGACTTCGCCGCGGCGGTGCTCTTCCAGGAGCTCGGCTTCGTCGGCGGCATCGTGCTGTTGGCGCTCTTCGGCGGCTTGATCTGGCGGATCCTGCTCGCCGGCTGGCGCTCGCAGGACATCTTCGGCGTCGCCTTCGCCGCCGGCGTCGCGTCGATGCTGCTGTTTCAGCTCGTCGTCAACGTCGGCATGATCATCGGCGTCATGCCTGTGACCGGCATCCCGCTGCCGTTCGTCACCCACGGCGGCGCATCGCTGATCAGCATCGCGCTAGGTCTGGGGATCCTGCAGAGCATCAATATGCGGCGCTCACCGCCCGATTGGTGATGCGCGGCGGTGCCGGGGCTACGTCCGGTAGCCGAGCAGCGAGCGGATCTCGTCGCGATACTGACGTCCGGCGGGCACCTTCATCAGCCACTCGAGGAACTGCGGGTCGCGCCGCTTGATCTGGCCCAGCGTCCAACCGCTGTAGCGCCCGAAGTCGAGGACGCTGCCTGCCGGCGGCCCGATGGGCAACCCCGCCTCTCCGTACGGAACCTCACCCGGCCGGCGGATCAACCGGTCCGTCGCCCGGCGGTCGCGCCGCTCGGCGAGCAGGGCGTCGTAGCGCGCGCGCTTCTGCGCGTCGCCCAGCACCTCGTGCGCCTCGTTGAGCTCGCGCATCCGCTGCGCTGCCTCGGGCGATCGGTCGACGTCGGGGTGATAGCGCTGGGCAAGCTTGCGGTAGACGAGCGAAATAATCTCCGGATCGGCCGTGGGATCGAGCTGCAGCACGCGGTAGTAGCTGCGACGAGGATCGACGTTCACCTTCGCTGCATCCCTGCTGCACGGCGCGCTCGTGGTGCGGCCGGGCGCCATGATCACATCCCGATGCGGGGGCCGGAACATGACCAACGTCGGCGGCGCGCTGGTCCACCAGTCCCGGCCGCCGCGGACTACCCGGCTTGCACGCTTCGTGTATCCTTCTTCTTCGCGCCCGGCCGCGGCAACCGTCCGTGCCGCGCGGCGCAGACCACATCCAACCATTCAGCACCAGCTCATCACGCGCGTTCGGAGCGGTAATGTACGCAGTAATCGAAACCGGTGGCAAGCAATATCGGGTCGAGCTCGGAGCCGAGCTCGAGCTCGATCAGCTGGCCGCGGCACCGGGCGACAAGATCGACCTCGGTCGGGTGCTGCTCGTCGCTGACGGCGACAGCGCGCGCGTCGGCCAGCCGGTCGTCGATGGGGCGCGTATAACGGCCGAGGTCGTGCGAGCCACCCGCGGCGAGAAGGTCGTCGTCTTCAAGTACCGGCCCAAGGCGCGGCACCGGGTAAAGCAGGGTCACCGCCAGGACTTGACCGTCGTTCGCGTAGCGGATATCGAGTTCGACGGCCGGAGCGCGGCGCGCGAGGCGCAGTCGAAGGCCGAGCAGGAGGCGCAGGCACGGGCCGAGGCGGCGCGTGCTGCCGAGGCCAGGGCGGCCGCCGACCGGGAGTTGGCCGAGAGGCTGGCGCGCGAGCAGGCGGCGCTCGCCGAGCAGCAGGAAGGCCCGAACGAGCCCGCCGCGGCCAAGCCCAAGAGCCGTCGCACCTCTGCCAAGCGGGAGGCTGGCGCGCCCGACTCGGAGGCGCCGACCCAGGAAGCGGGCACCGAGCCCGAGGCCGGCGAAACGCGCACTACAACTCCCGCCACCGAAACGACGGCTTCGACCGATAGTCCCGCCAGGCGCCGGACGCGCACCAAGAAGGACGAGTAACGAAGATGGCACACAAGAAGGCTGGCTCCAGCTCCAAGAACGGCCGCGACAGCGTTGGCCAGCGCCTGGGCGTCAAGGCCGGCGACGGCCAGCTCGTCAGCGCCGGCTCGATCATCGTTCGGCAGCGCGGGATGACGTTCCTGGCCGGGCCGGGAACCGGCCTCGGCAAGGACTACACGCTGTTTGCGACGGTCAGCGGGCGCGTTCGCTTCGAGCACCAGCGGCGCGACAAGAAGCGTGTTCGGGTGATCGCGAGCGAAGCGGACGGCGCGCAGCTGCCGGTTGCGGCGTCGGCGGCATCGAACGGCGCAGGTGAGGCGTGAAGCAGGGCATCCATCCCCGCTACCAGCGCGCGACCGTCGTGTGCGGCTCGTGCGGCACGACCTTCGAGGTCGGCTCCACGCAACCGAACCTGCACGTCGAGATCTGCTCGAAGTGCCATCCCTTCTACACCGGCAAGCAGACGATCGTCGATACGGCCGGCCAGGTTGAGCGCTTCCAGAAGCGACTCGAGCGTTCGGCGCGCCTCTAGACAGCACGCATAGCAGCCGCGGCGCGACGCGGCGACGCGGACGACGGCCCGTAGACTAGGAGCTGCTGATGGCGCGGACCGATTTCGGCGGACAGGCCCTGATGGAGGGCGTGTTGATGCGCGGGCGAAACGCGATCGGCGTGGCGCTGCGCCATCCGGACGGCTCCATCGTCGCCGCCACCGAGCAGCTCAACTCGATCCTCCATCGCAACCGGTTCGCGCGCGCACCCTTCTTCCGCGGCCTGGTGGTCCTGTACGAGACACTCGTCGTCGGCACGCGCTGGCTGATGCGCTCAGGCTCCATCCGCGCCGAGGGTGAGGGCCAGGAGATGGGCCGCGGCGCGATCGCCTTCACGCTGCTGCTTACGATCGGGCTGGCGGTCGGACTGTTCGTGCTGTTGCCTCTGTTCATCGCCGGCCTGACGACGCGGGCGACGGTCGGCGAAGGCGAGGTCCTGATAGAACATCTGTTCGAGGGGCTCATCCGAGTTGCGATATTCGTCGGCTACCTGCTGCTCGTCAGCCGCTCGGGCGAGATCCAGCGCGTCTTCCGCTATCACGGCGCCGAACACATGACGATCCATGCCCTCGAGCGCGGTGACCCGCTCGACATCGAGCATGTGCGTCGCTATCCGACGGCACACCAGCGCTGCGGCACCGAATTCCTCGTCGTCTTCATCGTCCTGAGCATCCTGCTCTTCAGCCTGCTCGCCGGTCAGAGCCTGCTGGTCGGCATCCTCGGCCGGATCGCCCTGATCCCGGTCATCGCGGCCGTCGCCTACGAGATCCTCCGCTTCGGCGCTCGGCATCGCCACCGCTGGTGGATCCGCTGGCTGTTCCTGCCCGGTATCTGGCTGCAGTCGATCACGACCCGCCAACCGGACGACTCGATGATCGAGGTGGCCATCGCGTCGATGCGCGAGGCGCTGGCGGCCAACGGTGAAGCGGCGCCGGAGGGGAGCCTCGACCCGCCGCGGCGACCGATACCCACCGCCGGCGAAGCGCGAGAACAGGCTCCCGACCAGCTCGCCCAATGAGCCTCGAGCTGCGGCTCGACGAACTCGAACGCCGGCTGGAGGAGATCCAGGCCGAATGGGCCCGGCCGGAGGTCGCCGCCGACCACGAGCGCAGCCGGCAGCTCGGCCGCGAGCAGGCGCAGCTGGCGCCCGTGGTCGAGGCCTACCGCGCGCTGCGCGGTGTGCGCGAGGCACTCGACAGCGCCCGCCGCTCACGGGAGTCGGAGGCCGACCCCGAGCTTCGCCATCTCGCCGCCGAGCTCGTCGACGAGTACGAGCGCGAAGAGGCGGCACTCGTCGAGCAGCTGCGGCTGTTGCTCCTGCCGCGCGACCCGGCCGACGAGAAGAACGTGATCATCGAGATCCGCGCCGCCGCCGGCGGCGAGGAGGCCGCCTTGTTTGCGACCGAGCTGTTCCGCATGTACAAGCGGTACGCCGAGCGCCGGCGCTGGCAGACCGAGGTGCTGAGCGCCGACGAAACCGGCATCGGCGGGCTCAAGGAGGTCATCTTCGAGGTGCGCGGCCAGGGCGCCTACAGCCGGCTCAAATACGAGGCGGGCGGGCATCGCGTGCAGCGCGTGCCGGAGACCGAATCGGCCGGCCGTATCCATACCTCGATGGTCACCGTCGCCGTGCTACCCGAGGCCGACGAGGTCGACGTCGACATCGACGAGAAGGACCTGCGGATCGACGTCTACCGTTCGCAGGGCCCCGGCGGGCAGAGCGTCAACACGACCGACTCGGCTGTCCGCATCACGCACCTGCCGACCGGTATCGTCGTTGCCATCCAGGACGAGAAGAGCCAGCACAAGAACCGTGCCAAGGCGATGACCGTTCTGCGCGCGCGCCTGCTCGAGCTCGAGCGTCGCCGCGCCCACGAGGCGGAGGCCGCGGCGCGCCGGAGCATGGTCGGTTCGGGCGAGCGCTCTGAGAAGATAAGGACCTACAACTTTCCGCAGGACCGCGTGACGGACCACCGAATCGGCATGGACCTGCACAATCTGCCGCAGGTGCTCGACGGCGAACTTGATCGACTGCTCGACGAGCTGAGCGCCCTCGACCAGGCGCAACGGCTGGCCGACACCGAGCTGCTGGCGGCCGGTGCGGGCCGGGGCGCGACATGACCGCCGACCCGGCGGCGCTGCCGGGGCAGGCGCGCCCCGACGAACAGCCCGACGACATATTCGCCGAGCCCGCGCGCTACGCCGAGCCGGCCGCGACCCACGTCGCCCGCGCGACCGACCTGGCCGGGGTCCTCGTCCTCAAGCATGACGATCTGTTCCTGCTGACCGACGCACACGGCGACGTCGAGCGTGGCAGCCGCGGCCTGGGCCTGTACGACGGCGACACCCGGTTCCTGTCGCTATACGAGCTGCGCATCAACGGTAGCCGGCCGGTCGTCCTGCGCAGCGCCGCCGCCGTCGCCTATCGCAGCACCATCCAGCTGACCAACCCGGACCTGATGGAACGCCCGACCAACCTCGATGCGTCGGAAGTCGTGCTTCGCCGCCACTCGCTCGGCGTCGTACGCGAGCGGCTGATCGCCGACGGCTTCTCCGAGGTCATCCGCGTCGGCAACTTCACCACCGGCGCCGAGCGAGCTCGGTTGACGCTTCGCCTCGACGCCGACTTCGCCGACATCTTCGAGGTGCGCGGACTGGTGCGCGATGAGCGCGGCGAGCGCCTCCCCAATGACGGCGATGGCGGCCACGTCGTGCTCGGCTATCGCGGGCTGGACGGAGTGGTGCGGCGGACGCACCTCGTCTTCGATCCACCGCTCGAGCTGCTCGACCCGCGCACGCGCGTGACCGCCCGCGGCGAGCTCCAGCCCGCCGGCGACGGCGAGCCGACGGTCGAGCGACTGCCTGCCGACGGACCGCTGCTGCTCGTCGCCGACTGGCAACTGCGGCCCGGTGAGTACCGTCAGCTCAAGGTCAACGTCTGGAGCGAGATCGAGGCGACGCGCCGGCGCGGTCAGCCGGTGGCAGCGGCGCCGCGCAACCGCCTGTCGCCAGCAGCGCGGCCGCCGATTGATGCCGAGCGTGCGGCCGCGATGCACCGTGCCTGGCGCAGGAGCACCGCCACCGTCGAGACGAGCCACTTGTACGCGCAGCGGGCGATCGACCGCGCGCTCGACGACCTGCGGCTGCTGCTCAACAACGGGCCGGCCGATGGCGAGCGCTACATCGCCGCCGGTGTCCCGTGGTTCTGCACGCTGTTCGGGCGCGACTCGCTGATCACCGCCATGCAGCTGCTGGCAGTACGTCCGCAGTTGGCCGAGCAGACGCTGTCGATCCTCGCCCGCCTGCAGGCGCGCAAGGTCGACGCGTGGCGCGATGCGGAGCCGGGCAAGATCCTGCACGAGCTGCGCACGGGCGAGGTGGCGCGGACCGGTGAGATTCCGCACTCGCCCTACTACGGGACCGTCGACGCCACGCCGTTGTGGCTGATGCTGCTCGACGAGTACCAGCGCTGGACGGCCGACGACGCACTCGTCGAGCGGCTGTGGCCCAACGCTCTGGCCTGCCTGCGCTGGATCGATCGTTATGGTGATCGCGACGGGGACGGCTTCGTCGAGTACGAGCGCCACTCGCGGCGTGGGCTGGCCAACCAGGGCTGGAAGGACTCGAGCGACTCGATGCGGCACCGCGACGGCACACTGGGTGAGGCGCCGATCGCCCTCGTCGAAGTCCAGGCGTACGTCTACGCGGCACGACGCGCGGTCGCCCGGCTGGCCCGCGCGCGCGGCGACGAGGAGTTGGCGCGACAGCAGGAGGAGCAGGCGCAGACGCTCCGCGGGCGTTTCGAGGAAGCGTTCTGGATGGCCGATGTCGGGACCTACGCGCTCGGGGTCGACGCCAGCAAGCGGCAGATCGACGGCGTGGCATCGAACGCCGGGCACGTCCTGTGGGCGGGCCTCTGCTCGCCGGAGCGTGCGGCGAGCGTGGCGCGCGTGCTGACCACGGCACCGCTGTGGAGTGGCTGGGGGATCCGGACGCTGTCGGCCGCGACTGTCGGCTACAACCCCATCGGTTACCATCTCGGCTCGATCTGGCCCCACGACAACGCCATCTGCGCGGCCGGCTTCGCCCGCTACGGGCTCTCAGAAGAGACGCGTAAGGTGACCGGAGCGATGATCGAGGCGGCCGGTCATTTCCGTGACAGCCGGCTGCCCGAGCTCTTCTGCGGCTTCGATCGGGCGACGTCACCGCAGCCTGTGCCGTACCCCGTCGCCTGCTCGCCGCAGGCGTGGTCGGCCGGGGCGGTCTTCCAGATGATCGCGGCAACGCTGGGCATGCGGCCGGCAGCCAGCGAGCGGCGGCTCGAGCTCGTCGCACCCGCGCTGCCCGAGTGGCTGCCCGACCTGCGCATCCAGGGTCTGCGCGTCGGGGAGGCCGTCGTCGACCTCGCCTTTGCCGGTGGTGGCGACGAGTCGGTCTCGGTTGAGGTCCTCCGCCGCACCGGCGACGTCGACATCGTCGTCCGGCTCTGACTCGTCTCGTGGCGGCCGAGCGGCGGACGCTGGCGGACCTGCTCCGGTGGGCGACCCAGCGGCTGCGCGAGAGCGGTTCGGAAACGCCGCGCCTCGATGCCGAGGTGCTGCTCGGCCACGTCGTGCAGATGGATCGGGCGAGCGTCATCGCCCATCCCGAGATGAATGTCGGGCCGACGCGCGCGGCCGAGTTCGAGGAGGCGGTCAGGCGGCGCGAGACCGGCGAGCCGGTGGCCTACGTCCGCGGGCTGAAGGAGTTCTACGGCATCGTCCTCGCCGTCGATCGGCGGGTGCTGATTCCGCGCGCGGAGACGGAACTGCTCGTCGACCTCGCCCTGGCCCGTATCGGCGACCGGCTAACCTCGGCGCCACGCCCGGCGGGGACGCCGCCGCTGGTCATCGTTGACGTCGGCGCGGGCAGCGGCGCGATCGCGGTCAGCGTGGCGGTCGAGTGCCGCCGGCGAGGTTATGCCGGCGAGGTGCGGCTGGTGGCGAGCGACATCTCTGATGACGCGCTCGACGTCGCTCGCGAGAATGCCGTCGCCCACGGCGTGGCCGACCTGTTCGACTTCGCCGTCGCCGACCTGCTCGACGGGCTGCCGGCCGGCACGTTCGACGTCGTGCTCGCCAACCTGCCCTACATCCCGAGCGAGCTGATGGAGGACCTGCCGGTCGCCGCCACCTTCGAGCCGCCACTTGCGCTCGACGGCGGACGTGACGGCCTCGACGTCGTCCGCCGGCTGCTCGATCAGCTGCCCGGCCGGCTGGCCGGCGACGGCGTGGCGCTCGCCGAGATCGGGTCCGATCAGGCCGACGCACTCGGCGCAGAGGCCGAGCACCGGTTGTCCGGCTGGGCGATCACCATCCACAAGGATCTCGCCGGGTTGCCGCGTGTCGCGGAGCTGCACCGAGCATGACCGGCCCACCTGAGCTGCTCACGGCGGACGACCCGCGAGCGCTCGAGGCGGCGGCGCTGGCACTGCGCCGCGGCGCCATCGTGGGCATTCCCACTGAAACCGTCTACGGGCTCGCCGTGCTGCCGACCGCGGCCGGCCTCGAGCGCCTGATCGAGGCCAAGCGACGCTCGGCCGAGAAGGGCATCCAGCTGCTGATCGACTCGATCGATCAGGCGCGCAGCGTTGCCGTGCTCACGCCGGACGCAGAGCGCCTGGCGGCGCTTTTCTGGCCCGGGCCGTTGACCCTGGTACTCGGCCGGCGGGGGGACCTCGACCTGCCCGAGCTCCTTGGCGGTGGCCGGCCGACGCTCGGCCTGCGCCTGCCCGACCACGCCGTGCCGCGCGCGCTGGCGCGCCTGCTCGGGCCGATCGCCGCGTCGTCGGCCAACATCTCCGGCCAGCCCGACGCAACGACGCCCAGCCAGGTCGTCAAGTCGGTCGGCGACGTCGTCGACGTCGTGCTCGACGATGGGCCGGTCCGTGGCGGTGTGCCGTCGTCGGTCGTCGCCTGCCTCGACGGCCAGCCGCCGCAGGTGCTCCGTCCCGGCGCGCTCGAGCAGGAGCTGAGGGCCGCCCTGCGCGAGTAAACTGGCTCCGTCCGCAGCCGTCCCATCGGAGGCCCGATGACCGTCTCCGCCCGATCCCGCAGCGCTTGGGCGACGATCGCCGAGGTTGACCCTGACCTGTGGTCGGCGATGGTCGGCGAACGCGAACGGCAGCGCTGGAAGATCGAGCTGATCGCGAGCGAGAACTACGCCTTTGCCGCGGTGCTCGAGGCGCAGGGCTCGTGGCTGACCAACAAGTACGCCGAAGGGCTGCCCGGCAAGCGATACTACGGCGGCTGCGAGTACGTCGACGTCGCCGAGCGGCTGGCCCAGGAACGAGCGCTGGCCCTCTTCCCCGGCGCCGAGCACGTCAATGTCCAGCCACATTCCGGCGCCCAGGCGAACATGGCGGCCTACCTCGGCGTACTCGGCATGGGTGACCGGATCCTGGGCATGAACCTTGCGCACGGCGGCCACCTGACCCACGGCTCACCGGTCAATTTCTCGGGCAAGTGGTTCGAGGTCAACGCCTACGGCGTGCGCGAGTCGGACGCGCGGATCGACTACGACGCGCTGGCCGAGCAGGCGCGCCAGGTGCGGCCGAAGATGGTCGTCGCCGGCGCCAGCGCCTACCCGCGGACGATCGACTTCGAGCGGCTGGCCGAGATCGCCCGCTCGGTCGACGCGCTGCTGCTCGTCGATATGGCGCATATCGCGGGGCTCGTCGCAGCCGGCCTCCACCCCAGTCCGTTCCCGCACGCAGACCTGGTCACGACGACCACGCACAAGACCCTCCGCGGCCCGCGCGGCGGGATGATCTTCTGCCGTGGCGACCTTGCCAGGCATGTCGACAAGTCGGTCTTCCCGGGAACCCAGGGCGGGCCGTTGATGCACGTCATTGCCGCCAAGGCCGTCGCCCTCCGGCTCGCCGACAGCGACGAGTTCCGGCACGACATGCGCCGGACAGTGCAGAACGCGCAGGTGCTCGCCGCCACGCTCATCGAAAGGGGTGCACGGGTCGTCTCCGGCGGCACCGACAACCACCTGCTGCTCGTCGACGTCACGCCGCTCGGCGTGACCGGCCGCGAGGCGGAGAGCATCCTCGACGGGATCGGCATCACGGTCAACAAGAACGCCATCCCCTTTGATCCGAACCCGCCCAACATCGCCTCTGGCATCCGCGTCGGCACGCCGGCGACGACCACTCGCGGCTTCGGCGTCGACGAGATGCGGCTGCTCGGCCGGCTCATCGTCGAGGCCATCGAGCAGCGCGAAGATCGGGCAGCGGCGGCGCGCCTCGCCGACGAGGTGCGCCAGATCTGCGCCCGCTTTCCGGTGCCCGGCCTGCCCGACACGTGACGCTCAGCCCGGCGGCAGTCCAGGCCCTGCCGGTCATCCTGATCGCCTTCGCCGTCGCCGCCGTCGTGAGCTACGTGCTGACGCCGCTGGCCATCCGTTTCGCGCCCCAGATCGGCGCGCTCGACATCCCCGGAGCGGCGCGCCGGCTGCATCAGCAGCCGATCCCACGGACTGGCGGCCTCGCCGTCGCCGGTGGCTTCGTCGGCGTCGGGCTGGTCGGGCTGCTGGCCAACGAGTTCTTCGAGTTCGTGCCGGAGATGCGCGCTGTGCGCACGCCACAGGTTGCCGCGCTGCTGGCCGGCGTCGGTATCGGCGCGGCTCTCGGCTACCTCGACGATCGGCTCGAGCTTCGCGCACGCTGGCAGCTGCTCGGCCAGCTCGTGCTGGCCGGTATCGCCGTCCTCGCCGGCATACACATCGACAACATGGTCAATCCGCTGGGCGGACCGGCGCTGCGCTTCGACGGCGCGATGGCGACGGCCGTGACCACGCTGTGGATCGTGGGCATGATCAACAGCGCCAACTTCATCGACGGGCTCGATGGGCTGCTGGCCGGTATCGCGCTGATCGCAGCCCTCACGCTGGGCGTCGTTTCGCTCGTCGGCCAGCCGCCGATCCAGCCTTTTGTGGCCGTCCTGTGCGCGCTGCTGGCCGGCTCGCTGGTCGGCTTCCTGCCCTGGAACTTCCATCCGGCGCGCGTGTTCATCGGCACCGCCGGCGTCTTCGTCGTGGGCTACGCACTGGCCGTGTTGGCCGTCGTCGGGACGGCGAAGGTGGCCGTCGCGCTGCTCGTCCTCGGCGTGCCGATCATCGACACCTTCTGGGTGATCATCCGCCGCCTGGCCGCCGGCCGCGCGCCGTTCAGCGCCGACCGTGGCCACTTCCACCACCGGCTGCTCGACCTCGGCCTGTCCCACCGCCAAGCGGTGGTGTTGATCTACTTTCTGTGCGCCCTGCTGGCCGTGCTCAGCCTCGTCCTCTCCGGCCGTGGGCAGGTCTCGGCCTTCCTGATCATCGTCATCGGCGGCGGCCTGATCCTGTACCTCATGACGCGCCAGACGCGCGACGCGCTCGATCCGCGCTCCTATCCCGACGACGAGCTCGAAGCGATCGGGGCGCGGAGTGAAACGGCCGAGGCCGAAAAGGGCCACTCATGACCGGCTGCTATACTCGGCCGGCGTTAGCAGGTCGCTGGTGAACGATCTCGGCCGTGTGGGCGCCTACCTGGCCCTGTTCTCCGAGATTGGGATCACCCTGCTGGTCACGACCCTCTTCGGGGTCCTGATCGGGTACTGGGTCGACCAGCGACTGGGAACGCTGCCCATCTTCGTAGTGGTGGGCTTGCTCCTCGGTTTCGGGGCAGGTGGATACGGGGTCTACATGCTGATCACCCGGTTCCTCGCCCGGTACGAGTAGAGGCGGAGCAGGCAGAGCCCGACCAGGCATCAGTGCGACGGCGGTCCGCCGCGCGCGAGTGGCGAGTGGGAGGAGTGACGCAGGAACCCGCGCCCGAACAGCAGGCAGAAGAACGGATGAGGGCCGCGCTCGGGCCGGAACTCGGCGACGACGCCGTGCAGGCGTCGGGTGCCGTCGTTCGCCGGCCGGAGCGGAGCGTGCTGCCCAGGCTGCTGCTCGCCATTGGCGCCATCGTCGTCCTGCAGCTGCTCGCGCTGTTCGTCTTCCCGCCGTACGCCTGCCAGCCCGGCGCGGCCCCGTGCGTGCCGGCACAGGATCCGGCCGCGGAGTTCTCCTTCCCCGAGGACGCCATCCTGGCCAACTTCGAGCTGCCCGCGCCGCACGTGGTGTTCGACCTGACGCCCGATACCCATCCGGCCGACATTCTGACCTTCGATCTGTCGGTCCCGGCCTCGGTCTTCACCGGCTGGCTCGTCGCGCTGGTCATCATCCTGCTCGCCTTCTACCTATCGCGTCGCGTGCGCGTCGTGCCCGGCCGCCGGCAGAACGCGCTGGAGTACGTGTACGAGGGCCTGGCCAACTTCGCCACCTCGTTGGGCGGCCCGGGCGCGCGGCGCTACGTGCCCGTCTTCGTCGCGTTCTTCGTCTTCATCCTGCTCTCGAACTGGAGCGGGCTGCTGCCCTTCGTCGGCCGGACCGAGCAGCTGCGCGCGCCGACGAGCGACGTCAACGTGACGATCGGGCTCGCCCTGGTCGCCTTCGCGATGTTCCATATCGAGGGCGTGCGGCGGCTGGGCTTCCGCGGCTACTTCGGCAAGTTCTTCAGCCTGCGCCCATTTCGTGAGGGGATCGGCGCCGGCATCATCGGCCTCTTCGTTGGCGTGCTCGAGTTCCTGCTCGAGTTCGTCAAGCCCGTCACGCTGTCGATGCGTCTCTTCGGCAATATCTACGCCGGCGAGATCGCGCTCGGCGTGATCAGCGCGCTGACCATCTTCATCATTCCGGTCGCGATGCTCGGGCTGGAGGTGCTGCTCAACTTCATGCAGGCGCTCATCTTCTCGGTGCTGGCGCTGATGTTCACGCTGGCCGCCATCGAGAGCCACCACGACCAGGATCACGAGGAGGCGCACGCGCATCCGGAGCCCAGGCTGCCGGAGGGCAACATCGAACCGGAGATCAACGGTCAGGCCGCCCACGCCTGACCCGCACCAACCAAGGCCCAAGCAGGCCGGCCAAGGCCGGCGAACAGGAGGAGCATCAGCAACATGGAGATCATCGGAGCAGGCCTCGCCGCGCTCGGCGTCATCGGCCCGGGTCTCGGCATCGGCATCCTGACCGGCATGTCGACCAGCGCCATCGGCCGCAACCCGGACGCCGCGCCGCAGATCCGCGCCACGTTCATCATCGGCGCCGCCTTCGCCGAGGGTCTCGGCGTGCTTGCCGTCGTCGTCGGCATCCTGGCGATCTTCCTCGGCGGCGGCGGTGGCGCCGGCGGAGCGTAGGCGGCGGTAGGCCTCAGATGCTCGCATCGAGTGCGCCGCTCGCTCTCGTCCTCGCGCCGGTCCTTGCCGTGGCCGAGGGCGCGCCCGGCTTCCAGATCAACCTGTTCTGGGTGGCGACACAGGCGGCGACGTTCCTGATCTTCCTGGCGATCCTCTATTTCGTCGCCTTCCGGCGCATCGGCGGCGTGCTCGAGGAGCGCCGCTCGCGCATCGAGCAGGGCCTGCGCGACGCCGACGCGGCGCGCCAGGAGCGTGAGCGTGCGGCGAGTGAGCGGCTGGCCACCCTCGCCACAGCACGGGCCGAGGCCAACGAGCTGATCGCGCGTGCCCAGCGCGTGGGGGACGAGAACCGCGAGCGGCAGCTGGCCGAGACGCGCGCCGAGATCGAGCGCCTGCGCGAGCGCGCGAACTCGGACATCCAGGCGGAGCTCGAGCGAGCGCTCGGCGAGGTCCGCGCGCAGGTCGCCGAGCTGGCTCTGCTTGCCGCCGGGCGCGTGGTCGGCGCGAGCATGGATCGGCCGCTCCAGCGGCGGCTGGTCGACGAGTTCCTGCAGGACCAGGCAGTCGGCACCGGCGGCTCCGACGGGAAGGACAACTGATGCCGCGCCAGCGCACGGGCGTCCGCCGCTACGCCGAGGCGGCCTTCGAGATCGGGCAGCGCGACGGGACGGTCGAGACCTGGCTGGACCAGCTTGACCGGGCGGCGGCGGTGGCTGCCGATCCGGGAAGCGTCGCTCGCCTGCAGGATCCGGCGGTGCCCTTCTCGGCCCGTGCCGAGGCGCTGATGCAGGCGCTCGGTGGCGACCTGGTGCCGCCCGTACGCAACCTGCTGCTGCTGCTGATGCGCCGCCGCCGCGTCGATCAGCTCGACCAGCTGGCGGCAGAGTTCCGGCGGCTGTACAACCGCCGCGCCGGCATCGTCCAGGCGACCGCGATCAGCGCCGCGCCGCTCGAGCCCGATCAACTCGACGCGCTGCGCGAGCGAGTCGTCGAGCTTGCCGGCCACGGCCGCTCCGTCGAGCTGCACACCGAGGTCGATCCGCACCTCCTTGGTGGGCTGCAGGTGCGCATCGGCGACCGGCTGATCGACGGCAGCGTGCGCGGCCGGCTGGAACGGCTGCGCAATCAGTTGGCCGCCCGCGCATGACTGTCCAGACCGCCCTCACGACCCGACCGACCGAGGAGTAAGCGCCATGGCAATCCGCTCCGAAGAGATCACCACCATCATCCGCTCGGCGATCGACCAGTTCGATGTCGGGACCGAGACGCGCTCGGTTGGCACGGTCGTCGAGGTGGGCGACGGCATCGCCCAGATCTACGGGCTCGAGGGCGCGCTCGCTTCGGAGCTGCTCGAGTTCCCCGAGGGCGTGATGGGAATGGCGCTCAACCTCGAGGAGGAGACGGTGGGCGCGGTCATCCTGGGTGACTACACGCAGGTGCGCGAGGGCGACCAGGTCAAGACCACCGGCCGCGTGGTCGAGGTACCGGTCGGCGCGGCACTGATCGGCCGGGTCGTCGATCCGCTTGGCCGGCCGCTCGATGAGAAGGGCGCCATCAACGCGACGGCAACGCGCCCGGTCGAGCGCATCGCCCCGGGCGTGATCGTCCGCCAGAGCGTCGACACGCCGGTCCAGACCGGCATCAAGGCGATCGACGCGCTCATCCCTATCGGCCGCGGCCAGCGCGAGCTGATCATCGGCGACCGCCAGACGGGCAAGACCGCCGTCGCGATCGACACGATCATCAACCAGAAGGGCAAGAACCTCGTGTGTATCTACGTCGCCGTCGGCCAGAAGCTGTCGACGGTGGCCAAGACGGTGGCCGTGCTCGAGCAGTACGGCGCAATGGAGCACACCATCGTCGTAGTCGCCGGCGCGGAGGAGCCGGCGCCGCTGCAGTACCTTGCGCCGTACTCCGGCGCGGCGATGGGCGAGGAGATCATGGAGAACGGCGTCGAGCTGGGCGGCCAGCTGGTCAAGGACGCGCTGTGCGTCTACGACGACCTGACCAAGCACGCCTGGGCCTACCGCGAGATGTCGCTGCTGCTGCGCCGGCCGCCCGGCCGCGAGGCCTATCCGGGTGACGTCTTCTACCTGCACAGCCGCCTGCTCGAGCGGGCGGCGCGCCTCAACGAGGACAACGGTGGCGGCTCGCTGACGGCGCTGCCGATCATCGAGACGCAGGCCAACGACGTGTCGGCCTACATCCCGACCAACGTGATCTCCATCACCGACGGCCAGATCTATCTCGAGTCGGACCTGTTCAATGCCGGACAACGGCCGGCGCTCAACGTCGGCATCTCGGTCTCGCGCGTAGGTTCGGCCGCGCAGACGAAGGCGATGAAGAAGGTCGCCGGGCCGCTGAAGCTCGACCTGGCCCAGTACCGCGAGCTCGCTGCCTTCGCCCAGTTCGCGTCGGACCTCGACAAGGCGACGCGCGACCAGCTGACCCGCGGCGAGAAGACGTCCGAGGTGCTCAAGCAGCCGCAGTTCGAGCCGCTGCCGGTGGAGAAGCAGGTGGCGATCCTGTGGGTCGTGACCAACGGCTACCTCGACGACATACCGACCGCGCGTATCCGCGAGTTCGAGCAGCAGTTCTACCGCTACCTCGAGTCGGAGAAGCCCGACCTGCTGGCGACGCTCGGCGAGCGCAAGGAGCTGACCGACGAGATAGTCGACGGCCTGCGCTCGGCAGCCGAGTCGTTCAAGCAGCTGTTCACTGCCTGACCGTGCCGAGCCAGCGCGAGATCCGGCGCCGTATCGCGTCCGTGCGCAACATCAAGCAGATCACGCGCGCGATGCAGTTCGTTGCCGCCTCCAAGCTCAAGCGGGCGCAGGACGCGACGCTCCAGTCGCGCCCGTATGCCGAGAAGATCGACGAGGTGCTGGCCGACCTCGCGTCGGTATTGGGCGGCGAGGAGCATCCGCTGCTCGCCACGCGCGAGGAGGGCACGCGGCTGATCGTGCTGATGACGACCGACCGCGGGCTGGCCGGCTCACTCAACACGAACACGATCCGGTTCGCGGCGCAGCTGATCGCCGATGAGCAGGGCGACCTGGCCGTCGTGACGGTCGGGCGCAAGGGCCAGGCAGCGATGCGTCGGGCGCGCCTGCCCATCGCCGCCAGCTTCGACGGCTTCGGCGACCGGCCGACGTTCGCGGCGGTCGTGCCACTGGCGCGCCTGCTGACCGATGACTACGTCGCCGGCCGCTACAGCGCGATCGACATGGTCTACCCGCGCTTCATCTCGACGCTGACGCAGCGACCCCTGACCGACCGCCTGCTGCCGGTCACGCCGAGCGAGACCGGCCAGGGGGGCATTCCCGGCCGCCAGTTCATCTTCGAGCCGGACCCGGGTGCGGTGCTGACGCAGTTGCTGCCGCGCTACGTCGCGACGCGTGTCTACCAGGCCGTGCTCGAGCTCGCGGCGAGTGAGCAGTCGGCGCGCATGGTGGCGATGAAGAACGCGACCGAGAACGCACAGGAGCTCATCGAGGACCTGACGCTGACCTATAACAAGGTCCGCCAGGCGAACATCACGCGCGAGATGATCGAGATCGCAACCGGCGCGAACGCGCTCTAGACGGAGGAGGAACCACACCACCATGGCAGTAGCTGCCCCGGCCACCGGCCAGGTGATCGCGATCACCGGCCCGGTCGTCGACATCGAGTTCCCGGCCGGCTCGTTGCCGGCGATCTTCAATGCGGTCGAGATCGAGCGGCCCGGCGACCCGCTCGTGGCCGAGGTCCAGCAGCACCTGGGCAACAACTGGGTGCGCACCGTTGCCATGACCAGCACCGACGGCCTCGCCCGCGGCACCGAAGCGCGCGATACGGGCGCGCCGATCAGCGTGCCCGTCGGGCCGCCGACGCTCGGCCGGGTGTTCGATGTCCTAGGCCGGCCGATCGACGGCAAGGGCCCGGTCGAGGCGAGCGACTTCTATCCGATCCACCGGCCGGCGCCCAACTTCGAGGAGCAGACGACGGCGACCGAGGTGTTCGAGACCGGCCTCAAGGTGATCGACCTGATTGCGCCGTTCGCGAAGGGCGGCAAGGTCGGCGTCTTCGGCGGCGCCGGCGTGGGCAAGACGGTGATCATCCAGGAGCTGATTCGCAACGTCGCCGAGGAACACGGCGGCTACTCGGTCTTCTCGGGCATCGGCGAGCGCTCGCGCGAGGGCAACGACCTCATCCACGAGATGACCCAGTCGGGCGTGCTCCCCAAGACGGTGATGGTCTTCGGGCAGATGAACGAGCCGCCGGGCGCGCGCCTGCGCGTCGGCCTGACCGGGCTGACCATGGCCGAGTACTTCCGCGACGAAGGCCGCGACGTGCTCCTCTTCATCGACAACATCTTCCGCTTCACGCAGGCCGGCTCGGAGGTGTCGGCGCTGCTCGGCCGGATGCCGTCGGCGGTCGGGTACCAGCCCAACCTGGCGACCGAGATGGCCGGCCTGCAGGAGCGCATCACCTCAACCAAGAGGGGCTCGATTACCTCGCTGCAGGCAATCTTCGTACCGGCCGACGACTACACCGACCCGGCGCCGGCGACGACGTTCGGCCACCTCGACTCCTCGATCCGCCTCGAGCGCTACCTGACCGAGCTGGGCATCTACCCGGCGGTCGATCCGCTGACCTCGACCTCGCGCGTGCTCGACCCGAACATCGTCGGCCAGGAGCACTACGAGGTCGCGCGCGAAACGCAGCGCATCCTGCAGGCCTACCGCGACCTGCAGGACATTATCGCCATCCTCGGCATCGACGAGCTGTCGGAGGAGCAGAAGCTGACCGTCTCGCGTGCCCGCCGGCTGCAGCGCTTCATGAGCCAGCCGTTCTTCGTGGCGCAGGTCTTCACCGGCCGCGAGGGCCGCTACGTCGCCATCCGCGACACGGTCGCCTCGTTCAAGGAGATCCTCGAGGGCAAGGCCGACGACCTGCCCGAGCAGGCCTTCTTCCTCGCCGGCACGATCGACGACGTGCGTGAGAACGCGCGCCGGCTGGAAGGGGCATAGGCCGGCTGATGCCGCTGCTGTTGGAGATCGTCACGCCCGAACGGCTCGTTTTCTCCGAGCAGGTCGACGCCGTCGTCTGCCCGGGCATCGAGGGCGAGCTGGGCGTGCTGCCCCACCACGCGCCGCTGCTGACGACCCTCGGGGTGGGCGAGCTGCGCATCCGCCGCGGCGCGGAGGAGGAGTACTTCGCCATCGCCGGCGGCTTCCTGCAGGTCCGTCCCGACAAGGTCGTGGTGATGGCCGAGACGGCTGACATGGCGAGCGAGATCGACCTCGCCAAGGCCGAGGAGGCCCGGCGGGAGGCCGAGCGCGCTCTGGCCGAAGGGTTCGAGGAGCCGGCCGACCTGGCGCGGGCGCGGGCGGCCCTGCAGCGCGCACTGCTGCGCATACGCGTCGCCGAACGGCGCCGGCGGGAGGGCCCCCGCTCGCGCGGGTGACGGCGTTGGGCAACGACCGGCTCTTCCATTGGGAGTACCAGGAGCCACCTCTCGAGCGGCAGGCCTTCCGCATCGTCGGCGGCCGGCAGCTGTCGGGCAGGGTGCGCATCAGCGGCAGCAAGAACGCGGCGCTCAAGCTGCTCGCCGCCGCCACCCTGACCGGCGAGCGCTGCCGCTTCACGAACGTGCCCGAGATCGAGGACGTGCGCGCCATGGCGCAGGTGCTGCGCGACCTGGGCGTGGTCGTCGATCACCCCGCGCCGGGCACCTACGAGGTCGCCGCCGGTGACGTCGACTGGCTATTCGTGCCGCTCGAGGCGGCGGCCAAGATGCGCGCCAGCTTCATCTTGCTCGGGCCGCTGCTGACCCGTTTTGGTCGGGTAATCATCAGCAACCCGGGTGGTGACCGCATCGGGCGCCGGCCGGTCAACCTGCATGTCGACGCGATGCGCGCCCTTGGCGCGGAGATCGACTACCGCAACGGCTACTACTTCGCACGGGCGCCGGGGAGGCTGCGCGGAACGGAGGTGACCTTCCCGCTGGTCACGGTCATGGGCACCGAAAACGCGATTCTCGCCGCGACCCTGGCCGAGGGCACGACGGTCATCCGTCCGGCGGCGCGTGAGCCGGAGGTCGATGACCTGATCGCGCTGCTCCAGAAGATGGGCGCCGAGGTCGAGCGCACTCAGCCCGACACGGTCGTGGTCAGCGGGCGACGGCGGCTGCGCGGCGCGGATCATCATGTGCTCGCTGACCGGATCGAGGCCGGCACGTTCATCGTCGCGGCGGCGGTCACCGGCGGCGACGTGACCATCGAAGCGGCGCCGTGCGACTACCTTGGCGCGTTCCTCGACGTCATCGCCGACGCCGGCGTGTCGGTTGCCTGCGGCCGCGACACGATCGAGGTTCGCGGCGCGCCGCCGGGCAGCGGTGCCTACCGCGCGCGCGACTTCGCCACCGCGCCCTATCCCGGCCTCGCCACCGACCTCCAGCCGCCGACATCGGTCCTGTTCAGCCAGGCCAGCGGGGTAAGCCGGGTCCACGAAACGATCTTCGAGGATCGCCTGGAGTGGCTCTCCGAGCTGGCCCGCCTGGGCGCCCGCGTCGAGCTGCTCGACGACCACCACGCCGCCATCCACGGGCCCAGCCCGCTACACGGCGCGGAGGTCGAGATGGGCGACCTCCGTGCCGGCGCCTCGCTGATCCTGGCGGCGCTGACCGCGGAGGGCGAGAGCGTGATCCACGGCGCGCACCATGTGCGACGGGGGTATGAGAACATCGAGGGCAAGTTCCTCGATCTCGGCGCGCGGATCGAGCACGTCTCGGAGGAAGTCGGGACTTTCACGCGATGAAGATTGGTATCGATCTCGGCACGGCCAACATCCTCGTCTACGTCAAGGGCCGCGGGATCGTGACCCAGGAACCGAGTGTCGTGGCCGTCAGCGACGACAACCAGATCGTTGCCGTCGGCGAGCAGGCGCGCGAGATGATCGGCCGTACGCCGGGCAACATCACTGCCATCCGGCCGATGAAGGACGGGGTCATCGCCGATTACGTCATAACCGAGGCGATGCTGCGCTACTTCATCAAGAAGGCCGGCCGCTCATTCACCAAGCCCGACGTCATGATCAGCGTGCCGTCGGGGGTCACCAGCGTCGAGAAGCGGGCGGTGCGCGACGCCGCGCTGAAGGCCGGTGCGCGCGAGGCATTCCTGATCGAGGAGCCGCTGGCGGCGGCGATCGGGGCGAACGTGCCCATCAGCAGCCCGTCGGGCAACCTGATCATCGACATCGGCGGCGGGACGTCCGAGATCGCGGTCATCGCTCTCGGCGGCATCGTCGTCGCCGAGTCGGTACGCGTCGGCGGCAACCGCTTCGACGACTACATCTCCAACTATGTACGCAAGAAGTACAACCTGATGATCGGCGAGCGGACCGCCGAAGAGGTCAAGATCGCCATCGGAACGGCGCTGCCGCTCGAGCGTGAGCTGCACATGGAGGTTCGCGGACGGGACCTGATCGCCGGTCTGCCGCGCACCATCCCGCTGACCAGCTCTGAAGTGATGGAGTCCCTCGAGCAGCCGCTGCAGCAGATCGTGACCGCCGTGCGCAGCGTTCTGGAGAAGACGCCGCCCGAGCTGTCGAGCGACATCATCGACAAGGGGATGGTCATGTCGGGCGGCGGCTCGCTGCTCCGCAACATCGACAAGCTGCTGACGCAGGTGACCGGCGTCCCCTGCCATGTCGCCGAGAATCCGCTCAACTGCGTCGCACTCGGCACGGGGCTGGCTCTCGAGCACTTCGATTTCTTCAAGAAGTCGCTAGTGCAGAGGATCTGAGGCGGCCGTCGCCGGCGTGCCGTCGTTCCTCGACCTCCACTGCCACACCGGCGCGTCGTTCGATTCGCTCAGCCGACCAGGGGCCGTGGTCAGCGCCGCCGCCGCGCGCGGGCTGACCCACCTCGCGATTACCGACCACGAGCGAATCGACGGCGCGCTCGCGGCACAGGCGCTGGCGCCCGCCGGGCTCACCGTCATCGTCGGCGAGGAGATCAGGACACGCGGCGGCGACATGATCGGGCTGTACCTGCGTGAGCCGATCCCGCCCGGGCTGCCGGCCGTCGACACCGCTCGACGGATTCGCGAGCAGGGCGGGCTGGTCGGCCTGCCCCACCCGTTCGCCCGCTTCCGCTTCTCGGGCGCGTCGGGCGGAGCCGGCACGGACCTCGACGAGCTGCTCTCGCTGATCGATTATGTCGAAGTCCACAACGCGCGCGCGATCGGTGGCGGCAACGCGCGTGCGGCCGAGATGGCGGCCGCGCGTCGGCTGGCGGGCGTCGCCGTCTCGGATGCGCATACGGTGATGGAGGTCGGTGTCGCCTACACGATCATCGAGCCGCCGATCGACGGCGCCGACGAGTTGCGTGCGGCACTCACCGCCCCGCGCCTGGTCGTCGGCCGGGGCTCGTACCTCGTCCGCGCCGGCATGCCATTCGCTAAGCTCGTCCAGCGGGTGCGCGGCAACCGCCGGGTGAGGCCGGCCGGCGCGAGAGACGTCCAGCCGCAGCCCGACGCCCGGCGATGACGGACGAAGCACCAACCGGCGCGCGCGCTGGCCAGGCGGACGGCGAGCTCATCGACTACCCGCTGGTCCGGGAGGAGGCGGCGCCGCCAGCGCCGCTGTCGCGGCGCCTGCGCGACGCGCGCACCATCATCTCGATCGTCCTACCCCTTGCCCTGCTCGGGTTGATCGCGATCAACCTGCGCGAGCTGGATTGGGCGCGGCTGGTGGGCAACATCCTGGCCGCCAACCCGCTGCTGCTGCTGGCCGCGTTCGCCATCTACTACCTCGGCTTCCCGCTGCGCGGCTACCGCTGGTCGCTGCTCCTGCGCAGCACTGGCACGCGCGTCAGCGTGCGCGATTCGAGCGAGATCATCTTCATCAGCTGGCTGGTCAACTGCCTCGTGCCGGCAAAGTTGGGCGACGTCTACCGGGCATGGCTGCTGCGCGCGAACTTCGCCGTCTCGCTGTCGCGCACGTTCGGGACCGTCTTCATCGAGCGCATCTTCGACCTGTTCGCGATCGCGACTCTTGGCCTGGCCGCCGGTTTCTGGAGCTTCCGTGCCGGGCTGCCGCCGGAGGTGCAGATCGTCTTCGGCATAGGCGTGGCCGTGCTCCTCGCGTTGAGCGCGGGGCTGTACACGGTGCGCAACTTCGGCGCGCGCACGCTGCGCCGGCTGCCGCTGCCGGCAAAGGGAAGGCTGCTCGAGTTCTACGAGCGCTTCGAGGAGGGCGTCTTTGCCACCAACCGCCGTCAGGTGCCATACCTCGCCGTCGTCACCGGCTTGATCTGGGCGACCGAGGCGATGCGGCTGCTACTGGTAATCGAAGCCCTCGGCTTTCGCGACGTGCACCTGGGCATCAGCGGCGCCTTCTTCGTCGCGCTGGCCGCCTCACTGCTGACCGCGATCCCGTTCACACCGGCCGGCCTCGGCGTGGTTGAGCTGGGCGTGGTCGGCATCTTGACGGTGATCTACGGGGTCGATCTCAACAACGCGACGGCGATCACGATCGTCGACCGCTCGATCAGCGTGCTCTCGATCATCGTGCTGGGCAGCATTGCCTACGTCTTCTCGTCGAAGACAAAGCCGCGGCGCGCGATGCCGGCAGCCGATCAACCGACGGCATAGCGGGCGACGAACGTTCGCCCGCCAGGCCGGCAACGGTCAGTTGCGGTTCGGCACCCGCGACGGCAGGCCGCTCGGCGTGGCGACACCATCGCGCCGAGAGCTGAGCGCGGCGCGCGGCGTAAGCGTCGCACGCTGGCTGAGCGAGGTGGCGGCGGGCTGGGGCTGGCGCGTGGCGGCCAGCCGACGCATGCGCAGTGCGAGGTAGTACTCCATCACCTGCCGCACCTGCGGCTCGCTGAGCAGGTCGTCCGAGCGCAGGGCGTACTCGACGCGTGCCGTCGGGTGGCTCGCCGTCGAGGCGACAAGGCCGAAGTAGTGCGGCGTCTCCGACTCGTCGCGCAGCTCGCGCAGACCGCGCGCGAGCTTCGTCGCCGTACCGAGCGACGGCGTCCGGTCGCCGCGGACCAGGCGCGAGATCGTCGAGTGGTCGACACCCGACTGCTGCGCCAGCTGACGCTGCGACATCTTCTTGGCCTTGAGCTGCGTCCTCAACCACTCGTTGAAGGCGCGACCGTTCTGGACGCTCATGGGACTGGGATCTCCGCTGACTGCCTGCGCCCCTCGTCGCGGCGCTTGCGACGGAGGGATCATGTGGTGCGCGCCGGTGCGCAGATATAGGCCCTTGGTACGGCTCGCTCGCGCACGACCGGTGCAGCGGAAGAGGGGGCTGTGGTGCGGTCGGGGGCTGTTCGCGTAGGGCGCCTGTTCAGTCGCCGGGCGCGGCGTTGCGCGAACGGCTGCCACGCGGCTCGAACGCATCGGCGGGCAGCTCGACGAGGTCCTCGCCGGCGAGCAGCTGGCGCACCCGGGCCAGATTGATCGCGTCGTACCCGCGGTCCATCGCCGGCGTCTCGAGGTAAGTCGGCAGCGTCGCCAGCCACGGCTGGCTGAGCAGCTCGCGCAGTGCCGGCTGGCCAATGCGGCCGGCACCGATGTGCTGGTGGCGATCGACGCGCGATCCACGCACTGTCTGCGCGTCATTCAGATGGATCATCACGACGCGCTCGCGGCCGAGCAGCTCGTCGACGCGGCCGACCAGGCGATCGATCCCGCCCGGCTCGTCGAGCGGGTAGCCGGCCGACCAGAGGTGTGCGGTGTCTAGGCAGAAGAAGAGCCGCTCGGCGGGCGCGCCCTCGGCGGCCGTGACGTCGACGATGTCGGCCAGGTCCTCGATCGTCGCGCCGATGCCGTCGCCGCTGCCCGGCGAGTTCTCGAGCACCAGACGCGGCAGCGGGGCGGCGGCGGTTTCTCCCGCACGCGCCGCCGCGCGGTCGTCGGGCGCCTCCTCGAACACACGGCGGAGGCCGCGGGCCAGCTGGCGCAGCCCCTCGTCGCGCCCCACGCCACGATGCGAGCCGATGTGGAAGTTGACGAAGTCGGCGCCGTAGGCGCGGCCGACGCGCAGCTCATTGATGGCCGTAACGACGGAGCGCTCCCAGAAGGCGGGGTCCGGCCCGCACAGGTTGACCAGGTACGGCGCGTGGACGGAGAGGGCCGTTATGCCGTGCTCGGCGAGGCGGTCGCGAAAGGCGGGCAACTCGGGCGGCAGGGAGGTCCGCCGCCGCCAGGCCGTTGGGTTGTCGCTGAAGACCTGGACGGTCGTGGCACCAATCTCGCGCGCCCGATCCGCCGCCTTGAGCAGCCCGCCGCCGAGCTGCAGGTGCGGGCCGACCAGGCGCTTCAACGGCGCCGCAGTGGCAGGAGCCTCCACGCCTCGGAGCGTAGACGTTTCGGCGCGCTCGGGCTTCCGCGACCGCATCGGGATCGACGAGCAGGTCAGCGCCCTTGGCGACCTGCGCGAACAACCGGCTATCTTGCTGTCGTTGGACGAGCAACTCCTGACCGCCCTGAAGGCGCTATCCGAGCGTTCGCGCGTGCGCATCGTCGGCCTGCTCGCCGGTGGCCGCTGGCTGGCAGTCGAGGAGCTGGCCGACGCACTCCGGCTTACGCCCGGCACGGTGGTGCATCACCTCCGCCGACTGCGCGAGGCCGAGCTGGTCGACTGGCGAGCCCGTCCGCCGTACGTCGAGTACTCGCTGCGCGTCGGGCGGCTGGCCGAGATCGGCGCGGCTCTCGACCGGCTCGAGCAGCAGGCGGCGCTGGCGGCGGGCGAGACGCGACCGGATGGGATGCTGCCCGAGTGGGCCGGGTGGCGGGAGGCGAAGGTGCTGCGCGCGTTCTTCGATGGCGACCGTCTGGTGTCGGTCCCTGCCCAGCACGGCAAGCGGTTGGTCGTATTGCGCCGGCTGGCCGAAACCGTCTTCGAGCCCGAGCGCGAATACCCCGAGAAGGAGGTCAACCAGCTGCTGGCACTGCGACACCCCGACGTGGCGTCGCTGCGCCGCTACCTCGTTGACGAGGGCTTCATGAGCCGCTCAGGCGGCGTGTACGTCCTGCGCCCGCCCGGCGAGTGGCCTCCTCTCTAGAAGCCGTGTAGGCGCCGCCGAGCTGCGGCTCGATGAGGCCGTAGGCGCCGTCGCGGCGGCGGTAGAGCACTGCCAGCCGCTCGTTCTCGGCGTTGACGAAGACGAAGAAGCTGTGGCCCAGCTCTTCCATCCGGGCCATCGCGTCCTCCTCGAACATCGGCTCGATGGCGAAGCGCTTGAGCTTGACCACTGCCGGCCGCTGCGGCTCGCTGTCGTCCGGCTCAGCTTCCTCCGCCTGAGCGGCCACCGTCGGCTGAGCGCGCGACTTGCGCTTCAGCAGCGGGCGGCGCTTGTGGTCGACCGCCTGGCGCTCGAGCTTGTCGACGACGTCGTCGATCGCGGCGCGGTGGGTTGCGGCGCGGGCCGTACCGCGTACCGGTCGGCCGTCGATGACCAGCGTCACGTCGACCACCTGGCTGGCCTGCGGGCTGCGCACGTTCTCCACCGACAGCTCGACCAGCGCGTCCGTGCGGTCGTCGAGCAGCCGTTCAAGGCGGCGCAGTTTGTCCTGCGCGTAGCGCCGGTCGGCGGCAGGGACCTCGAGGTTTTTGCCCTTGACGATCGTTCGCACCCGCAGGCGATTCTACGGCGGCCGACACCCGATGCTCAGCGTTCGCGAGCCAATGCCAGCCCGGAAACCGCGGCTGCGCCGGCCTGGCGCAGCGCCAGCGCGCAGGCTGACATCGTCGCGCCGGTGGTGACCACGTCGTCGACGAGGATCACCCAACGCCCTCGGACTTGCGAGTGTTGGGGTGCGGGAACGGCGAAGGCACGTCCGACGTTGCCCGCCCGCGCCTGCCGGCCAAGTGCATGCTGGGCGGCCGTGTGCGCGGCGCGTTCGAGTCCGGCGACGACGCGCAGGCCGAGCTCGGCGCCGACGACTCGCGCGAGGAGCTCAGCCTGGTCGAAGCCACGCTCGCGCCGCCGCGCAGCGTGGACTGGTACCGGCACCAGCAGCTGGCCGCCGAGGCCGGCCCTGCGCCAGCGC
>JALYGJ010000035.1 GCA_030777155.1 Chloroflexota bacterium | reverse complement strand
GCCCCGGGCGGGTGCCCGGGGCGCTCGACTGGTTACCGAAGACGACGGCTACAGCCCGGCTTCGCGGTCGTACCACTCGCTGTAGTACCCGCCGACTCGGTCGCGATAGCCGATGTCGTCGAGCATGCTCTCGTCGAACTCAGGCGCGTTCTCGATCTGCTCCTTGGTCCGATCGACAAACACACGCTGGTTCTCGTGGTCGATCCGGCTTACCACGCCGGCCGGCAGCATGACCTTCTTGCCGAAGATCCACGGGCCGGTATCGACGATCAGGTAGCTGCCGCCTGCCTCCTGCGTCGCCTGATCGACCTTGCCGATCTCACCATCGGCGGCTTCGATCTGGTAGTCCGTCAAGTCCATCTGACTCCAGCTGGTCTCGCGGTAGTCCCACGGGCTCCAGCGGGTAGCAGTGCTTCGGTACGTCATCGTGAGTCTCCTTTCCAGCCGCGTCGGAGGGTCCGCCGCGACTCCCGGCAAAGCCCGTTCCCATCACCGGAAACGGCCTTTCAAGGTGACGGCGTCAGCATCGCTCACGGCGGGCAACGGTCGACTCAACCGCCCCGCAGGAGAGGGTTTCCAGGACGTTACACGCTCACCGTTCGCGCCGGTCGGTGGCTGGAGCGAGCGGCGAGCCGGTCGGTGCACGCAGCGCGACGAGCGAGTTGAGCGCGACCATGGCGGCCAGTCCGAAGCCGACCATCGCCGCCACGGGGTGCACGGCGGCGACGACCGGCATGTCGGCGCGGAAGATCGCGAAGATGGGGATGGCGAAGACGACGCCGGCCAGCGCCGCTGCCCACAGCACGTGGCGGCGGCCAGCGCGCGAGAGCGCGGCGGCGAGCAGGACCAGCAACGGCGCCAGGTGCAGGATCCAGCCGAGCTCGACGTGCAGCGCGAAGTTCTGCGCGCTGGCGAAGAGGCCCAGCCCGGCCAGGAAGACCTGGATGATCAGGCCGACCAGGAACACCCAGGCGAGGAGCGCATACGCGTAACGAGCAGCCGAAGTCATCGATCTCCCTCCTCGAGTCGCTGGTGCCGCCGATTGTGGCAGGTGGCCACGTCGTCGCGATCCCGCGTCGCAGCCAGGCGCCGTGGAGCGCACCCAGGGTGACGCGTTACTGCCGTGTCAGGCGGGCGGTTCGGCCAGCGTCGGTTCGGCCGCCCGCAGCTCATCAGCGGGCCCTGGGCCGCGACGCTCGTTGAGCCGATCGGCCGCCGCTCGTCCCAGCGACGTGGCCACCTCGAGCGGTGCCGGCAGGCGGGCGTCGAGCAGTTCGCCGCGCACGGCAGCCCGGTTGTCGCCGCCCGGCAAAGCATTAGCGGCCGGCGCCTTGGGCAGCATCAGCCGGTCGACCAGGCCGGCGACGTCGGCGGTCACACCCGGGAACAGGCCATGGAAGCGCTGTGCCAGCCATGAAAGCCAGCCAACGGCGACGTCCGTTTCGCCGCGCTTGGCAGCCCGTACGATGCGCGCCGCCGCGCGATCGGGATCGACCGACAGCAGCGGGAGGCTGGCGGCGAGGGCGAACCAGCGGAACTCGGCATCGGCCGGCGGCCGGTACATCCCGCCGAAATACGAGCCCGTGCGCATGAACCAGGGGATCACCGTCGTAACGGCGATGCCGTACTTGCGCAGCTCGACGCGGAGGACCTCGGAGAGCCCGACGACCGCGTACTTCGCGGCGGTGTACGGGGCGAGGTGCGGGCCGGGCAGCCGGCCGCCGATCGAGGCAATGTTGACGATCCGGCCTTCGCCGCGCTCGCGCATGCCGGGCAGCACGGCCAGGGTCGGCAGCAGCGCCGCCCAGAAGATCGACGAATGCGCCTGCCGGAAGTCGTCGACGCTCATCAATCGGACCTCGCCCACGTCCATCTGCGCGGCGTTGTTGACGAGGACCTCGACACTGCCCAGCGCGCCGTCGACGCGCTCCATCAGCCGCTGCACCTGCTCCTCATCGCCCGCATCGCAGGGAATCGCCAGGACGTCGTAGCCGGCGTCAGCCAGCCACGCCCGCGCCCGCTCCAGCTCGCCGGGATCGCGCGCGCAAACCGCAACACGCGCGCCCTCGGCGGCGAAACGGCGCGCCATCAGCATGCCCAGGCCGCGCGAGGCACCGACGATCAGCACCGTCCTGCCCGTCAGGTCGATTTCACGGGCTCGCCCGACCAGCTCGCGCACGACGAGGAGCCCCACACCGGCACCAGCCGAGAGCGCCGCGTCTCGCTTTCGCACCCTGACATGTTGCTCGGCGTGAGCGGTGCGCACGCCGGCGCAGACTTCGCGCGCGTGTCAGCGGGCTCGCAACCACCGCTACTTCCCGCTCGAAGGCCTTACGGCGAAGCAATCAGCGACGTGGGCGGCGAGGCGAGCGCGGACGAGGACAAGAGTGAGGAGTACGTCTTCGCCACGCCCTCCTACGCGCTGCTCGATCAGGTCTCGGCTCAGTAGCGCCGGGCAGCACCCCCGCCGACCGGCGCCACTGCCGCTTGAAGTCAGGCCAGGTACTCGCGCGCGGTCTTCCGCTTGAGGAACCTGCCCCAGCCCTTCTCGCCCTTCCACTCGCCGTTCTCGACGACGATCCGTCCGCGCGAGAACACGACGTCCGACCCGCCCTGCACCTCACGCCCCTCGTAGCACGAGTAGTCGACGTCCATGTGGTGCGTCTTGGCACTGATCGTGTGCCGGCGGTTCGGGTCGTAGATGACCAGGTCGGCGTCGGCGCCCGGCGCCACCACGCCCTTTCGCCCGGCCAGGCCGAACAAACGCGCCGGCGCGGCCGACAGCAGCTCGACCCAGCGCTCCTTCGTCAGCCGGCCACCCACGACCCCGCCATCGTGCAGCAGGTCGACGCGATCCTCGACGCCGGGCAGGCCGTTGGGCACCTTGCGGAAGTCCCCCTGGCCGAGCTGCTTCTGCGTCTCGAAGTCGAACGGGCAGTGGTCGGTCGAGACCACCTGCAGGTCGTCCTTGATCAGCCCGTGCCAGAGGTCGTCCCAGTGATCCTTCGGCCGGAGCGGCGGTGAGCAGACGTACTTGGCGCCCTCGAACCCGTTGCTCAGGTCCTCGAGCGAGAGGAACAGGTACTGCGGGCAGGTCTCGGCGAAGGCCATCGCGCCGCGGTCGCGTGCGGCGCGCACCTCGTTGAGCGCGTCGCGGGCCGAGAGGTGAACGATGTAGACGGGCACGCCGGCCGCTTCGGCCAGTCGGATCACACGGTTCGTCGCTTCGCCTTCGAAGATCGGGTAGCGCACGACGCCGTGGTAGTACGGGTCGGTCTTGCCCTCGGCGACGTAATCGGCCGCGACGACGTCGATGGCGAGGCCGTTCTCGGCATGCATCATGATCAGCCCGTCGTTCTTGGCGGTCTGCTGCATCGCCCGGAAGATCGCGCCGTCGTCGGAGAAGAAGACGCCCGGGTACGCCGTGAAGAGCTTGAAGTCGGGCACGCCCTCGGCGACCAGCTGGTCCATCTCGGCCAGCGTCGAGTCGTTGACGTCGGACATGATCATGTGGAAGCCGTAGTCGACGCACGCGTTGCCCTCGGCCTTGGCATGCCATGCGTCGAGCCCTTCGCGGAGCGACTTTCCGCGCGACTGAACGGCGAAGTCGATGATCGAGGTCGTCCCGCCGAAGGCGGCCGCGCGCGTCCCTGTCTCGAACGTGTCCTTCGCGAAAGTCCCGCCGAAGGGCAGCTCCATGTGCGTGTGGACGTCGATCGCGCCGGGTAAGACGTACTTCCCGCTGGCATCGATGGTGCGGTCGACGCCGGTCGCCAGATCAGAGCCGCGCAGCCCACGACCGACCGCCGCAATTGTCTGTCCGTCGACCAGCACGTCGGCCTCGCTCGATCCATCGGCGTTCACGACCGTGCCATTCGTGATCAGCGTGCGCATCTAAAGACCTCCTCCAGTCGAACGCTCGAAATGGTAGCCGCGCCGGCGTTGCTCGCAGGACCGCCGCGCCCCGCTACATCGCGGCACCGCTGGGTCGATTCGAAGACATCTCGCTGTCGAGCGAATGGTAGACGGCTGAAAGTCGCGCGGCCGTACTGCCGGACTCGTCGTGGCGCGATCGGCGCCACCCTCACTCGACCATGGCCGACGACGTTCCGATTCAGCAAGACGAGGACGTTGCCGAAACAGGCGAGCCCATCCCGGCAGACGAGCAGGACTTCGCCGTACGGAACGTCTCGATGTCGAACGCTCTGCCCACCGGCGCCTCACCTGCCGCCGGCGCGGTCAGCACCGGGCGCGAACTCGGCCTGGAGCCGACGACCGACGAGGAACGTGCGCTGGAGGGTGAACCGGCGACCGGGGAGCGGCTACCGAACGAGTAGGCCTGAGGAGCGCTTACGCCGCGAGTGACGGGCGCCTCCGCGGCGGCCGCCCCGCCACCGCCCCCCAGGCGCGCTACTCGGGCGCCGGGGCACTTGGCCGCCCCTCCAACCTGTCGATCGCGGGCAGCACGTAGCGCGTGCTGACCAGGCTGGCGTACGCGACGGAGATCGTCAGCAGCGCGGCCAGGAAGACCGTCGAGACGACGAGCAGTGCGACGAGCACGAAGGTCAGCGCGAACATCCGACCGGGCCGGGCGACGTTGATGACGACCGCCAGCCACACCCGCCGGCGCAGGGGGAGCTCCTGGCGCAGCGGATCTACGAGGATTGGCCAGAACGCGACGAGGAACATGGCCAGGCCGATGTCGCCGTAGAGGGCAAACCCACTGAACACCATGCCCAGCAGCCCGCCCATGTCGAGCCCGATGAAGATGTTGACCGTAAAGATCAACGCCAGGACCGTGGTCGCCAGGCCGACGGCGAACGCCGGCAGGCCCCAGTGCCGGATGCCGTTGAAGAAGTCGCTGAAGCTTGCTCCCCGCTCGCGCTGGATCAAGACCGCCATCCGCGCCATACCGGCGACCGGTACGGCGAGCGTGCTGGCCAGCAGGATCAGCGGCAGCCAGATGGCCGACGCGGTAAAGACGACGAGCAACAGCACGCCCCAGATGACATTCGCCGGCACCAGCCGCCACGAGTTGTAATAGAAGTCCACGGCACCTTCGCGCAGGGCACCGAACAGGCGCGGCCGCTCGGGCAGGACGAGGGCCGGTTTGTCGCTCAGTGTTCCGTCCCGCCGATCAGCCCTTGACGCCGGCGGCCGCGATGCCCTCGACGAAGTAGCGCTGGAAGAAGATGTACAGGACCAGGATCGGAATGGTGGCCACGACGACGGTCGCCATCAGCGGCGGCCAGTTGTTGCTCAGTCCGCCCGCTTCGCGGAAGAACGTCAGCCCGATGGGCAACGTCAGGTGGCCCTGGTCCTTGAGGAAGACGATCGGCCAGAAGAAGCTGTTCCACGTCCCCTGGAACTGGAGAATCGCGACTGCGGCAAGAGCTGGCGTGGCGAGCGGCAGCATCACCCGCCAGAAAGTGCTGAAGAAGCCGGCGCCATCTATCCGGGCCGCCTCCTCGAGGTCTCTGGGGATCGTCAGGAAGTACTGCCGGAGCAGGAAGATGCTGGTCGCCGAGATGGCCAGGATGATGATCACGGCGACGTATTGGCCGATCCCGATCGTCAGCCCTATGCCACTGAACAGGACGTAGATCGGCACGACGCGCAGCTGATCGGGAATCATCAGCGTCGCCAGCACCACCACGAACAGCGCCTCGCGCCCTGGAAAATGGAGCCGCGCGAAGGCGTAGCCTGCAAGGCTGCCCAAGACGAGATTGCTGGCGGTCACGATCGTCGCGATCATCAGGCTGTTCCAGAAAAGCACGAGGATCGACGGCTGCAGGTTCGTCAGGGCGTACTCCCACGCGCCCAGCGTGAATGGTTGCGGGATGAACGTCAGCCGTGTCGAGTCGGGCAGCGTCTTGAACGAGGTGATCACCGTCCAGGCGAACGGCACGAACATCAGCAGGGCGTAGCCGAGCAATAGCGCGTAGGCGAGACGCCGCCGCCACTTCCGACCGCGATCGCCGACCGGCCCGACCTCCTCGGCGGCGGTGCCGATTGGGCGGGCCGGAGCGGTCGCCGTCATACCGTGCTCACCACGATGGTGCGCCGCCGAAGAGCCGGCGCTGGACGAGCGTGGCGATCATGATGATGACGAACAGCGCCAGACCTACCGCCGCCGCGTAGCCTGGGCTGATCTGGGGCACCAGGGCGTTGTACAGATAGAGCACGACGGTCATCAACGCGTAGGCGGGCGCGCCATTTTCGCCGCCAGCGATGCGCGCCTGGTCGAAGAGCTGCAGCCCGCCGATGACCCCCACCGTCGCGACGAAAAAGTGGCCCGGCTTGAGCAGTGGGAAGGTGATCTTCCAGAACGCCTGCCATGGGCCGGCGCCGTCGATGGCCGCCGCCTCGTAGACCTCGTTGCTGATCGACTGTAGCGAAGCGAGGTAGAACAGCATGAACGTGCCCGACGTCGTCCAGGCGTTCAGGATGATCACGCTGTTGAGCGCTGTGCGGTAGTCGCCGATCCAGTTGTGGTTCGGCCGGTAGCCGAGGAACTCGAACAGGGGATTCAGGCCGAGTACTTCGCGCACCTCGTTGAAGAGACCGCCGGGCGAAACGAGGAAGATCCACAGTACGGTGATCGCTGCCGAGCTGGCGATGGCGGGGAAATAGAAGGCGGCACGGAAGAAGGTCTGGCCGCGGATCTTCTGGTTGACGATGACGGCCAGGAAGAGGCCGATCGCCATCGTCAGCGGCACCCACAGGACGGTGTAGTACGTCGTGTTGCGGATCGCCGTATGGAAAATCGGATCGGTCAGCATCCGCTCGAAGTTGCCCAGCCCGAGGAACTCCTCCGGTCCGCTGCGGATGTTCCAGTCCCAGATGCTGATGTAGGCGGCGTAGAAGAGGACCGCGATCTGGAGGACCAGGAAGAACAGCATCGGCACGGCAACGAAGGCGTATCCGGCTATCGCTTCGCTGCGCGCGCCGATGGGGCGGGATCTGGTCGCCGCCACTGCCGACATCCGCTGCTGCTCCTCCCTGCTCGGTACGGCGCTCCATCCGCTGGCGGCCGGTAGGTCACCGGCCGCCAGCAGTCAGCGGCTGCCTTGACCCTAGCGGGACAGTTGCTGGTTGATCGACTGAGCGGTCGCGTCGACGACCGGTTGGGCGTCGTAGGTGCCGTTCTGGATCTCCAGCGTGAACGCCGTCTGGAACGCTGTCTGGACGTCGTTGTAGCCCTTCATGAACCCGGAGCCCGGGCGGGCGTATTCGGCCCCGGCGACGATCACCTCGAACCCTTCGGGTACCGGCACGTCCGAGCGGGATGGGACGGCGATGCCACCGCTCGTCCAGACGGCCATCCCTTCGGGGCCGGTCAGGTACTCCATCACCTCCCAGCCCTGGTCCTTGTTGGCGCTGTCGGCGCCGATGCCGTAGGCAGCGGTATAGCTGATCGTGACCTTCTCGCCGAGGCTGCCGGTCGGCATCTCGGCAAAGGCCCAGTTGGTCTCCGGGAAGGTATCGCGCATGTACCCGAGCAGCCAGCCGCCCTCGAAGACGATGGCGGCGTCACCCTTGCCCAGTGCTTCACCGCACCAGCCGTCGCCCATGTCGGCGGCGGTCATGCCAAGCTCGTTCCTGAACAGGTCGAGGTACCACTGGACGGCGGCCCTCGACTCTTCGCTGGTGATCGCCTCGGCTGACCCGTCCTCGGTCAGCAGCGAGCCGCCCTGCGCGTAGATGAAGGCCAGCCCGCGGTCGAGGCCGGGATTGAGGCACATCGGCGCCTGCAGGTTGCCCTGGCCCTTCAGGCTTTCGGCGGTCGCGACCAGCTCATCGAGCGTCTGAGGCGGGTTGGGCACCAGGTCCGTGTTGTACGCCATGGCGATGGTGTTGCCGTCCTTTGGCAAGCCGTAGATCCGGTCATCCGAGCCGCGGAAGATGTCGAGGTAGTTCTGGAAGAACGCGTCGAGGTTGACGCCCGAAGCGGCGATGTAGTCGTCGAGCGGCAGCAGGAATCCCTCGTCGGCCCAGTCGCGGGCGTACTCAGCGTTCACGTAGAAGACATCGGGCGGGTTGCGCGCCCCGAAGCGGTTCTGCATCTCGGCGCGGTAGTCGCCGCGAATGGTCAGCTGCTCGACCGTGATATTCGGATTCTGCTGGCGGAACGCGTCGAGCGCCGCCGCGAGCGCCTCGTTCTCGGCGGGGGACGACTCCCACTGACCGAGGACGGCGTTGCCCGTGACTGGCGAAGCGCCCTCGGTCGGCGAAGCGCCCTCGGTCGGCGAAGCAACGTCGGTCGGCGAAGCGGCTTCGGTCGGCGAAGCGGCTTCGGTCGGCGAAGCGGCAGCCGTGGGTGATGCGCCGGGCGTCGCCGCTCCGCCGCCCGGCGAGGGCGACGTGCCCGGTGCCGTACAGCCAGCAGCCAGCAGCAATGCGCTGGCTAAAGCAAGCCATCGAGTGGCCATCAGACTCCTCCTCGTTGGACCCGATCGCCTAGCGCACGATCGCCGCGGCCGGCTCGGTCGCACCCTCCGTACCCGACCGGCTCAGCCGCCTTGATCTCTGTTTCCGGCATTCGATCCACGACCGGTCGGACACTCGATGCAGTTTGCCGTTCGCCGTCACACGGCTCGTGCGCGATCAAGATACCGATTTCGTCAATGGGCACTGGCCGCCTCCCCGGGCGCCGGAGTGGCAGGAGAGTTCGGAGCGCGGCCTCTGCCGAGGATCGCAGCTCGTCCCTCACGGTGGCCGGCCGGCCGACTGGTAGACGCGTGCAAGCGCCGGTGCATCGCAGGCGGCTTGCACGTGCCGCACCGAGCGCTACCGTGCTCGCCATGGAACGTGACGAACGAACGACTGACGCCGGCGAGGACCTCCATTCGCGCACCGACGAGCTGACCGACGCCGGCGACAGCGGCGGCGAGCTCGCGGCGACGAAGGCGTTCATGCCGCTCGCCGTGCCGGGCATGGGCGTGCCGCACCCCGGCTCGGTGGTCGGGGCGCAGGAGGCTCAGCGGACCGACGAACCGGCGCCGCACTCGGACGAGCCGACCCTCGAAGGCGAGGATCCGCGCGCGGGCCGAATCTGACGGTTGGCGCGCAGCCAGGCAGGCTAGCGGGCCGCCGCGACCTCGCGCATCGCCGGAATGATCTCGCGGCCGTAGACCTCGAGCGTCTCTTCCTCGTCGCCGTTCATCAGATAGATGTTGAACTGGTCGACACCGGCCTCGGCCAGCTCGGCCAGCTTCCGCAGGTGGTCGTCGACCGAACCGATGACACAGAACCGGTCGACGACGTCGTCGCCAACGAATGCGGCATTCGGCGAGCCAACCTCGGCGTGATGCAGGTAGTCGTAGCCCGACCGGTCGCGCACGTAGCCGGTGAGTGCCGGCGGCAGCTCGGCCGGGTCGTACTTGTTGACAAGGTCGACGACATGGTTGCTGACCAGGGCCGGGAACCAGCGCACGCGGTCGCGGCAGGATTCGATGTCGCCGACGTGGGCCGGTGCCGCGGCCATCACCCTGATCTGCGATGGGTCTCGGCTCGCGGCACCCGCCGCATCGTGAAGCTGCCCGACGAACCAGCCAATCAGGTCCGGATCGGCGAGCTGGAGGATCACTCCATCCGCGACACGTGCGGTGACCTCGAGCGCCTTGGGACCGTAGCCGGCAATCCATACCGGCAGTCGATCGCCGCGTGTCCACGTCAGCCGCAGCGGCTTGCCGTCCTGCTCGACGGCGCGTCCTTCGACGAGGTCGCGGATGAGGAGCGTCGCCTCCTCTAGCCGGGCCAGCGTCGTCGGCGGCTTGCCCATCACCCGTCGCGCGGAGTCGCCGCGGCCGATACCCAGGTCCATCCGGCCGCCGGTTATCTCGTTGAGTGTCGCCAACGCGCTCGCCGTCACGCTCGGCTCACGCGTCGCCGGGTTGGTCACACACGTTCCCAGGCGCAGGTGCTGGCTGTTCAGGCCCATGAGCGTCAGGAGCGGGTAGACCTCCTTCCATAGGACGTGGGAGTCGAAGAGCCAGCCGTAGGTGAAGCCAGCAGCCTCCGCCTGGCGCGTGATCGCCACCGTCCGCTCGACGCTGTGGTCGGGTTTGAGCGTGAAGCCAAACTCCATGTGCCGATTTCCCCCGACGCTTCTTCGCATCGCCTGGGCCCCGCTTCGCCGTCAGCGCTGCGTCCGTCGCGATACCCAACGCGAGCGTGAAGCATACGACGGCGCTGCAACGCAATTGATAGCCAGCCGGGCCGAGCGGTACCTACCACCACTTCCGGTGGTGGTACCTTGCCGCTACTCGGACTCGAAGAAGACTCCAGAGCCCGTACGAAAAACGTCAAGGGGCCGAAGACCCCGCGACGAACGCCGCAGGTTGCTGGCCCAGGCGCGTTTGTCCCCGCACGCGCCCGGGCTCAGGCCTGCCCGCTCGCCCGCGCCCATTCATCGGCGCGGGCGAGCACCTCTTCAACGAACGGACCCTTCGCGTCGGTATACGCGATGCGATCGCCGCGATGCTCCGCGGCGAGGCGCATCTTGAGCTCGGCGTACTGTCCGGCTTCCGCCGGGTGCGCGCGCAGGTAGTCGCGGAAGAGCAGGTGTACCCGCTCCCACTCGGACCGGACGGTGCAGACGTGCACCTGCCACAGCCGCGGCAGTCCGGGCGGTGGGCGGAAGTAGCGGTGACCCGGTTCGATCCAGCGCAGCACGAACCCCTGTGCCTCGATCGCCTCGCGGTAGGCGCCCTCGTCCTCGACGTCGGGCACCGAGACCTGGATGTCGATCACCGGCTTCGCCGGCAGCCCGGGCACGGCCGTCGACCCGATGTGGTCGATGCACAGGGCGAGCGATCCCAGCGCCTCGGCCAGCCGCGCGCGCATCTCCTCGAAACGAGCCGGCCAGGCCGGGTCGTAATCGGCGATCTCGATCGGGTCGTTGCGCACCGGTCCGACTTGACGACCGCCGGCGGCAACCGATTCGGCAAGAGTGGGCATGGCCCGCAGATTGAACCACGCGTCGGGCGAGTGCGCACCGCAACCGACGCTGCGCGAGCCGACCACTGGCCGAGGAGAACATGCGTCCGCTACGCTTCGCCGGGAGGGACCGCCACGTCACGTGATCTGCTCGAACTGTTCGGCCAGTAACCCCGCCGGCCAGCGCTTCTGCGACAACTGTGGAGCGCCGCTCGCCTACGCCTGCTCGAACTGCGGTGCCGCCAACCGGCCGGAAGCGCGCTTCTGCGGCGCCTGCGGCGAGAGGCTCTCGGCCGAAGGCGCGCCAATTGCTCGACCTTCGGCCGCCGCCGCGACCGATGGCGCAGCGGCCGGCGCGCGGCGGCCCGCCGAGCGGCGCCTGGTATCCGTGCTGTTCGCCGATCTCGTCGGCTTCACGCCGTTCGCCGAGGAGCGCGATCCCGAACAGGTGCGCGACGTGCTCGAGCGCTACTTTGCCAGCGCGCGGACGGTCATCGAGCGACATGGCGGAACGGTCGAGAAGTTCATCGGCGACGCCGTGATGGCAGTGTGGGGTACGCCGACGGCACACGAAGATGACCCCGAGCGTGCGGTTCGCGCGGCGCTGGAGCTCCTGCCCGCAGTCCGCGCGATGGACGAGCGGATGGCCGCGCGGGCGGCGGTGCTCACCGGCGAGGCGGCGATCAACGTCGGAGCGGCCGACCAGGGGATCGTTGCGGGCGACCTGGTCAACACCTGCGCCCGGCTGCAGTCGGTGGCCGCCTCGGGCACGGTCCTGGTCGGCGAATCGACGATGCGCGCAGCCAGCCGGGCAATCGCCTTCGAACAGGCCGGCGAAAAGGAGCTCAAGGGCAAGCTGGCGCCGGTGCCCGCGTGGCGAGCGCTGCGAGTGGTGACCGACCGCGGCGGCCGGCGAACATCGGATGCGCTCGAGCCGCCGTTCGTAGGCCGCGACGCCGAGATGACGCTGCTCAAGGATCTGCTGCACGCGACCAGCCGCGAGCGGCGGGCACGACTCGTGCTCGTCACCGGACCCGCCGGCATCGGCAAGAGCCGTCTGGCGTGGGAGCTGCAGAAGTACCTCGACGGCCTCGTGGAGGGCGTCTACTGGCACCGGGGCCGCTCCCCGTCCTACGGCGAGGGCATCAGCTACTGGGCGCTTGGCGAGATGGTTCGCCGGCGCTGCGGACTGGCCGAGAACGACGACGAGGAGATCACGCGGCGCCGGGTCGCCGAGACCGTCGCCGAGTTCGTACCGGCCGAGGAGGATCGTCGCTGGGTCCTACCGGCACTGCTTGCCCTGCTCGGCGTGGAGGAGGCGCCGGCCGGCGGCCGCGACGTGCTCTTCGCCGCCTGGCGCATCTTCTTCGAGCGCATCGCCGCGCGCGGCACGACGGTGCTGCTGTTCGAGGACCTGCAGTTCGCCGACTCGGGGCTGCTCGACTTCCTCGACCACCTGCTGGAGTGGTCGAAGGGCATGCCGATCCTCGTCCTGGCCCTCGCCCGGCCCGAACTCTTCGAGCGTCGCCCGGGATTCGGGACGGCTACGCGCCACTACCATTCGTTGCCGCTCGAGCCGCTACCGCCGGCGCAGATGCGCGAGCTGCTCGAGGGGCTCGTGCCCGGGCTGCCCCACGCAATGGTCGACGCGATCGTCGAGCGTGCCGACGGCATTCCGCTCTACGCGGTCGAAACGATCCGCATGCTCATCGCCGACGGCCGCATTGAAGCGGCCGGGGGCGGTCGCTACCGTCCGACCGCCGCATTAGGCACGCTCGCCGTCCCTGACACCCTGCGCTCGCTCATCTTGTCGCGGCTCGACGCGTTGCCAGCCGAAGAGAGGGCGGTGATCCAGCAGGCGGCCGTCCTTGGCCAGAGCTTCAGCCCGGAGGCGCTGGCCGCGGTCAGCGGCAAGAGCCGCGAGGATCTCGCCTCGCGACTGCGCTCGCTTGTCCGGCGCGACATCCTGACCCTACAGGCTGATCCGCGCTCGCCGGAGCGCGGCCAGTACAGCTTCGTGCAGGGGCTCATCCGCGAGGTCGCGTACGCGACTCTCGGTCGCCGCGAGCGCCGAGCCCGTCATCTCGCCGCCGCACGCTACCTCGAAGCGCTCCGCGACGGCGAGGTGGCCGGTGCGCTGGCGAACCACTACCTCGCTGCTTACCGCGCCTCGGATGGCGACCCGGAGGCTGACGCTCTGGCTGCTCAGGCGCGGATAGCGTTGCGCGGAGCGGCCGAACGCGCTGGGACGCTCGGAGCGCATGACCAGGAGCTTGCCTATCTTGTCCAAGCACTCGAGGTGGCACCCGATGCCCGCGACCGTACCGAGCTGCTCGAGTGCGCGGCGAGCGCCGCCCAGGCTGCGGCGCGGTACGAGGAAGCCGAACAGCTGGCGCGGCGTGCCAAGCAGATGTACGGCGAACTGGGCGAGCCGTTGCTCGTGGCTCGCGCGGCCGGCCTGGTCGGCACGATCCTCGTCGATGCCTCGCGCCTCTCGGACGCAATCGTCGAGATGGAAACGGCCCTTGCCGGACTGGCCGGGGAGGCGCCCGAGATGCGCGCCGACCTGGAGTCGCGCCTCGCGCGCGCGTACATGCGCCTGAACCAGGCGCAGCGGGCGATCGAGGCCGCCGACCGGGCACTGGTCATTGCTGAGCCGCGGGCGCTACAGCGGGTGATCGCCGAAGCGCTGATCAACAAGGGGTCGGCGTTGGGCTTCAGCTCACGGCCGGTCGAGGGAGCGGCACTGCTCGAGGCGGCCCGCAATATGGCTCGGCGAGCCGGGATCCCGGCGAGCGAATTGCGCGCGCTGAACAACCTCGCCGCTGTCGTCGTTGACAACGATCCGCTGCGCGCAGATCAACTCTATGCCGAGACGCTCGATCTCAGCCGTCGCCTCGGCCAGCGGGGTCTGCTCAACTTCGTTGCCTCGAACTTCGCCTGGGGTAGGTGGATCACAGCCACCGACTGGGATCGCGCACTGGCCGTCGTCGACGAGGCCCTCGACGCAGCGAGCAACCGGCTCGAGCAGGCACGCGTGTTGGTCCCGGCCGTGGCGATAAAGCTCGCTCGCGGGGAGCGACCAGTCGGCGAGCTCGCGCGGATCGAGTCGCTGCTTCACGGAGCCGACGATCCCGTCGTCGCCGGTTCGCTGCAGTGGTTGCACAGTGAACGCGCGTTCCTCGACGGCCAGTTCGATCGAGCCCTCGAACATGCAGAGCAAGGGACGAGGCTCGACATCAGGAACACGGGCATCACGACGCAGCTGCTACGCGCAGCGATCGGACTGCGCAACCGTGGTCAGGTCGAGCACGCAATCGACTTGATTCGCAGCCAACCGCGGACAGGGCGGATCGTCGCGGCCCTGCTGCCTTATGCGGAGGCAGCGTTAGCTGCCCTCGACGGGTCGACGGAGGCGGCGGCGGGCTTCCACCGCGCGTTTCGCACTTGGCTCGAGTTGGGCTTGGAAGGCGTTGCGGCCGTTCATCTCATCGACGCCCTGATGCTGCTGCCTGATGACGCACAGCTGCTCGAGATGGCCGGGCCGGCCCGCGTCGCGCTCGAGCGAGTAGGTGCGAAGGCGTACCTCGAGCGGCTCGATCGCCTAGCTCAGCGCGCCCCCGCGTGTCACGGCAGCTGACCAGATGCCGCTCGGCGCGCTGCCGAGCGGCGGCGCTTAGCCATCACCTTCGTCGTCGTGGTGCATCCAGGGCGTGTAGCTGATGCCGACCAACAGGCCCTCAGGGCTGAGCAGCCGGGCGGTCGTCTGGCCCCATGGCTCTTCGCGCACTTCACGCAGCAGCCGATGGCCGGCGGCGACCATCTCCTCGGCCGCTTCGGCAACTGCCGACGTGCTATCGACGTCGAGCTCGATCCAGGCCTGCGGGATGGGCAGCTCGGGCGGCCAGTCGGGGCTCCCGAAGGTGTTGTCGGCCGCCTGCTCGAGCGGCCACAGCGCGAAGGCGTTCACTCCGTCGACGTCGTCAGTGGCGTAGTAATCGGGGGCCTCCTCCTCGAGCACGAACCCTGCATCGCTCCAGAAGCGGCGGCTCGCCGCACCGTCGCGGACGATAGGGCCGAAGCCGGCCACGAAGCTGAACCTCATCAGCCGTCGCCCCGTCCGCTCGCCTGGCGCCATGCATCGGCGAAGCCGGGCAGACCGCGCTCGACCATCTCATCCGAGGCGGTCAGGCTGATGCGCAGCCAGCCGGGGAGCTCGACGATCGATCCGGGCAAGACGAGGACGCGGCGCTCGGCGAGCATCGCCGCGAAGCGGGCGTCGTCGTCGATTGGCGAGCGCGCCATCACGTAGAACGTGCCCTCGGGCATCGTGGTCTCGAAGCCGATGTCACGCAGCGCGCCAACCACCGTGTCGCGCCGGCGCTCCATGGCGCGGATGTCGATCGAAAGCCGCTCGAGATCTTCGATCGCGTGTTGCAGGTCGGCGTTGGGGAATGCCCAACCGGTGGCAGACTGGTGGATGAAGGCGTCTTCGCGCAGGCGTTCGCGCTCGGGCATCGTTGGTGGCCAGCTGAGGTAGCCGATGCGCATGCCCGGTGCGAGCAGCTGCTTGCCATACGAGTAGCAGATGACCGTGTATGGATAGATCTCGGCCGGCGAGTGGAAGCGCCGACCGTCGAACAGGATTCGCCGGTAGGGCTCGTCGCTGAGCAGGTAGATCGGCGCCCCGTTGCGCTCAGACGCGCGGGCCAGCAGCTCGGTCAGGCCGCGCAGCTCGTCGAGCGAGTAGACCCGACCGCTCGGGTTGTGCGGGCTGTTGACGATCACCACCCGCGTGCGCGCCGTGATCGCGTCCTCGATCGCGCCGAGATCGAGGCCGCACGCGGGCGGAGCGAGCGCGACGCGCACCGGCATGCCGCCGGCAGCGAGGATGAGCAGCTCGTAGAAGAACCACGGCGGCGACAGGAAGATCGCCTCGTCGCCCGGCTCGAGCAGCATGCGCAGCGTGACGGCGATGGCGGCGAAGCCGCCGTTCGTCATCTGGACGTCGTCGGGATCCCAGTCGAGGGCGCTCATCTCGCTGAGGGACCGGGCGACGGCGCGGCGGGCGTTCGGCTCGCTCAGCTTGTAGGCGTACCAGTCCTTGTCACGCGGCTCGAGATGACTGCCCAGCACATCGACGTACGCGGGCATGACGAACTCCTGCGGGTTGCCGACCGCGAAGTTGGCCACGTCGGGCTGTGACTCGAGCTCAGCGTAGGTACCGGTGAAGAACTGCCAGAAGGGCGCGATGGCCTGGCGGAAACGATCCGAGCGACGAACGAGAGTAGCCATCGCCGGATACTACAGCCGAGGGCGCCGTCAGCCGATGCGTCGGCGCTGGCGCCACGCTGCGCAGCCGTCTTAAGCGAGCGTTCGCGGCGCCTTGCAGCAGATTGCTACGAGTCGGCGCCCGGCGGTGCGGGACGGAACAGGCGGTTGCGCCGCTACATTCCACTTGACGTAGAAAGCGGGCGTTATGCCGCGCCGGACTGGCTCAGCGCGGGTAACGCTTGCCGGGAACGCGTTCGCGTGTCGGCCAGATCGCCAGCCAGCGGCCGCCATTGGGTGTGCGCAGACCATGCTCCGTATCGGGCGGAATGAAGATCACATCGCCCGGCCCGACGCCCGCCACGCCCTCGGCGCCGTGGAGCTCGATGCCGTCCCCCTCGAGGATGATGATCGCCTCGGGCTCACCCGGGTGCACGTGCGTTCCCACGCCCTCGTCGGGCACGGCTGTCACCTCGCCGAAGCTCCAGCGCTCGCCGGTGTCGGTGGCCGAGATGATCTCGCGCAGCGTCGATGCCGGGCGCCGCGCGATCCGTCCGTCGTCACGCCCGCTGATGCGGATGCCGTCCAGCTCGCGGGCCACGGCTATGGGCGGACGAGGTCGGTGTACGCGTCCGGCCGGCGGTCGCGGAAGAACTGCCACGTCTGGCGCACCTCCTGGATCTTGTCCAGGTCCATGTCGCGCACGAGGAGCTCCTCCTTGTAGGCATCGCCCAGCTCGCCGAGGAACTGACCGCGCGGGTCGACGAAGTAAGACTGGCCGTAGAAGTCGTCGTCGCCGAGGTCCTTCTCGATCCCGACGCGGTTGATCGTGCCGACGAAGTAGCCGTTGGCCACCGCATGCGAGACCTGCTCGATCCGCCACAGGTACTCGGACAGGCCGCGCGACGTCGCCGACGGGATGAAGACCATCTCGGCGCCGTTCAGTCCGAGCGCCCGCGCGCCCTCTGGAAAGTGGCGGTCGTAGCAGATGTAGACGCCGACCTTCCCGACGGCCGTCTCGAATACCGGGTAGCCCAGGTTGCCGGGCCGGAAGTAGAACTTCTCCCAGAAGCCCTTGACGTGGGGGATGTGCGTCTTGCGGTACTTGCCCAGGTACGTGCCGTCGGCGTCGATCACTGCGGCGGTGTTGTAGTAGATGCCGCTCGCCCGCTCATCCTCCTCGTACATCGGGACGATCAGCACCATGCCGGTTTCCCTGGCCAGGTCCTGCATGCGCTTCGTCGTCGGCCCGTCGGGGATCTTCTCCGTGTAGGCGTAGTACTTGGGGTCCTGCACCTGGCAGAAGTAGGGCCCGTAGAAGAGCTCCTGGAAGAGCATTACCTGGGCGCCCTGAGCGGCCGCCTCGTGAGCGTACTTCTCGTGCTTCTGGATCATCGACTCCTTGTCGCCGGTCCACTCCGCCTGGAGCAGCGCGCCGCGGACGATTCGCGCCATCTGTGTCTACCTCGCCTCGATCTTGAGCAGTGACGTCTGGGACTCGAAGCGTACACCGGGCGTCTGCGGCCGGCCGCCGGCGCACCGGCGGCAGCCACAGCGGGAGCACCGGCGGCGGCCCGCCGGCTCAGCTCAGCCGAGCGCGAGC
>JALYGJ010000034.1 GCA_030777155.1 Chloroflexota bacterium | reverse complement strand
CAGTTCGCCGCGGGCCAGCGCGGGCTTGAGCAGGTTCGACGCGTCAACGGCCCCTTCCGCCGCCCCCGCGCCGACGACCGTGTGCAGCTCGTCGATGAACAGGATCACCTGCCCGGCGGCCTCGGTGACCTCCTTGAGCACCGCCTTCAGCCGCTCCTCGAACTCGCCGCGGTACTTGGCGCCCGCGATCAGCGCGCCCAGGTCGAGCGCGACGACCCGCTTGTCCTTGAGGCCCTCGGGCACGTCGCCGCGCACGATGCGCTGGGCGAGCCCTTCGGCGATGGCGGTCTTGCCCACGCCCGGCTCGCCGATCAGGACGGGATTGTTCTTGGTGCGCCGCGAGAGGACCTGGATTACGCGGCGGATCTCCTCGTCACGGCCGATCACCGGGTCGAGCTTGCCCTCGCGCGCGTCGCGCGTCAGGTCGCGGCCATACCGCTCGAGCGCCTGGTACGTCCCCTCGGGTGTCTGGCTGGTAACGCGCTGGCCACCACGTACCTGCTGCAGCGCCGATAGGATCTGCTCGCGCCCGGCACCGGCGGCCTCGAGAATCCGCTGCGCGTCACCGCCCGCCTCGGCAGCCGCGAGCAGGAGATGCTCGGTCGAGACGTACTCGTCGCCAAGCCGGCGCGCCTCCTCCTCGGCGCGATCGATGAGTTGCTTCGCGCGCGGATCGAAGCTCAGCTGCCCGCCCTTGATCTTCGCGCGGCGCGCCAGGACGGCGGCGAGCTCCATGCGCACCTGCGCCCGGTCGACGCCCAGCTTGCGCAGCGTGATGGCCGGGATGCCCTGCTCGTCGTCGAGGAGCGCGCCGAGGAAGTGCTCCACGTCGAGCAATGGGCTGTCCGCCTCGGTCGCCAGGCGCTGGGCGGCGAGGATCGCCTCCTGTGCCTTTTCGGTGTAACGATCGAGCTTCATGCGGTCAGCCTAAACCTTGACAACAATGTTGTCAACGATGCTGACAACGATCCGAGAGACACCGGGCGCTCACCGGCGGCGCGGGCCGGGCTGGTCGGCGAGTTCCAGGAAGCGCTCGGCGGCGGCCTTCGCGTCGGGCGACAGCGCCGTCGGCAGCACGATCCGCGTCCTGACGAGGAGGTCGCCGCGGCCGTCGCCGCGGAAGCGCGGCAGGCCCTGCCCGGCGAGCCGGAACGTACGCCCGTTCTGCGTCTCGGGCGGGATGCGCAGGAGGACCCGCCCGGTCAGCGTCTCGACGGGCACCTCTGCGCCGAGCAGTGCTTCACGCAGCGTCAGCGACAGCTCGCGCGTCAGGTTCGCCCCGTCGCGGCTGAAGACAGCGTGCGACGCCACCTTGACGCGGAGATACGCGTCGCTCCCGCCCGGGCCGACGCCCGACAGCCGAATGCGCTGGCCGTCACCGACGCCGGGCGGGATCGTCACCTCGATCCGCCGGCCGCCGACGTCGACGTGGCGAGTCGTGCCGCGCGCGACCTCGTCGAGAGTGATCTCCGCCTCCGCCTCGTACCGCTCAGCCGAGGGCGCCTGCCGCCGCCGGCCGTTGCCCGGCACTTCGCCCTCGCCGAAGTCACCAAAGAGATCCTCGATGCTGCCCCGGCCCATCCGCACACGCGTTCCCGCGCCAGCGCGCCGCCCGCCGGCCGCGCCACTCCGGCCGGTATCGAAGGGAGACTCGCCGCCGGCGAAGAAGGTGCGGAAGAACTCGGAGAAGCCGGCCAGGTCCTCCGGGCTGCCGCGGTACTCGAAGCGAACGCCACCACCCGGCGCACCCCCGCCCCGGGCGCCACCGCCGAAGCCGGCGAAGCCGGCGAAGGGGTTCCCCGGCTGCCCGCTGCCCGCGCCCGCCTGCTGGTAGGCCTGCCAGTTGGCGCCGAGCTGGTCGTACAGCTTGCGCTTCTCCGGATCCGAGAGGACTTCGTTGGCCTCGCTGATCTCCTTGAAGCGCTTCTCGGCGGCGGTGTTGCCCTTGTTGACGTCAGGGTGGTACTCGCGCGCCAGCTTGCGGAAGGCCTTCTTGATCTCGGCCTGGCTGGCCGTGCGTGGGACTCCCAGAGTGGCGTAGTAGTCGCGGTACTCCATCGGCGGTCAGGCGAGCGGGCGTTGACCCGCTCGTCCCTTCCTTCAGTGCATCCTGGGCTCGTCACCCGACTGTGCCACCGCCGGCGGCTGCTCCGGGCCCGGAAACCCGCGGCGCATCTTGTCGGGGGCGGCGGGGCGGTCGCTGGGCTCCTCGCCGCGCTCGAGAACCTCGGCCGGCTTGGTCACGAGAGCGACTGGCTTGCGCACCAGCGCGTGCTCCAGGACCTGGTCCATCGACTCGACCATGACGAGCTTGATCTGCTTGCGGATCTCCTCCGGGATGTCGCGCAGGTCCTTCTCGTTCTTCAAGGGCAGAATCACGCGGCGCGCGCCGGAGAGGTGCGCTGCAAGGATCTTGCTCTTGAGGCCGCCGATGGGCAGCACGCGACCACGAAGCGTGATCTCGCCGGTCATCGCGACATCCTTGCGGACCGGAATGCCGGTGAACGCGCTGACCATCGCGACTGCCATCGTGATGCCGGCCGACGGCCCATCCTTCGGGATCGCGCCCGCCGGGACGTGGATGTGGAGCGTGTTCTTCTCGAACATGTCGCGCGCCACGCCGAGCTCCTCGGCCCGCGCGCGGATCCATGACAGGCCGGCGCGCGCCGACTCGCGCATGACCTCGCCCAGCTGGCCGGTCAGGATGAAGTCCTCCTTGCCGGGCATCTTGGTGACCTCGACCGACACGACGTCACCACCGACCTCGGTCACGACGAGGCCGGTCGCAGCACCCACCTGGTCCTCGCTCTCCAGCTCGCCGTACTCGAAGCGCGGAGGGCCGAGCAGGTCGGCCAGCTTCTTGCGGTCGACCACCGTCTTGCGCTTGCGGCCCTCGGCGACGGAGCGCGCGACCTTGCGCATGACGTTGGCGATCTCGCGCTCGAGGTTGCGGACGCCGGCCTCCTTCGTATAGGCCTGCACCAGCTCGGTCATCGCCTCGTCGGTGAAGTCGACGTGCCTGGCTGTCAGCCCGTGGTTCTCCATCTGCTTGGGAACCAGGAAGCGCTTGCCGATCTCGATCTTTTCCTGCTGCGTGTAACCGGGCAGCTGGATGATCTCCATCCGGTCGCGCAGCGCGGCAGGGATGGGATCGATGAGGTTGCCGGTGGCGATGAAGAGCACCTTCGAGAGGTCGAACGGCACCTCGAGGTAGTTGTCGGCGAACGAGAAGTTCTGCTCGGGGTCGAGCACCTCGAGCAGCGCCGAGCTCGGGTCGCCGCGGAAGTCCATGCCGATCTTGTCGACCTCGTCGAGCATGAAGACCGGGTTGTTCGAACCGGCGGTCTTGACGTTCTGGATGATCCGGCCGGGCAGCGCGCCGATGTAGGTCCGGCGGTGGCCGCGGATCTCGGCCTCGTCGTGGATGCCGCCCAGACTCATGCGCACGAACTTGCGACCCATCGCCCGCGCGATGCTCTTGCCCAGGCTCGTCTTACCCACGCCGGGGGGGCCGATGAGGGCGAGGATCGGGCTGCGGATCTTTTCGGCGAGGGTGCGCACGGCGAGGTACTCGAGGATGCGCTCCTTGACCTTCTCGAGCCCGAAGTGGTCCTCGTCGAGGATCTTGGCCGCCTCACGGATGTCGAGGCTGTCGTCGGTCGAAACGTTCCACGGCAGCGATACGAGCCAGTCGACGTAGGTACGGATGACGCCGACCTCCGGCGAGGCGGAGGGGATGCGGCTCATGCGATCAACTTCCTTGAGCGCGCGCGCCTTGACCTCCTCGGGCATGCCTGCCTGCTCGACCTTTTCGCGCAGTTCGTTGACCTCGGCCTGCTGCGGATCCTCCTCGCCCAGCTCGCGCTGGATCGCCTTCAGCTGCTCGCGCAGGATGTACTCGCGCTGGGTCTTGTCCATCTCGGACTTGACCTCGGACTGGATCTTGCCCTTCAACTCGAGGATCTCGATCTGCCGGCCCAGGAAGCTGGAGACGAGCTTGAGGCGGTCGACCACGTCGATCGTCTCGAGCAGCTCCTGGCGCTGCTCGGTCGTCATATCTGGGCTGTAGGCGACCATGTCGGCCAGCAGCCCCGGTTCCGTGATGTTGCGCGCCGCCACGGCGGCCTCGGGCGGCACCGGCGCACCCGACTGGACGTACTGCTCGATCTGCGCCTGGACGGTGCGCACGAGGGCCTGCACCTCGAGGTCCTTGGCCGGCTTCTCGCGCAGCACCTCGACGCGGGCGAGGATGTAGGGCTCGGCGTCGACGAAGCCGAGCAGCCGCAACCGCTCCTGGCCCTGCACGATCGCGCGGACGGTGCCGTCCTGCAACTGGACGACCTGCGCGATCTTGGCCAGCGTGCCGACCGAGTACAGCTCGGACGGGTTGGCGATGTCTTCGCGGTCGGCCTGGCGCTGCGTGACCAGGGCAATCGGCGAGCCGTCGGCGACCGCGCGGTTCAGCGCCTGGATCGACTTGTCGCGGCCAACCTGCAGCGGCACGATCATCTCGGGGAAGATGACGGTCTCGCGCAGGGCGACGAGCGGCAGCTCACGCACGTCAGCGGCGTGGTGCCGGCTGATCTCTTCGGGTCGCTTTGTCTCGGTCATCAGGTCTCCTTGGCGACAGAAAGGTTCGACGCCTCGTCGACCTCCCCGTTGCGGTTCTCGCGGCTCTTGTGCTGGTTCGCGTTGTGCCGATCTTCGTAGAGCGTCTCGAGGATGCGCGTGCCGAGCCGCTCCTCGAGCTCGAACAGGACGCGCACGCCGGCCAGGTTGACGCCCAGGTTCTGGGTCAGGTGGCGGATCCACATCACCCGCCGGATGTCGTTCTCCGAATAGAGCCGGATGTTGCTCGGCGTGCGAGCCGGACAGACGAGGCCCTCGACCTCATAGATGCGCAGCGTGCGCGGATGGACCCGCACCAGCTCGGCAGCCACGCTGATCACGTAGACCGGGCGACCCGGGTCACGGCGCAGCTCAGTGCGCAGCCGGCCGGTCATCGGCCGGCTGCTCGGCGGTCGGCCATTGGCCGGCTCACCGCTGGCCCTTGTTCTGCGCCGTGCTTCCATCGCCGGTCGGGCTGATCCTGATCTGGCGCGGCTTCGATTCCTCGGCCTTGGGGATGGCCAGCCGGAGGAGGCCGTTGTCGAAGGTTGCCGTCGCCTGGTCGGGCTTGAGACCGCGCGGTAGGGTCAGGCTGCGCGTGAACGTCCCGCGGCGGATCTCGCGGTACGAGTAACCCTCTTCCTCGGTCGACTTCTCCTCCGCGCTGCGCGCCGTGATGGTCAGCGTGTCGCCCAGCACGGAGATGTCCACGTCGTCGGGCTTGACGCCCGGCATGGCTGCCTCAACGACGAGCGAATCGGCCGTCGTGCGCACATCGATGGCCAATGGGTGCTCGCCCTCGGCGCCGACCGCACCGGGCCGGACGAAGGAGTCCTCGAAGAGGCGATCCATCGCCTGACGCAGCGAGAGCATCTCGCCAAACGGGTTGTTGCGTCGGATCATCGTCATCTGGCACACCTCCTGTATGCCTCACGGCCGTTCGCGGCCGGGCCCCGGCGGGGGGCCTTCCACCATCAACGCCGATACCCTAAGTCTTGACAATGGTGTTGTCAAGGAGCCTGCGCGTTTCGCTTCCGCCGTGCGGCCGCGACGGCTCAGTCGACGGCGATTTCCAGGCTTTCAATGCGCCACACGCGCGCCAGCGGACGAAGCCCAGGCAGCCAGGCAGGGGGGTCGGCCGGCACGGCGCGGAGTCGGACGAGACCGAGCTCGTCGACCACGACCGTCTGCTGCGTTGCCGTCGGAATGATGCCCAGCAGCATCGTCTCGACGCGCTGTCGCCGCACGATGTCGATCCCGACCGTCACCTCGTCGGCGTCACTCGCAGCGGGGTGCTCGAGGAAGCGCAGGCTGTTGAACGGCCGGGCCGGGTTGATGCCCGACGTCGGGCCGAAGGTGGCGGCGGCAGCGTCCACGCGTTCCGTCAGCTCCCGTTCATGCAGCTGCCAGGTTGCGGCGAGCGTATCGGCGTCGACCCGCTCGACGAACAGCGCGGCGGCGGCCTCGGGCTGTCCGGCGCGCCACGCCGCCACGTACTCACGCAGCGTGGCCGCCGCCGACCCACCGTCGCCGCCGATGAGCCAGAACGCGCTGACCAGTGCGGCGACTATGGGCAATACCAGCACGACCTGCATCTCGCCGCCCGGCGCAGCGCCGAGCTCGAGCGCGCGCCGCTGGGCGTTCACGGCCTGGCCGATCCAGGCGGCGAGGAAGAGGACCAATGCCGGGAACACGATGATCCAGCGGGTGCCGTCGATCAGCAGCGCGGCGAGCACCAGCAGCCCGGCAGCGGCGAGTGGCTGGGCGAGCAGCAGCAGCCAGCCCCGACGGTCGCCCAGGGCGAGGTGGCCGAGGCCCCAGGCGAGTAGCGCGCGGCGCAGTACCGACGACGCCGACGGGAGCGGTCGGTCGGCAGCCCTCGCGGACCGGGTCAGCGGGTCAACGATGTGACGCCTGCGGCGGCGCCCTCACCGATCAGCTCGCGGCGCATGTCGAGAGCGCACTCGGTGCGTGAGATGGCGAGGACCTTGTCACCCGGCTGGAAGACGGTATCGGCGCGGATCGGCCCGGCCTGGTCATTACGGATGAGCACGAACAGCGAGCAGCCCTCCGGCAGCGGGATGTCCGATGGCCGCCGACCAACCGCCGGCGAGTCGTGCCCGATCTGCGCCTCCAGCAGCTCGAGCTCGCCGCCCTCGAGCTGCGCCAGGTGGAGCAGCTCGTGGACCGGGATGTCCTGCTCGATGGCGGCGAGGGCCATCCTCGTTGGGCTGATCACCTCATCGACGCCGAGATGACGGAACAGCTGCTCGTTCTTGGGATTGTTCACGCGGGCGATGGTGCGCGGCACCTCGAAGTGGTGCTTGGCCATCTGGCAGACGACCAGGTTGTCTTCGTCGTCGCCGGTCACGGCGGCCACGATGGCGGCGCGGTTCGCGCCCGCTTCGGCGAGGTGCTTGCCCTCGCAGCCGTCGCGGGCAAGGACGATGCTGCCCAGCTCATCGGCGATCTGGCGCGCGCGGCGCTCGTTCTTCTCGAGCACCACCAGCTCGTGGCCGGCCTCGAGCAGCTCCTTGGTCAGGTAGTAGCCGACACGGCCACCACCGACGACGATGATGTACATCGAGCTAGCGGCTCCCTTCGTTGGCTCCGCGCCCCGCCCGTGCCGCCGCCGGCCGGGCAGCGCGGCGGTGGCGACCGTCGGTGCCGTGGTCGTGCGCCTCTGTCGGCAGGGCAACGCCGCCGGCGCCCGGATCGGCCGGCAAACCGGCGTAGCCGCCAAGCTCGTTGACCAGCAGCCGGGTGCGGCAGATGGTGGCCAGGCCGAGCGCGCGGTAGGCCTCGGCGCGCACTGGGTCGTTGATCTTCGCCACCACGCGGGCAATGCCGAAGCGCTCGTTTGCCAGTTGGGCGGCGAGGATGTTGCGGTTATCGCCCTCGGTCAGCGCGTAGAACATGTCGGCCTCATCGGCGCCTGCGCGGCGGAGCACGTCCTCGTCGGTGCCGTCGGCGCGCAGCGCCTGGCCAGGGAAGTCGTGCTCGAGGCGGGTGAACGCCTCGCTGCTGATGTCGATGACGGTCACGTCATGGCCGGCGCGCGCCATCCGCTCGGCCAGTCCGGCACCGACCCGGCCGCAGCCAACGATGATCACGCGCATGGTCGTCGCTCGCAGCCGCCGTTGCCCCGGCTCATTGAACGGCAACGCTCGGCGGCGGCGCCACCTGCGCCTGCTCGTCGCCCGCCTCGCGGCGGCGTTCGCTGCTCGCCACGGGCTCACGCAGGACGATCACCTGGCACGGCGCGTTGTGCAGCACATAGGGCACCGTCGTGCCCATCGCGAAGTCCCCGCCGAACCGTTTGCGATAGGGCAGGCCGACGACAATCGCGTCGGCGCCCATCTCGATCGCCTCGTCGACCAGCGCCGCGCCGACGTCGCGCGCCTGCAGCAGTGACGTCTGGCTGCGCACTCGATAGCGCGCGCAGATACCGTCGGCCATGTCGAGGACGGCCGCCGCCCGTTCGTTGCCGCTGGCGATGTCTTCCGACAGCTCATGGCGCCAGTCGACCTCGACCACGTGGACCGAGATCAGCTCGGCTCCGCCCGGTTTGGCCAACTGGCAGCCGAGATGAACCACGAGAGCGTCGGTCGGGCCACCGCTCAGGCCGAGGATCGCCTTGGAAAAAGGCGTCCGGACCGCTACGTCCTGCATCTGCCGGCGAAGGTTACCACCGGGCGCCGGCGTGCCCTCGGCGCTCAACTGGCCAGGCACGTGAACTCGATCGCGAGGCGCCGGCCGCGCATCAGAGGCCATAGTCGAGCCGGGCGATCAACCGGCGGGGTAGGCCGGCCGCCGACATCAGCTGCTGGACAAGGTCGATCGGGTACTCGATGCGCCGCCACTCAATCGTCCGCCGCTCGGTGTCGACGATCATCGCCGACGCTCGTGGGTCGCCGTCGCGTGGCTGGCCGACGCTGCCCGGGTTGATGATCGCCCGCCGCTCGTCGAGGCTCAGCGCGTGGCCGTTGTCGGGCATGATCGGCTCGATCGCGTCGCCGTCGTCGCGGAAGACCAGCGGCACATGGGTGTGCCCAACCAGGCAGTGGCGGGTTGGGAAACGATGCAGGTTCGCGCGCGCAACCGGAATTGAGTAGACGTACTCCCAGGTCGGATCGCGCGGGCTGCCGTGGACGAGGGTGAAGCCATCGAGCTCGACCCGTTCGGGCAGCGCCGACAGCCACGCCGTGGCCCGTCGGTCGAGCTGCGTCGCCGTCCACTCGACCGCGGCGCGCGCGTCGTCATTGAAGGCGTCAGTGGGCAGGTCGCCGAGGGCCGCCGCGTCGTGATTGCCGCGAACGCCGACCGCTCTCTCCTCGGCCAGGCGGGCGACCACCTCGTTTGGCTGGGGCCCGTAGCCGACGACGTCGCCGAGTTGCCAGATCGCATCGTACGGCGCGAGCGCGCTGAGCACGGCGTCGAGTGCGGGCAGGTTGCCGTGAATGTCGGACAGCACGGCGATCCGCATCGGCGGTCAGCGTAGCAAAGCAGTCCGCCGGCGCTCGGCCGGCGGCCGTGGGTAGCGGTCCGGCGTGGGCCGCACCTTCCTGATCGTGACGAGCACGTGTTCAGGCAGGCCCAGCGCGTCGGCGGCCGGCAGCTGCTCGACTCGAGGTTGGGCCCCGCCCGCTGCCTGGACGATCCGCCGGGCGCCGCGCAGCTCGCCGGCGAGGGCGGCGTCGGGGCGGCCGCCGTCGGCCGACTGCCGCTTCCAGGCCACGACGTGCCCGCCCAGCGAGAGCAGGGGCAGGGCGAGCTCGGCGACCTCGGCAACCGAACCGACGGCGCGGGCAACGACGAGGTGCCAGCCCTCGCGCTGGTCGGCTTCCTCGGCCAGGTCTTCGGCCCGCTCGCCGAGCACGTCGAAAGCGGGTGGCGGCACGCCGGCGCCGACGAGTACAGAGGCGGCGGCAGCGGCCGCCACCTCGAGGAAGCGTGCCTTCTTGGCGACCGAGTCGACCAGTGCGCAGCGGCCAACGCCCAGCGCCAGGCTGAGCGGGAGACCGGGATAGCCGCCGCCGCTGCCCAGGTCGAGCAGGCGCGCCTCGTTGACCGGGACGCGCTGCGCTTCGAGCAGGCGGCGGCACAGCGCGTGTCCGGCCAGGCTGTCGAGCACGTGGCCGCGGGCGATCTGGTCCGGCCTGCGCAGCGCAGTCAGGTTGAGGTGTTGGTTCCACGCGACCAGCAGCCTGGCGTGGGCATCGAGCGCGGCACGAACGGCAGACGAGAGCGTCACTCCGAGCGCATCGAGTCCAGCGTCGACTATCGCCCAGAACGGTGGCTCGAGCGGCGGCAGCTCAGCCGCAGACCGAGGAAGCTCCGCGCGCCGCGTTGGGAGCGGGGACGGACGGGTGGCCCGCTCGTGCCCGGGCGTCCGCCCTGAGCCGTTGCCCTCTCCCCGCTCCCTGCGGCGTAACGTGTCTGGCACCGCGACCTTTCGGTTTTCCCTCGCCGGCCGGTCTTTCCGACCGGATCTCTCCGATCGCCGGCGCGGCGAGGTTACCGTACTCGGTTGGTGAGCCCTCCCAGTTGCTCACGGCGGTGCTACAGGCGGCGTAGTGTCGACGGCGGTTCCGGACGGGTCAACCCGCTTATCCACCAGTCAGCGCCGCGGCCGCCCGATTGTGGAAAAGGGGCGCTTCCCGCGCGGCACGTGTGGACAGCGGCAACGCCCCTCGCTTCAGCAGCGGGGCCAGAAGCGCTGGCCGCTCAATCGCTCGAGCGCGCCCGCACCGGGCGGCCGAGCGACCGGCGGACGACTTCCATGACCTCCTCGGTGTAGGTCTCCGCTTCACCCGACTTCACCGCGCTCGCCAGGCAGCCGGCGACGTGGTCCTCCATCAGCAGCAGCGACACCGCATCGACGGCAGCGCGCAGGGCGGCCGTCTGCTGCAGGATGTCGATGCAGTACTCCTCGCGCTCGATCATGCGCGCAATGCCGCGCACCTGGCCCTCCATGCGCGAGAGGCGGCGCAGTAGCTGAGCCCGATCCTTGGTGTAGCTGTGGCGTGACGGCCGAGCGCCTGCCGGCGAGCCGGCGGCGGTTTCGTTGCTCATACTCGGGCGGAGTATATCGGAGGTGTACGTCACCTGTTCGCAATGCGCCCGCCCGGACAGCAGCCACCGCGAGGATACGAACGTCTAGACTGGCCGTCGATGGATCGTCCAGACTGGGTGCGCCGGCAGATGAGCGACTTCCCGTGCCCCGGCTGCGGGCAGCCGTACACGAGCAGCGAAGCGCGCCTGCTGGCCGAGCGCGACGGCCTCTACTTCGTCGACCTGGACTGCCGGTCGTGCGGCAGCCGGACGGTCGCGATCGTGACCCTCGAGCTCGACGACGGCGAGAGTGACCTCCTTGCGCCGGGCATGACTGTCGCCCGTCCTCACCCCGAGCGACCGCAGTTGGACAATCCACCGATCACGGCTGACGACGTGCTCGAGATGCACGAGTTCCTGGCCGGCTTCCGCGGCGACGTTCGAGAGTTGTTCAGGGCGGCCGCCGGCCCGCTACGGCGTGGTGCCGAGCGCGGGTGAGCGGCTCTTCTCGCTTTGCCCACGCCAGCGAGGCGGAGCTGGCCCGGATACTCGACTACTACGCGGTCGAGTGGCAATACGAGCCGCGCACGTTTCCCATTCTCTGGAACCAGGACGGGACGGTCGTTGAGAGCTTCTCGCCCGACTTCTACCTGCCGGAGCTGGACACGTACATTGAGCTCACGACGCTCAAGCAGAGCCTGGTGCGGCGCAAGAACCGGAAGCTGCGCCGCCTGCGCGAGCTGTATCCGGATATCCGCATCAAGCTCTTCTACGGTAAGGACTTCAAGGCGTTGATGCTCAAGTACGGCCGCTTCGACCTGGCCGCCTCGCTCAGCGGCCTCGAGGGGCAGGCGCTTGCCGCGCGGCTCGCGCGAGCAGTTGACGCAATCGCCGCACCGGCTGCACCAGCGCGCGAGGCGGTCGCACTCGAAGCGGGGGCTCGGCCGATCGCCGACGCTCCGGCCGCCGAAACCGGCGCTCGAGAGCCGGGCGACGTTCGTCGCCGGGCGTCGCGTGGGTCGCGGCGCCGACGCGGTCGGCGTCTGCACGCCGCGACGCTGGCCGCCACGTTGCCCGCCTTCGACGACGGCGCCAGCTGACGAGGAGGGCTGAGGGGAGATGGCAGCCACAGCGCGTGTTCCCGATCTGACCGCCGACGTCGCCCAAATCCTCGTCACCGGCGAGCAGATCCGGGCCAAGGTCGGCGAGCTCGGCGCGCAGCTCTCAGCCGACTATGCCGGGCAGCAGCTGACGCTGGTCAGCGTCCTCAAGGGCGCGTTGCCGTTCATGGCCGATCTGATGCGTGCCATCCGCATCCCGGTCCAGATCGACCTGATGGAGGTGTCTTCCTACGGCGGCACGGCGACCGAGACGTCCGGCCTGGTGCGCATCATGAAGGACCTCAGCTCGTCGATCGCCGGCCGCGACGTCCTGATCGTCGAGGACATCATCGACACCGGCCTGACGCTGAACTACCTGCTCCGCTACCTGCGCGGCAAGAGCCCGCGCAGCCTGCGCATCTGCGCGCTGCTTGACAAGCCGGCGCGCCGCCTCGTCGAGATCCCGATCGACTACCTCGGCTTCACCATCCCCGACCAGTTCGTGGTCGGCTACGGGCTCGACTACGGCGAGTTCTACCGCAACCTGCCGTTCATCGGTGTCCTGCGACCGGAGGTATACGAGCGCGTCGACACGGGCGACGCTAGCCAAGCGGGGGCGTGAAGCGGCGCGGGATCGGTCGCGGGCGTCCGATCATCGCCGCCGGCGGGCTGCTCGTCATGCTCGGCAGCGTCCTGCCCTGGTGGACGATCGGTGGGACCGTCACGCCCCGCCTCACCGGCAACGCCTTCGACGGCATCGGCGTGGTCGCCTTCATCTGTGCAGTCCTGATGATCGCGCTGGTCGTCCTGCCCTACGCGACGCAGAGCGGGCAGGCGAGCATCGACCGGCCGCTGAGCTACCTGATCCTGGCCACCCTCGCCGTGAGCGCCTTCGCCGTTCGCGCGCTCGAGATCCAGACGATTGCCGGCGTCGGCCTGCCCCAGCAGACGCCTGGGCTGTGGCTGACCGGGGTTGGCCTCGGCGTCATCGTATGGGGCGTCGGCGAGCTGCTGGCCGAGCGAGCCGCGGCGCGCTGACCGGCGAGGTCCTCGGTTGCCCGTTGGTCGCTAGGGCGACGTCACTCCACGCTCTGGCGTACAGGTCAGCACGGATGGGCAGGTACCCGGGATACGCAGCGCGTGCTTGCCGGACGGCCTCGCGCTCGAGCGTCACGAGCGCCAGCGAATCGGTCGTCTCGAGCACGACCTCGCCGTTCGGGTCGACGGCGATGGATGGCCCGCCGATCAGCACGCCCTGTTCGGGTGCCGGCCGGTTGACCGACAGCACGTATGCGCACGACGTCAGCGCATTCGCGCGCAGCACCAGCTTCCAGCGCTCGTACGTTCGCCGTTCGGTCGCCCGCGGCGCAAGGATCGCCTCCGCCCCGCGTGCCGCGAGCAGGTGGCTGCCCGCGGGCCGGTTGACGTCGGAGCAGATCTGCAGCCCGACCGGCAGTCCGAATGCGTCGCTCGGCCGCGCAACTGCCGTGCCCGGCTCGTAGTGGCTCGTCTCCCAGAAGCCGGGCTCCGCCGGCAGGTGCAGCTTCTCGTAGCGCGCGACGATCTTGCCCGCGCCGTCGAAGAGCAGCGCGCGGCTGGTGCGGCGCCCGCTCGCCGGATCGCGATGGATGATGCCGCCGACGACAGCCACGCCGCTGCGTCGCGCGGCCTCGCTCAGCGCCTGCGTCCGCCCGCCGCCCTCGGGCTCGGCGTCTTCGT
>JALYGJ010000033.1 GCA_030777155.1 Chloroflexota bacterium | reverse complement strand
GATCGCTCTGGGCGGGCGCGGGTGATGCGCGGCCGGAGCAGCCGCCAGCGGCCGCCGATCAGGAGGTGCACGGCGATCAGGCCGAGGATCGCCCACGCCACGATGCCGTGCCAGCCGAGCAGCGTCCACGGCCCGATCTCGACGTACGTTCCGCCGGCGACCCAGGCAAAGCCGATGGCCAGCGATGTCAGCGTCCCGACCGCGAGCGGGAGCCCGATCGCCAGCCGCCGCCGGCGCTGCCCGGCGAGCGCCCGTGGCAGGCTGCGCCGAAGCTTGAGCGCGCTCGCGGCGAGAAGCACGCCCGCGCTGAGGCCGTGAAACGCGTACAGCCACCAGGTATCGGGCGAGCCGGCGCGCCACGTCAGGACGCCCGATGCCAGGACCGCGACGAGCAGCGCGGCCAGCAGCCGGTTGAGGGCCGCCTCCGACATCCGACCAGTCTAGCCGTGGCGGCGTCGGTCCCCATCCGGACCAACAACAGCGCAACCAGGGCGGCTGGACATCCGACCCTATACTGGCCCCATACGGGCGACGTCCAGCCCGGCACAAGGAGGGGACCCGCGATGGAGTCGATCGTCAAGCGCGCGCCTGTGCTGTTGCTCGTCGCAATCGTTGCTGCGACGCTCACCACGGCGTACATCCACTACACCCTCGGCGGATTGCTGTTCCTGCTCAACGCGCTCGGCTATGTCGGCCTCGCCGGCCTCATCGTCGTGCCGATTGGCTTCGTGCAGCGGCTGCGCCCGTTGGTGCTGCTGGCACTGGCCGGCTACACCGTCACGACCATCGTCGGTTGGCTCGTCATGGGGCCGTACTTCACGCTCGCCTACATCACCAAGGGAGTCGAGCTCGTGCTGCTCGGTCTCATCGGCACCCAGCTGTTCCGTACGCGATCGGAGATCGTGCCGGCCTTCCGCTTCGCTCGGGCGCTGGGGTTTGAAGCGCTGCGCATCGCCCTGCGTCGTCCGGCAGCACCGGCGGCCGCGGGTGAGACCGGCCTGGCCGGTGCGACCGCGCCAACCTCGGAGACGTGAGCCGCCCTACCGTCAGCCGGGCGCGGGCAGCCCGCGCCGTCATCCTGTTCTCGGTCCTGGCAGCCCTCGTCATCGCCTGCGCGGGAGCACCGCCGGCGGCGCCGGCCGGAACGCCGGCGGCGACGGTCGAGATCGCCGCCGACAACCTCGCCTTCGACCGGAACATGCTCACCGTTCCCGCCGATGCCCCGTTCGCGATCAGGTTCGAGAACCGCGAATCGGCACCCCACAACGTGAGCATTCATCGCAATGGGCCGCTGTTCACGGGCGAGATCTTCAGTGGCCCGGCCGAACGGATCTACCAGGTGCCAGCGCTCGCTGCGGGCGAGTACCAGTTCATCTGTGACGTCCACCCCGACATGCGCGGCACGCTGGTCAGCCAGTAGACGTCGCGACGCCGGCGCGCCGCCGCGCCGTCGTCCTCAGCGACTGAGTGGCTGGATCCAGCAGATCTTGATCAGCTCGTTCAGCGTGGCGTAGATCAACGGCGCGCTGGCGACCAGCACCGCCCGGCCGAACGCGGCCGTGTTGCGGAACGGCCAGGCAGGCATCTCCTGAACGGTCTTGCGCACACCGATATGGCCGAGAACCGGCGACGGGGTGGTCGTCGCCTGCGCGGCGGCCATGGCCCTTGCCCGGCGACACCCACCGAACCGACTGAAGAGCGCCGGATGCTTCGTCGGCGCAGCTGGCCGAGCAGCTCTGGGCCAGCGGCACACCGGCAGCGGCCCGACGTATGATCGAGCTCCGCACGGAAGGAGCACCATGCCCACCTACATGGACGTTCACGATATTCCCGGCGCGACGGCCGAGGCGGTGGCCGAGGCCCACGAGGCGGACCTGAGGGTTCAGGGCAAGTACGGCGTCAACTACAAGCAGTACTGGGTCGACGAGAGCGAGGGCAAGGTTTTCTGCCTCGTCGATGCGCCGGACAAGGAAGCGGCCGCGCGCGTCCACCGCGAGGCGCATGGTCTCGAGGCGCACACGCTGTACGAGGTGAAGCAGGGCGTCTAGAGCACCGCGGCGGCTGCCGAACTCGGCTGCCCCACCAGCGCGTCGAGTTGCTCGAGCAGCACGACGGCGCGCAGGCGCTCGAGGATCTCGCGCGCCTCATCGGCCGCCGTTCGGCCGGCCTCCTCCTCCACGCCGAGCGTCGCCACCGCGTCCATCAGGCAGAGGGCCGTGTCGAGCGGCATGCCGTGCTCGCGCAGCACCCGCGTCGCATCGGCGAAGCCGGCGACCGCCTCCCGCGTCCGGCCCTCGAGGGCAGCGATACCGGCGACCAGCACGCGCCGACTCGCATCGATCCAGATCCCGCGCGCCGACAACGCGCTGAGGAGCGCGCTCAGCCGAGCGGCGCGGTCGCGGTCACGCAGCCACAATGCGGCGTGCCCGGCGAGCGCATATGTCGCCGAGCCGTAGGTCGGCTCGATGTTCTCGTCCTCGTCGACATCGTCGGCCGCGGTCCTCAGATCGCCACGGATGACGGCGAGCCACGTCAACAGGAGTACCCGCAGGGCTCGCAACTGCGGATCGGTCCAACCCTCGGGCAGCGGCTGCGTGACCTCGATGATGCGCGCCAGCCGCTCTCCGCCATCGCCGCGCAGTCCGGCGATGATTGCGGGGTAGGCTTCGACCTCGCCGTTGTCGGAGGTCGGCGCGTCATCGCGCAGCACCTCCGCGCCGAACTTCAGCGCCCAGTCCCAGTCACCGGTGTGCAGGGCCGCCATGACGGCGTTGCCGGCGAGCAGCGTCTCCCACTGGCGCAGACCGAGCTTCTGCGCGCGCTCGGTGCCCAGGCGCGCGACGTTCAGCGCAACCGCCGGCTCGTCGACCATCTGGAACTGGCTGATGTTGAGGCGCGCGCGTGCCTCGATCGTGATGAGCCCATTGGCTTCGGCGAGGTGCAGGACGCCGGGCAGCAGGATCAGCGCCTCACGATTGCGGCGCAGCCAGGCAAGAGCGACGCCTTTGGTCATGACGGCGCCGGCGATGACCTCGACCAGGTCGAGTCGCTCGGCAGCAATCAGCGCGCGGTCGGCCAGCGCGATGGCCTCCTCGTTGTCGCCGCGCAGCGCGTGGAGCCGGGCCAGCGTGGCGGTCAGCTCGACCACGCCCGGGTCGTCCTCGAGCGCTTCGACCTCTCGCAGCACCGGCGTGGTCGCCTCGATCCCGCTACTGAGCTGTGCGCGGGACATGAACCCGCGGGCGACGGCGGCCGCGGCGCGGGCCAGGCCGCCCAGGTCGCCCAACTCGCGGTAAGCAGCCATCGCCGCGCTCGCATACCGATCCTGCTGATCGAAGCGTGCCGCCGTCTCGGCCGCCGCCGCCGCCTTCTCGAGTGCCAGCGCGCGTTCTGCGGCGTCGGTCGTCACGCCCAGCAGGTGCTCGAGGTACGACAGGGCCTGCGCCGGCGAATGGAGCGCCGTCGCCCGTTCGGCCGCGGCACGGAGCGCGATTCGTGCCTGCGCCGCAATCGCGTCACCCTCCGCTCCATCCGGCGCGGCCTTCCACGCGTCGAGGTAGTGCATCGCCAACGCGCCGGCCAGCTCCTCGTCGCCGAGCGCCTCGAAGTAGCGCGCCGCGGCCAGGTGGCGCGACCGCCGCTCCCGGCGCGAAAGCGTCGCGTAGGCCACCTCGCGCACCAGCCCCTGCACGAACGCGTACTGGCCGCGCTCGGGCGACCGCGGGTCGGCGTTGAGCTCGAGCACCTCGCGCCGGACCAGCGAGCGCAGGCGTGTCTCGACCTCGTCGGGTGAAGCACCGCTGACCGCGGCCAGGGCGGCGGTCGTGAAGGTGATACCCAGCACCGCCGCGTCCTGCAGGATGGCGCGGTCGCGCGGGTCGAGCGCGTCGAGTCGCGCCGCGATGAGCGCGTGGAGCGTGTTCGGGATCTCGAGCTCGGTCAGGTCGGCCACCGGTTGGTAAACGCCGTCGTGCTCGGCCAGCCGGCCCTCGTTGATCAGCATGCGAACGGTCTCGACCGCGTACAGCGGCACGCCCTCGGCACGCGACACGATTGCCCGCACCGCCGGCTCGGGCAGCCCGGGGACGAGCCCGCCAACTGCGTCGCGCATCGCATCGTCGCTCAGTGGCTCGAGCCCGATGGCGGTGTAGTTGCGATGCCCGGCGCCCCAGCCCGGCCGCCGCTCGAGCAACTCGGGCCGGGTCAGCGCGAGGATGAAGATCGGGTGGCTGCGCGACCACTCGACGACGTAGTCGATGAAATCGAGCATGCCCGGGTCGGCCGACTCGAGGTCCTCGAACGCCATCACCACCGGCCCCGTGCTGGCGATGCGCTCGAAGAACATGCGCCAGGCGCCGAACAGCTCCTCGCGCTCGGTCGAGCGTGTCTCGCCGACGCCGAGCAGCTGCAGCAGCCGCGGCTCGATCCAGCGCCGGTCGGGCTCGTCGGGCACGAAACGCTCGAGCGTGGCGGCGATGCGCTGGCGCGTCGTCCGATCGTCGTCGCGTTCGGCAAGGCCGGCGCGCTTGCGGACCATCTCGCCGAGCGCCCAGAAGCTGATCCCCTCGCCGTACGACGGTGAGCGGCCAGTGTGCCAGTACACGATCTCGGCCAGCCCGTCGGTGTACTTCTCGAACTCGCGCGTCAGGCGGCTCTTCCCGGTGCCGGCCTGCCCGATGATCGTCACCAACCGCGCCCGCCGCTCGCGAACGGTCGCATGGAACAGCTCTTTGAGCAGGCGCAGCTCCTCGGCGCGGCCCTCGAACGGCGGCTCCAGCCCGGTGTAGCGGCCGGCACCACCGAGCCCGGCCACGACACGGACCGCGCGCCAGGCTGGAACGGGCAGCGCCTTGCCCCTCAGCTGCTGCTCGCCGATCTCCTCGAAGGAGATCGCGCCGCTGGCCGCATCGCGCGTCGCCTGCCCGACGAGCACGCTGCCCGCCGGCGCCACCGACTGGAGACGGCTGGCCGTGTTGACGAGATCGCCGGCGACCATCCCCTGGCCTTCCGCGCCGACCGTGACCGCCGCTTCGCCGGTCAGCACCGCCGCCCGCAGCTGGAGACCCGGCGTCGACTCTCCGTCGATGCTGCTCACCGCCTCGACCAGGTCGAGACCGGCGCGGACCGCCCGCTCGGCGTCGTCCTCGTGCGCGATCGGCGCGCCCCAGACGGCCATCACCGCGTCGCCGATGAACTTCTCGATCGTGCCGCCATAGCGGCCAACCACTTCGCGCGCCGTCTCGAAGTAGCGCGACAGCAGGTCGCGCACGTGCTCGGCGTCACGACCCTCGGCCAGCGCGGTGAAGCCGACCAGGTCGGCGAAGAGCACCGACACCAGTCGCCGCTCGGCGACGGGCACGACTTCGGGTTGCGCGGCGCCGCGTGGGCGCGCCGGTTCAGCACCGGCCGCCGGGGCTTCGCGCAGCTGCATGCCGCACTCCCCGCAGAAGCGCGCGCCAGCGACGACCGGCGTGCCGCAGTTGGCGCACGCGTGGGCCAGCCGGGAGCCGCAGTTCAGGCAGAACTTCTGCCCGGCATCCGCCGCAGCGCCGCAGTTCGAACAGGTCAAGTGGCTTCCCCCGTCCGATCGTCCGATCGTTCGATCGCTCAGCGTACAGCCTCGTAGACTGGCCGCGATGAACGGCCCGCGCGCGCGCCTGGCCCTCGCCTGGGTCGCCGGCTTCACGTTGATCGATGCGAGCATCGTCAGCCTCGCCCTGCCCGACATCGCCCGCCAGTTCGATCGCTCGATCGGCGACCTGGCGTGGGTCGCAACGGCCTACCTGCTGGCGCTGGCCGCCTCGCTGCTCGCCGGCGGGCGGCTCTCGGACCGCTACAGCCCGCGCATCGTGATGGCCGTCGGCGCGGTTGGCTTCGGCGTGACCACGCTGCTCTGCGGCATAGCGCCGACCTTTGAGCTGCTCGTCGGCTTCCGCGCCGCGCAGGGCGTCTTCGGCGGGATCATCTACACCGTCTCGCTCGCCATCGCGGCGACGGCCTTCCCGCCGGAGCGCCGCGCGACCGCCATCTCGATCTACTTCACGTCGGGCGCGACGGGCGCCGTCCTCGGTCCCGTGCTGGGGGGCTGGCTGACCGACGTCGGCGGCTGGCGGGTGGTCTTCCTTGCCCAGCTGCCGTTGCCGCTGCTCGTCCTGGCAATGACGCTCGCCTTCCTGCCGCGGACACCGGGCCGGCGCGAGCCTTTCGACGTCCCGGGCGTCATCAGTGCCGGGCTGTTCATTGCCGCCGCGTCGTTCGCGATGCTCCAGCTGCCGACGCCAAACGGCGTGCTCAGCGCGGCCCTGGCGGCGCTGATCGCGGTGCTCGCGCTGGTCGCGTTCATCGCGATCGAAAAACGGAGCCCGGCGCCGGCCGTGCGACTGTCGATCTTCCGCAACCCGCACTTCGTGGTGGGCAGCGTGTGCGGCGCGGCGGCGTGGTTCGCGATCATGTCGGCGATCGTCTACGTTGCGCTCTATCTGCAGTTCGCTCGTGGATTCGAAGCCACGCAGGCGGGCTTGATCCTGCTCGCGCCACCGGCCGTGGCGCTCATCTTCTTCCCGTTCGGTGGCGCCGCCGTCCGGCGCCTGGGCGTCGATCGCGCGCTGCTGCTCGGCCTCGGCCTGATGGTCGGCGCGGGTGTCGCCATGATCGGCTGGGGCGCGGCGACAGACCCGTGGTGGCTGATCCTCGTCCTGGTGGCGAACGGTGCGGGCATCGCGGTCACGCTCGTCGCGAGCGCGACAGATGCTCTCTCACAGTTCGCCCCCAGCGAGCAGGGAACGGGCTCGGCCGTCTTCAACAGCCTTCGCCAGCTCGGCGCAGCCTTCGGCGTTGCCGCGCCGGCCGTCGCCTTCGAGCTCGTCGCACAGGGCAGCCGCGCGCCAGACGCGGCGCTTGGCGGCAGCGCCGCCGCTTTCAGCCTGCGCGTGGCCGTGCTGGCGATCCCGCTGCTGCTCGTCCTGCTGCGCTGGCGGCCGGCAGCCGTCGCCGATCGGGCGGCCGACCGCGCGGCCTGATCCCTGACGCGCGGACCTCGACGAGTTCGAGCGTCTTTGCCGCCCCGCGGCACCATCGACACTCGACGCGCGGTTGACGGCGGGTCGGCCGCCGATCCTGCCGTCGGGTGGGAGATCCGTGCCGCCTGCTTCCAACGCCGACAGCTTGCGAGCGATGACTTAGGAAAAGAAGGCGGGTTGCCGGGCGCGCCATCATGAGGTACAGATAGAGGTCTGCACTTTGCGCTGCCGAGGCACCGGCGCAGGGCAGCGCTCGGAAGGAGCGGAGAGCTGAGCATCGCGCAGCCCAGCGCGGCCGCCAGCCGACTCGCCAGCGCAATGCGCCTGGCGGGTTCTTCGGCTCGCCCGGTGCGGTCGCGGACGAATCAGCGGGCCGTGATGGTGCTCGGAGTGTGCTCCGTCCTGACACTCGCCGCGCTCGCCTTCGCCGCCGTTCGGCTGACCGGTGGCTCGCCCAACCCGCTCAACCACCTCGGCTACGGCCCGATCCTGCTCGGCGCGTACCTCTTCGGCTGGCGTGGCGGGTTGCTCGCCGGCCTGCTCAGTACGGTCGCGCTCGGCCCACTGGCCGTCATCCTGGGTGAGGCCGAAGGGGTCGAGGGTCCCTCGGCCTGGCTCTCGCGAGGCGTCTTCTATGTCGCCGTCGGTACGGTGACCGGCGTTCTCTTCGACCGCTCGCGCGCTGCGACCAACGCCTGGCGGCATGCGGCCGACACCATCGCCACCCGCGAGCGCGAGGCGATCCGCGCGCTGGGCCGAAGCGCAGAGGCGAAGGATCCTGCCACCGGTGAGCATGTCGGACGCGTCCAGGGCCTGTCCGAGCAGCTCGCGCTGTCTGCCGGCATGGAGCGTCGTCCGGCCGCCGACGTGGGCTGGTCGGCCGTGCTTCACGACGTGGGCAAGCTGCACGTCCCCGACCTCATCCTGCTCAAGCCCGGCCCGCTGTCGGCGGCTGAGTGGCGGATCATGCGTGAGCACTCGCTGTGGGGGGAGGAGATCCTGGCCCACGGGGATGGGTTCGAATTGGCGCGCCGGATCGCGCGCTGGCACCACGAGAACTTCGACGGCTCGGGCTACCCCGACCGGCTGCGCCACGACGCGATCCCGCTCGAGGCGCGCATCGTGCGCATCACGGACTCGTTCGACGCGATGACCCATCACCGCGCCTACCGTGAGGCGCGCAGCGTCGAGTGGGCACTCGAGGAGCTTGACCGCTGTTCCGGCCGGGCCTTCGACCCGGAGCTCGTCGCGCTCTTCATCGAGTTGGTCAGGAGTGATCGTCGTATCCTCCTGCCATGATTACCGAGCGGCTATCGCGCTTGCTGATCGAGCAGATTGGCCATGAGCTGAAGGCGCATCAGCTGTACATGGGCATTGCGCTCTACTTCGAGCGTCAGAGCCTCGATCGCTGGGGCAAGCTGTTCCGCGACCAGTCGGTCGAGGAGGCACAGCACGCGACGCGGATCATGGACTTCCTGACCGATAACGAGGTCAGCTACGACCTGCCCGCGCTGAAGGCGGCGACGACCCGGTACCCGTCGGCGGCGGCGGCAGCGCAGGCGGCGCTGGAGAGCGAGCGGCGCGTCAGCGGGCAGTTCCAGCAGATGTCGAAGGCGGCGCTCGAGGAGGGCGACCACACCGCCTACCAGTTCGTGCAGTGGTTCATCAACGAGCAGGTCGAAGAGGAGCGCAAGGTGCAGGCGCTGATCGATCTGATCAACAGCGGCATCAACCTCTTCCAGGCCCAGCCGCTGCTCGACTCCTTCGAGTAGAGGGCGCCGTGCGGCAGCACCGGATCAGCCTGCTCGGCACCGGCCTGATCGGCGACTTCTACGCGATGACGCTCCACGCGCAGCGCAGCCGTGACCAGGTGCGCGTCGTCTACTCGCGCAGTGCCGAACGCGGCGAGGCGTTCCGCGCGCGCTGGAACATCGCCCACGCGACGACCGACCTGCGCGCGGCCATAGAGCACCCCGACACGGACGTCGTCATCGTCGGGCTGCCCAACTTCCTGCACGAGGAGGCGATTCGGCTGACGGCCGCGGCGGGCAAGCCGGTGCTGTGCACCAAGCCGCTCGGGCGCAACGCGGACGAGGCGCGGCGCATCCTCCAGTCGGTCGAGAACGCGGGCGTCTTCGCCGGCTATCTCGAGGACCTGTGCTACACGCCGAAGACCCTCAAGGCGCTCGACGCCGTGCGCGGTGGGGCGATCGGCGACGTCACCTGGGTGCGCTCGCGCGAGACGCATCCGGGGCCGCACTCGGCGTGGTTCTGGGACGGCCGATTGACCGGTGGCGGGGCGATCGTCGACCTTGGCTGCCACTGCATCGAGATCATTCGCAACTTCGTCGGCAAGGGGGTCCGGCCGGTCGAGGTCGTCTGCCATGCCGACACGCTCGTTCACCCGATTGCCGACGAGGACAACGCGGTCGCGCTGATCCGCTTCGAGAACGGCGCGCTGGGCCAGTTCGAGGTGTCGTGGACGTTCCGCGGCGGCATGGACCTGCGCGACGAGGTGGCCGGCACGCACGGCACGATCTGGCTCAACCACTTCCTGCGCACCGGCTTCGAGATGTTCACCGCCGGCGGTTCGGGCGGCTACGTCGCCGAGAAGGCGGAGACAACGGCCGGCTGGCTGTTCCCGGTGGGCGACGAGGTGGTCGAGCTGGGCTACGTCGACATGTTCAGCGACATGTTCCGCGCGCTCGAAGAGGGTCGCCCGCCACAGGAAACGTTCTACGACGGGTACATCGTCAACGCGATCATGGATGCCTGCTACCGATCGGCGCGCGAGCGGGCGTGGGTACCGATCGAGCTGTTCGAGTGGCGCGGCGGCGTGGCGCCGCGGATCGGCGCCGGGCGGGAGCCGGAGCGGCACGACGGGTTGGTGGTGATCAAGCGCGAGACCCTGCCCGACGGCCGCCACAAGCTGATCCTCAAGGACGAGGCGAGCGGCGACTTCGTCGATCGGGTGGTGGCGGGCGCGTAGGCCGGCGCAGGCTGCGGCCGGCGCGGCACCGGTGGAAGCGTAGCCGTCGACGTGGCGCAGTGGCCCACCGACGTCGATGCAGCAGTCAAAACGACCGGCGGAGCCGCCTCCGCCGGTCGATTGGTAGCCTCAGCCATGCAGATTGACGGGCAACGGCCGTTTTCGGCCGGTTGACAGCCGCTCCAGCGGTCGTTTGGTATGACGCATCGACGGCGGCGGGTTATCGGGGGGCGACGATCGTCGGTGCCGAGAAGTCCCGGCTAAGCCGCCGGTAATTGCGACGTAATCGCCGCCGCCCATGCTGTCGACGTGGCTAACCGGGAACGCGCACGTGACAGGGGATTGCGGCAGGCACGCAAAGTGCTCGCCGATCTCGCCCGCGACCTGCGCGACGCCCGGATCGCGGCCGGGCTGAGCCAGCAGGCTGTGGCGCGCGCCGCCGGCATCGCCCGCTCAACGCTGAGCCTGATCGAGCGCAACCTGGCGCCCGATCTGACGCTGCTCCATGCCGCCGCCGTCGCCAGCGTGCTGGGGCTAGAGCTCAGCGTCAGGCTCTACCGGGTTGGCCCGGCGCTTCGCGATGCCGGCCACATACGGCTGCTCAACCGCTTTCGTGCGCTCGTCGGCGAGCGCCTCCGCTGGCACTACGAAAGAGGCGTCTCCCTCAGCGGCGACCTGCGCGCGTTCGACGTCGTGCTGCGCGTTGGCGTATTCCGCATCGCGGTCGAGGTGGAGACGCGTATCCACGACCTGCAGGCGCTCCTGCGCCGCATCGAGGCGAAGAGGCGCGACTCGAACGTCGACCGAGTCGTGCTGGTCATCGCCGACACGCGCCACAACCGCGAAGTGCTGAAGCTGGCCGAGGATGCCCTCGGCCGAGGATTCCCCTGCTCGCGGCGCACGCTGCTCGCCGCGCTCCATGCGGGAGCAGACCCAGGCGCCGACGGCTACCTGCTTGTGTGACGCCCACCCGGGCCGGCGGTCCGGTCGATGTGGCGCTCAAAACGACCGCCGCGAGCCCGCTTGGCGGTCGATCCGTAGCGCCAGCCATGCAGGATGACCGCCGCGCGCTGTTTCAGGCGGGGTCCCATGCTGTTCCGGCGGTCGTTTCGTATGACAGATCGACGGCGGGGGCAGGCGGGCGGCCCGCTGGTCGATAGTGCCGCCGGGCGGCAAAGCTGGCGTCAGACGCTCCGGCAACCTACCGGGTCGGCGATGCGAATGGGGTAGGCAGTCGAAGTACCATTGCACGACGCGGCGGCCCCAGACGCCGCTCCACCGCGGCTCTGCTGCGCGAGGTCGCGTGGTCGGTCCACCGCGGCGCACCAGGCGACGCAAGCGACGGGCGCGAAAGAGTAGGAGGACGCCGCGGCAGATGCGGCCAATCAGCGACATCGGCGCCGCCGTCATCGGCAGCGGCTTCATCGGCACCGTCCACATCGAGGAGCTGCGCCGGATCGGTGTGCAAGTGCATGGCATCCTCGGCTCGAGCGCCGATCGCGCCGCCGAGCGCGCCGCCCGCGTCGGGGTCAGGCGGGCCTACGCGAGCCTCGCCGAGCTGCTCGACGATCGAGACGTTGAAGTCATCCACGTCACCTCGCCCAACCACCTCCACCACGCGCAGGTGAAGGAGATCCTCGCCGCCGGGCGCCACGTCATCTGCGAGAAGCCGCTGGCGATGAGCTCGCAGGAGTCGGCCGAGCTCGTTCAGCTCGCAGCTCAGACCGACCGCCTCAGCGCCGTCAACTTCAACATCCGCTTCTACCCGCTCAACCAGCACCTGCGCGAGTTCATCGGCGGTGGCGGGTTGGGCAACGTCAGGCTGATCACCGGGCACTACTTCCAGGACTGGTTGCTGCTCGACACCGACTGGAACTGGCGGCTCGAGCCCGAGCGTGGCGGAGCGCTGCGCGCAGTCGGCGACATCGGCTCGCACTGGCTCGACCTGACCAGCTTCGTGACCAGCCTGCGCGTGACCGAGGTGATGGCCGACCTGACGACCTTCATCCGCATTCGCCGCCAGCCGGCCGGCCCGGTCGAGACCTTCTCGCTCGAGCGCGCGAGCGAGACGATCGAGCGCGAGATAAGGACCGAGGACGTAGCCACCATCCTGCTCCGCTACGAGAACGGCGCGCGCGGCGCGGTCGCCGTCTCGCAGGTCAGCCCCGGCCGCAAGAACTCGCTGCAGTACGAGATCGACGGCTCAGCGGCGGCTGCCGCCTGGGACTCGGAGGACCCCGAGCGGCTGTGGATCGGCCATCGCGACGAGCCCAACCAGTTACTGCTGCGCAACCCGGCACTGATGGGCCACGCCGGCCGCGCCGCGGCTGCCCTCCCCGGCGGCCACGTCGAGGGCTTTGCCGATACCTTCGCCGCCCTCTTCCGCGCCTTCTACGCCGACGTCGCCGCCGGTCGACGGAGCGAGCATCCGGTCTACGCCACGTTCGCGGACGGACACGAGGAGATGCTCGTCGGCGATGCGATCGCCGAGAGCGCCCGTGCCGCCCGCTGGGTCGAGGTCGCGCGGGGCGACGGCTCCGCTCCACGTGCCAATACCCCGCTCGAGGAGGCCCGCCGATGAGACTCGGCTTTCTGACCGCGCCGCTGCCCGACGTGCCGCTCAGCGACGTCGCGACCTGGGCGGCCGAGGCTGGCTTCGACAGCCTCGAGATCGCCTGCTGGCCACGCACGACCGGCCCCGCCCGCCGCTACGCCGGCACCTCGCACATCGACGTCGCCAACCTGTCGGCCGACCAGGCGACGGAGATCGTCGACGAGATCAACGGCAAGCGGCTGGTCATCTCCGGCCTCGGCTACTACCCGAACCCGCTCCACCCCGACGGCGAGACGCGCGAGGCGGCGATCGGCCACCTCAGGAAGGTGATGGACGCGGCGAGCCTGATGGGCGTCCCGTTCGTCAACACGTTCATGGGCGGCGATGCGGCCAAGAGCCAGGACGAGAACTGGGAGGAGGCGCTGCGCGTCTGGCCCGACATCGTCCGCTACGCGCAGGACAAGGGCATCCGGATCACGATCGAGAACTGCCCGATGATCTTCTCGCGCGACGAGTGGCCGGGCGGCCACAACATCGCCTGGTCGCCCTACATCTGGCGGCGCATCATCGGCGAGTGGGGCGGCACCGTCGGCCTGAACTACGACCCCTCGCACCTGGTCTGGCTGATGATCGACCAGCCGCGCTTCATCCGCGAGTTCGCCGACCACATCCTCCACATGCAGGCGAAGGACGTGATGATCGACCGGGACGGCCTGTACGAGCGCGGCACGCTCTCGTCGGGCATCGGCTGGCAGATCCCACGCCTGCCCGGGTTGGGCGACGCCGACTGGGGCGCGATCTTCTCGACGCTCTACCAGGTGGGCTACGACGGCGACGTCGCCATCGAGCACGAGGATCGCCGCTTCGAGGGCACCGAAGAGCTCGTCAAGCGCGGCTTCCTGCTTGCGCGCAACATCCTGCGACCGTACATCCCGAAGGAGAGCTGATGAGCGCCGACACGACCGCTGGCGCGCAGGCGACCGGCGTAGGCGACCCGGCCGCGCTTCTGGAACGACTGACCTACCGCGACGTCGCCAAGACGATCGACCACTCGCTGCTCCGTCCCGAGCTCGACGACGACTTCATCGAGGCCAACTGCCGCCTCGCCGCCGAGTACGACGTCGCTTCGGTCACCGTCCGGCCGGTCGACGTCGCACGCGCGGCCGGGCTGCTGGCCGGCACGGACGTCAAGGTCGGCACGGTCGTCGGTTTCCCGCACGGCAGCCACCTGACCGAGACGAAGGTGTTCGAGACTCGTCGGGCGCTGGAGGACGGCGCGCGCGAGATAGACATGGTGATCAACATCGGCGCGCTCAAGTCGGGCCGCGACGCCGACGTGCAGGCCGACATTGCGGCGGTCGTCGAAGCTGCCCATGCCGCCGGCGCGATCGTCAAGGTGATCTTCGAGAACGCCTACCTCACCGACGACGAGAAGGTGCGCGCCTGCCGGGCGGCGGAAGGCGCCGGCGCCGACTTCGTCAAGACCTCGACCGGCTTCGCCGCCTCCGGCGCCACCCACGAGGACCTGCGGCTGATGCGTGCCAACACCTCGCCGCACGTCCAAGTCAAGGCGGCCGGCGGCGTGCGCACGCTCGACGCGCTGCTGGCGGTGATCGCGCTGGGCGTGACGCGGGTGGGCGCGACGGCGACCAAGACGATCCTCGACGACTTCCGGGCGCGCAAGCAGGGCGACGCGAGTGCGAGCGGCCAGCCGGGTGAGCGGGCGACCAGCGTGGCAAGCGGTGGTGCGGACACCTACTAGATGAACGCTCCGGCGGGCCTCCGCGTGCAGTGGCTGGTCGAGGCGCAGGCACTTCTCGACCGGATTGCCAGGACGCAGGCCGAAGCCATCGAGCGGGCCAGCGAATGGTGCGCCGAGGCGATCGCCGCCGACGGGCTCGTCCATCTCTTCGGCTCCGGTCACTCGCGCATCCCGGTCGAGGAGATGTTCCCGCGCTACGGCTCGTATCCCGGCTTCAACCCGATCGTCGAGCTGTCGATGACCTTCCACACCCAGGTCGTGGGCGCCAACGGCCAGCGCCAGGCGATGTTCATCGAGCGTATGCCAGGGCTGGCCGACGCGATCCTGGCCAACTTCGGCTTCGGCCCGCGCGACGTCATGATCGTCTTCTCGGCAAGCGGGCTGAGCGCCGTTCCGGTCGAGATGGCGCGTGGGGCGCGCGTTCGCGGCCTGCGCGTCATTGCCGTAACATCCGTCGCTCAATCGATGTCGTCCGCGCCGGAGGAGGGCGCAGGGGCGCGCTTGATCGACGAGGCCGACCTGGTGCTGGATCTATGCACACCGGAGGCCGACGCAATGTGCGAGGTCGACGGTCTCGACACGCCCGTTGGTCCCGGCTCTTCCCTCGCCGCCGTCGCCATCGCCAACTCGATCAAGGTCCGCGTCGCCGAGTTACTCGTCGAGAAGGGGCGGATGCCGCCGGTCATCACGCGCCCGTCGGTCGTGGGCAGGGAACGCTCACGCGCCCTGTTCGACGAGGCCTACCGCGAGCATGCACGTCGGATCGCCCGTGCGATCAGCAAGCAAGGAGGTGAATGACGCCGCGAAGCGGTAATCTCCACCACCACGAACGCCATTTGAGGAGGCACTGATAGCGATGATCCAAGCGAAGAGCACCAGGCTCCTGGGCCTGTTAGCCGCGCTGCTGGTCGCAGCGGCGTGCGCCGGCCCGACCGCGACACCCGGGACGACGCCCGGCACGACACCGGACGCCGGGACACCGGGGGCGACACCGGGTCAGACCCCGGCTGAAACACCGGGCGAAACACCGGCCCAGACTCCCGGCGGAACCCCGGGCGAGAGCCCCACCGGCACCTACCGCATCGGCTACTCGAACGCGGGTGGCGTCGGCAACGGGTTCCGCGAGGAGCAGGTGTGCACGGCCAAGGCCGAGGCGCTCGCGTCCGGGCAGGTGTCGGAGCTGATCACCATCCACCGCAATACCGACGCGGCCGGGCAGCTGTCCGACCTTCGCGACCTGATCGCTGCCGACGTCGACGCCATCGTCTTCAACCCGAATGACGCAAATGCGCTCAACCCGGCGCTCGAGGAGGCTAACGCAGCCGGCATTCGGACGGTCGCCGTCGATGCCTACGTGACCAACCCCGACACGTACAACCTCTACAACAACCAGGAGCAGTACGCCGAGCTAGGGGCGACGTGGCTGTTCGAGCAACTTGGTGGCGAGGGAACCGTCTGGTACATGCGTGGCTTCGCCGGCCACCCGGCCGACACCGACCGCCACGAAGGCTTCCAGCGGGCGCTCCAGGACTACCCGGGCATCGAGCTTGTTCCCGGCCCCGAGGGAGTCCACACCGGCTGGGATCCGGCCCAGACCACGACCATCGCCAACGACTTCATCGCCAGCGGCGCGTACGACGAGGTCGACGGCATCTGGACGTCGGGCATGGACTCGTGGGTCGTTGATGCGATCAAGGGCGCCAACAAGGAGTTCGTGCCGATCGTCGGCGCTGACCTGGGTGCCTTCGTGCAGCAGCTCCTCAACGACGAGGAGTATCCCGGCCTGGTCGGTGCCGCTGTGACGAACACGGCGGCCGTCGGCGGCGCCGGTGTCAACCTCGCGCTCAAGCTGCTGAACGGCGAGCAGGTCGAGACCGACCCGAATGCTGAACAACCTAATACCGTCCTGCTGACTCCTGTCCTCGTCGACAACACGAACGAGGAAGGCCAGCAGCAGCTCCAGTCGTGGCTCGTCGAGGGCCTCGATCCGAACTGGCCGCTCGGCCTGACGATCGAGGACTGGACGACCTATACGCCGGAGCAGGCCATCGAGTGCAAGGGCCCCGAAGCGGCGGGGCAGTAACAGGCAGACAGGAGCTTTGCCTGGGGGATGCCGGCGATCGCCGGCATCCCCCGCTTTTCTTCGCAGAAGGAAAGGCGAACTGACCACCACGGCGACGGCGACTGATCTGCTGCTCGAGGCGACGGAGGTCTCGAAGACCTACGGAGCCGTCGTCGCGCTGCGTAAAGCTTCGCTCGCCGTGGCGCCCGGCGAAATCCACGCCCTGATGGGTGCCAACGGCGCCGGTAAGAGCACTTTCGTCAAGATCCTGACCGGGGCTGTACAGCCGGACTCAGGCACGATCAAGGTACGGGGCCGGGTGCGGCACGATCACTCGCCGGCTGAGGCGCGCCGCCACGGCATCGTGTCCGTCTACCAGGAGCCGTCGCTCATCCCCGACCTCGACATCCGCGCCAACCTGCGGCTGACCGAGACTCCGCTCGACGCGTTCCTGCACTGGCTCGCCGAGCTCGGTGTGGCCGACCTCGACATGGCGGCGATGGCTCGTCACGTCCCGCTCGCCACGCTGCGCATCATCGATCTCGCGCGCGCAATGGCCATCGAGCCGGACGTCCTGCTGCTCGACGAGATGACCGCCGCCCTACCGGCGAACCTGACCGAGCGCGTGCTGGAGGTCATCGGCCGACAGCGCGGCGGCGACCGGTCGGTCATCTTCATCTCCCATCGCATGAGCGAGATTCGCGCCATCTGCGACCGCGCGACGGTTCTCCGCGAGGGCGTCACGGTGGGCGTCGTCGATGTGACGGAGGGCTCGGAGGAGCGCATCGTCGAGCTGATGCTGGGCGAGATTGCGCACGACGCTCCGACGAGGGTGGCTGCCGAAGGCGCCGGCGCCGGCCCGGCGCGTGACGTTACCCCCCGCCTTGCCGTGCGCGGCCTGAGCGCAGGGCGGAAGCTGCACGACGTCTCGTTCGAGCTCTATTCCAACGAGGTGCTCGGCGTGGTCGCGCTCGAGGGGCAGGGTCAGGACGAACTGTTCGACATCCTTGCCGGTGCGGAACGACCGCGCGGCGGGCAGATCCTTGTCGACGGCAAGCGGGTCTCGTTCGCCCACCCGGCCGACGCGATCCGCGCCGGGGTCGTGTACGTCGCCGCCGACCGGGCAGAGGCGCTGCTGATGCAGCGCTCGGTGCGCGAGAACATCGCCCTTCCCTTCGCGACACGGATACGCAACTGGGGCCTGATCAACCTGGGTCGGGAGGGGCGGCGGGTCAACGGCGCGATCGAGCGGCTGCAGATCGACACGCGCGCGCAGCGCGAGGTGCGCCGCCTGTCGGGCGGCAACCAGCAGAAGGTGACGATCGCACGCTGGGTGGCCGGCGGTCTCAACACGATGCTCTGCTTCGACCCCACGCGCGGGATCGACATCCGCACCAAGCACCAGATCTACGTGCTTCTTCGCGAGCTGGCCGAGGCCGGTGCAGGAGTTCTCCTCTACACGTCCGAGCTGAACGAAATCCAGCTCGCCTGCGACCGCGCGATCGTGATCTTCGGCGGCCGCGTCGTAGACGAGATGGACGCGCGCGACGCCGACGAAGCGGCCCTCCTGCGCGCCGCGCACAACCTGCCGCCCGAGCGCGAGGGAGGCGACGAGATCGCGGCCGCAGCGGCGATCCGATGACTGCGGCCAGCCAGACAACCGGATCCGCGCGCGCTCGGCCGACCGAGTCGCTAGTCAGCTTCGCCCGGCGCCACTCGTGGACGATCGGGCTGCTCGTGTTCCTCGCCGCTCTGCTCGCATTCACCCGCTGGATCCAGCCGACGTACGGGGTCACCGGCGTGCAGGGGCTGGCGATCTCGGTGCTCCCGCTGGCGCTGGCCGCGGCGGCGCAGGCGGTGGTCGTCATCTCGGGCGGCATCGATCTGTCGATCGGCTCGATGATGGCGCTCACCAGCGTCGTGGTGGCGGCGAACATGAAGGACCAGCCGGAGGAGTTCGCCGTCCTCGTCGTGCTCGCGGTGCTCGTCCTCGGCCTCGTGCTCGGCGCGATCAACGGTGCGCTGGTCGTTCTGACCCGCGTGCCCGACATCGTCGTCACGCTGGCCATGGCTTTCGTGTGGGCTGGCTTCGCGCTGCTCGTCCTGCGCACACCCGGTGGCGGTTCCGCGCGCTGGCTGCGCGACCTCGTCCTCGGCTCATTCGGCAACGAGTGGATCCCGAAGGCGGCGATCGCCCTGATCGTCGTCGTCGCCGTGGCCTGGGTTCCAATCGCGCGCTCGAGGCTCGGCCTGTCGTTCTATGCGATCGGCAGCAACCAACTCGCCGCCTTCCGCAGCGGCGTCTCGGTCGGGCGGACGAAGTTCCTCGCCTACAGCGTGACCGGCCTCTTCGCCGCCCTCGGCGGCATCAGCCTCACCGCAAGCACGGGTATCGGGACCCCCGTGCCCGGCCCGTACACGCTGTTCAGCGTGGCGGCCGTCGTCCTCGGCGGTGTCAGTCTCGCCGGCGGGCGCGGCGGGCTCGTCGGCCCGATCCTGGCCGTGATCATCCTGTCGCTGATCCGGACTGACATGACATTCATGCGCATCGACACGAACTACGCCACCGTCGCCCAGGGGCTCATCCTCGTCGGCGTGGTGATGGTCGGCACGCTCATCCAGCTGTGGCGAACGAGGTCATGACCGCCGTCCCCTCGCAGTCGGTCGATCGCAGCCGGTGGCTGACGGCCAGCGGCTGGCAGGCGCTCTTCCGCGACCGGCCGATCATCCCGCTCAGCATCCTGCTGGTTGGGCTCGTCGTGGTCTTCGAAGTGCTTCGCCCCGGTACGGTTGGCCTCGACTGGCTCGGCGTGACGCTGCGCAGTGCTATTCTGCTGGCGATACTCGGGGCGGCGCAGACGCTGGCGATGCTGACCGGCGGGATCGATCTATCCGTCGGCGCAGTAGCCTCGATGTCGGGGTTCTTCGTCGCCACGTTGGTCGGCCAGCAGGGGCTGGCGGTGGCGATCATCCTCGCTCTCGCTGCCGCCGCGCTGGCCGGGCTCGTGACAGGGATCGGCGTCGGCGTCTTTCGCGTCCACCCGCTGATCATGACCCTGGCCATGAGTCTGGTCGTGCTCGGACTGGCCAACGTCTGGCAACTCGAGATGGTCCAGACCGGGGCCGGGGTGCCGCGCGAGTTCCGCACGATCGGCATCGAGCTGCTCTTCGACGTCCTGCCCTACAGCCTGGTCGTCTTCGTGCCGATCGCCGCGTTGATCCTGCTCGGGCTGCGCCGGACGGGCTACGGACGCATGCTCTACGCGATCGGCGACAACCCGATCGCGGCGCGGCTGTCGGGTGCGAGGCCGTGGCAGGTACTGATCGTCCTCTACGTCATCTCGGCCCTCCTGGCCGGGATCGCCGGGTTCCTCATCGCCGGCTTCGCCAACGCAGCCAGCGTGACGCTCGCCGACAGGTACGTTCTGCCGTCGGTCGCCGCGGCTGTCATCGGCGGGACGTCAATCCTCGGTGGCCGCGGCGGCTACGGCGGCACCATCGTCGGCGCGCTGATCCTGACGGTCGCCGATTCGCTGCTGACCTCGCTCGGCTACCCCGAGGCGGTCCGCCAGATCCTCTTCGGGTCGATCATCGTCCTCGTCGCCGCCGCCTACGCTCGCGTCACCTCCGATACCTGACCGGTGGGCCGTCGGCCGGCGAACCGCCACCTCGGGCTCGACCTTGGCGGGACGAACATCAAGTGGGCGCTGGTCCAGCGCGCCGGCGACGAGTGGCGCACGGTCGATCACGCGCAGGTGCCGACGCAGGCGGAGCTCGGTCCGCCGGCAGTCGTGTCCCGGCTGGCCGACGTCGGTGCGCAGGCGGTGGCGCGCTGGCCGAACGTCTCGTCCGTCGGTGTCGGCGTGCCCGGGCTCTACGACCCGGCGACCGGCGCGACGCGCTTCCTGCCCAACCTGCCCGGCGATTGGGCCGGCGTGCCGGTCGCGGCGGCGGTGGGTGAGGCGCTCGGGCTGCCCGTCCGGCTGATCAA
>JALYGJ010000032.1 GCA_030777155.1 Chloroflexota bacterium | reverse complement strand
GCGTTACGTAGTAGGCGAGCCCGATGCCGGTGATCCCGGTCAGGGTTGCGTGACCGTAGGCGCCGAACAGCACGACGCGCAGGAAGAAGCTGCCCAGGACGGGGCCCAGCTGATCGCGACCGCCCGTCCCCCCGATCGCGTCCATGAAGAAGTGCATGTGCTCCACCGCGGCGAAGCCGAGTCCGATCATCGCGCCGTAGATGAAGCCATCGAGCAGGTCGTCGATCTCGTTGCGCGCGAGCAGATAGATCGTTACCACGCCGAGAAACTTGAACGTCTCCTCGATGATCGGCGGGACGATGGCCATACCCCACGTCTGCGCGAAGTTGACGCCGGCGAGCTTGGCGATGGCGACTATCAGCGCCGTGTTCGTTTCGATCGACAGCGCGAAGACGACCACCGCGCCCCACAGGAACGAGGCGACCAGCAGCGAGATCGGCTCGCGCTCGAACAGGTCGAGGAAGTAGATCGCCAGCGCGACCGGGGCGACGTAGATGACCAGCATCAGCGCGCCGAAGATCCAGCCAACCGGGTAGTCGGCCAGGCCGGCCATCATCCTCGTGAACACCACCAGGCCAGCCAGCGCGACGAGCACCACAAAGAGCCAGAACGCGGGCTGGTTGCGCTGCAGGAAGCCGGTCTGCACGCCCCACCGCGGGCGGGCGACCGTCGCCGGCGGCTGTGCGGCGGGCGTCGGGGGCGTGAACGTCATTGCACCACGTGGAGGGTGTCGAGCATCTGGCGCACCTCGCCCAGCAGGCCATTCAGCGATCCGCCCGGCGCCCACGCGTCGAAGCCGTAGCCGCGCGCGCCGACGACGACCGTCGTCACCTCGCCCTCTAGCTCACCCCCCTCCCCGAAGATACCCACGTAGCTGCCTCGCGCGGCCGGGATCGCGCCGAGGGTGATCACGCTCGGCTCGGTGGGCTGGAAGCCGGTCGCGTTGCGGCCGACCATCTGGCTCACGAACGCGCTGTATAGCGTCGTCGCGGTGCCGTCATAGTCGAGCACGTAGATGTCGAGCGCCACACTGCCCTTGACCAGCTGGCCGCTGCCCGGGCCCTGGCTGGGCTGCCAGCCCGAGACCAGCGTCATGCGCAGCCCGCCGAAGGTTACGAAGCGATCGCCCTCGCCGCCCGTCCCCGAGCCCGGACGCGCCGGCAGCGGAATGACGGCGTTGACCAGCTGGGCGCCGACGAACAGGGCGACGATGACCGCAGCGACGATTGCCGTCGGTCGGATGCCCGTCGGGTCGAGCTTGGACAGGACCGACTGTAGCGGCGCCGCCGGCTGGTACGCGGCGCCGGATGGCCACCCTGGCGCTGCGCCGTAGGCTGTCGGTGGCGGAGGGGGCGGCGCAGACGGCGGCGGAGGGGGCGGCGGGGCGCTGCTCACGGCGGCCGACTCTACAGTAACCTCGCCCACGCCGCGCGCCGCCGGCGACACCACCGGCGGGCGGATGGTCGGAGCATCGGTACGGGGATGCGTACACTGACGCGATGACCGATGCCCCGGCCCGCCCTGCTCTGACCGAGGAGCAGCGGCGCCGAGTTCCACCGGGCCAGTACGTCACCGCCAAGTGGCCGGTGCTGCACTACGGTTCGGTGCCGCGCGTGGACCTCAAGGCGTGGCGCTTCCGCGTTTGGGGGGAGGTCGAGAACCCGTTCGAGCTCGACTGGGCCGAGTACAAGACGATGCCGCGCAAGAAGGTCCATGCCGACGTGCATTGCGTGACGCGCTGGTCGCGGCTGGACGTGGAGTTCGAGGGCGTACCCATCCAGCACATCTTCGAGCGTGCAGCGCTCAGCCCGAGCGCCGGCTACGTCCTCGCGCACGCCGAGCAGGGGTACACGGCGAACCTGCCGCTGGACGTGCTCGACGATGAGGACGTGCTCCTCGCCGACATGGCCGACGGCGCGCCGCTCACCCCCGATCACGGCTTCCCGCTGCGCCTGCTGGTGCCCAAGCGCTACTTCTGGAAGAGCGCCAAGTGGCTGCGCGGGTTGCAGTTCCTTGCCGCCGACCGGCCCGGCTTCTGGGAGCGCTACGGCTATCACAACGATGCCGACCCGTGGCGCGAGGAGCGCTTCAGCGACGAGTGAATCCATGAAGCAAGGTGCGGCGGCCAGGATCGAGGTAATCCCGGCGAGCATCCGGCGCTGGGACGACGTCGTCACGATGCTGGGCGGTTCTCTCGACAAGGGCTGCTGGTGCCAGGCCTGGCGGGGCCGCGATGAGGTCGCCCGGAAGACCGGCGAGACGCGTCCAGAAACGCTCCGCCGCCAGATCGAGAGTGACTTTCCTCCGCCTGGCTACCTTGCCTACCTCGAGCGCGAGGTGGTCGGTTGGGCCGGCGTGAGCGTGCGCACGCGGACACCGCGGCTGATGAACTCGCGGACCATCCCGCTGATCGACGACCTACCGGTGTGGTCGATCGGTTGCTTCCTCATTCGCGTCGGCTATCGCCGGCGCGGGGTGGCCAGCGCGCTGCTGGCGGCGGTGGTTGACGCGGCGCGAGCAGCAGGGGCGCCGGCCGTCGAGGCATACCCGATTGATCCGGTCGGCCGGCGAGCCAACCCGAACTTCGCCTTCGTCGGGCTCGCTTCGATGTTCGACAAGGCCGGTTTCCGACGCGTTGTGACGACCGACGCTCACAGCGACGGCCTACCGCGGCTTCTCGTTCGGCTCGACCTCGTCGCCGGCACCCCGGCCTAGGCGCCGCCTCTGTCGCCGGGTCCAAGCGGTGACCCCCTGTCCGCTGGCCGCGCTCGTCCCCGGAATCAAAAGGCGAGCCGGAGGGCTCGCCTTCTGTGCTGTCAGGGCCGGGAAATCAGTGGTGGCAGGCGCCCGGACTGCCGGCCGATTCGCTCGTCCGGAAGCTGCTGCCGCAGCCGCACGCCGAAACGGCGTTCGGGTTGTTGACGGTGAAGCCGGCGCCCATGAGCGTGTCGAGGTAGTCGATCTCCGACCCCATCAGGTACTGCGTGCTCTGCGGGTCGACGTAGACCTTGATGCCCTTGCTCTCGACGGTGATGTCCTCGGCGGTCGGCTGGTCCTCGAGCATCATCCCGTAGCGGAAGCCCGAGCAGCCGCCGCTGTAGACGTAGACGCGCAGCCCGATGGCCGGGTTGTTCTCGGCAGTTACGAGGTCGTGCAGCTTGCCGGCCGCGGCATCGCTGAGCACGACGAGCGGCGTCTCGGCCTGGCCGACCGACTGTGTCTCTGGCTGCGGATTGGTATTCAGCATCGTTATGGCGAGTTCCTCCTGCGCACGATGGTACGTGGCACAGCTTACGTGTGCAAGCGTGGGCCGGTCGTCCCACGCTTCAACGACGGTCTCAGCGGAGGAGGTTGGTGAAGAGCTGCAGGAAGATCAGCACGACGGCCACGACCGCGACGCCGGTCGCGACGGTCCAGAAGAGCGTGACCAGCATCGACGACTGGCCGTCCGCCTGATCGCCGCCCTCGCTCACCCGGGCGCCGGCCGTTGGAGCGAGGAACCAGAGCTCGTCGGCCGACTGCGCGGCGACAGCGGCGCGGGTCGGGTCGCCGGCGGCACTCCCTCGCCGCGTGGTTTCGGCGGGCGCTCGCCGCGAGGGGACTTGGGCGGAGGCGGCATCGGCGGCATCGGCCCTCGGTGAAGCGGTGGCCCCGGCCGGGCTGGCTGAGAC
>JALYGJ010000031.1 GCA_030777155.1 Chloroflexota bacterium | reverse complement strand
GCCGTCGCCAATGGCGACGGCACGTCCACCTATCGCCAGGCCTTCACGGTCAGCGGTGATCTGCTCGAGCTGAGCGACGAGACGATCGTCGTGCACGGCCGCGACCTCAACGGCAACGGCAGCTGCGACCACCTGCTCTAGGCAACCCTGCCCGTCCTGTGCGGCAACATCACTCAGCGCAAGGAGTAATCGGGCGCTCGCGACGGGTCCGTGCAATGCCCTCCGGAGAGATCCGGAGGGCATTCGATTTTCCCGACGGGGGAAGTGATGCAGATCGGTTCCGGCGCCGTACTAGGACTCCAGGTGAGCGCGCGAAGGCGCGACTCGTAGCCTTTCCTGGTCCGACGAGCCTCAGTCGCTGATGCGGTTGACGCCGTCGACTGGTATCACGCCGCACACCGCCCAAGGCTGGCAGTCGGCCGGATTCAGCCGGTTGCCCTGCTGGGCTACCCGGGCGAGGTCCCGATCAAGCCGCTGTAGCTCTGCAATCCGTGAGGCCACTTCCGCTCGCCGGCGCTCGATCAACTCAAGGACGTGCTGGCACGGCGACGAACCGCGCTCCCGGATGGCGATAGCCTCACGAATCTCGGTCAGCTTGAGACCGACTGCCTGCGCGGCGCGAATGAACTCGAGTCGCCGGAGCGCCTCGTCGTCGTAGGCGCGGTATCCCGACTCCGTGCGGCGCGGTATGGGCAACAGCCCTGCCTTCTCGTAATAGCGGAGTGCAGTGGCTGGAACGCCACTCTGTCGAGCCAGTTCACCGATTCGCATCGACAGACGATACCCGACTTGACGTTCAAGCGTACTCGAAGGTCTAGCCTCGCCGGAGCAATCGCTCCAGCAAGGGAGGTAATCGATGCCCGGGACCCACAGTGTGCTCGACGAGGCGGCGGTATTGCTCGGTGAGCAGGTCGAAATCTGGCGTCGACTGGTCCATCCGACGATCGTGTTGCTCGCCGGTGGGCGACCGGTCGAGCCGGCGGAGGTCGCCGCAGTGTCGGGCGTTCCGCTCGATCAGGTCGACGCCGCGCTCGCCACCATGGCCGACGTCGAGTGGGACGACGAGGGCCGGATCGTCGGCATGGGTCTGACCCAGCGTCCAACTCAGCACCGCATGCGCATCGGCGACAAGACGCTGTACGCGTGGTGCGCGATGGACACGTTGGCCTTCGCGGCCATCCTCGACAGGCGCTTGACGATCGAGTCCGCTGACCATGCGAGCGGGGAGCCCATCCGGATTGAGGTTGATGGCCGGCGCGTGCTCCGTGCCGAGCCGGCGTCGGCAGTCGTGTCGTGGTGGGTCAAGGCCTCAGGCGAGGGCGTGCGGGACAAGCTGTGCAACCACGGCCACTTCTTCACATCGCGCGAGTCGGCGGCTGGCTGGCTGGCCGATCGTCCCGGCGGCCACGTCCTGTCGCTCGATGAGGCATTCGCCGCCGGCCGGCGGATGGCGTCGGAGGTCTTGGACGAGTCGTGAGCGAGAAGTTCGACGCGATCGTTATCGGCGCCGGGGAGGCCGGTGCCGTCGTAGCGAGCCGGGCGGTGGCGGCGGGGTATCGGGTCGCGATGCTCTACCGCGACCCCTACGGCAGCACCTGCGTCAACGTCGGCTGCGTGCCGAGCAAGTTCCTGATCCATCGTGCCAACATCGCGAACACTGTTCGGACCGCGCAGCGCTTCCATGTAGAAGGGCTGGCGGAGCCGTCCGTCGGCCTGGCGGCGATTGTTGCCGACAAGAACGCGCTCGTCGGCGAGCACCGCGCCGAGGCGCTCGGAAACGCCCGGCGGGCGGACCGCCTGACGCTCATCGAGGGCGAGGCGAAGTTCGTCTCGCCGCGCGAAGTAGAGGTCGGCGGCCGCCAGCTGAGTTCGGAGCGCATCTTCGTCGCGGCCGGCATGCGCGTGGCGGTCCCCGATCTGCCCGGCGTTGCCGAGGTGACTGTTCACACCAGCGACACGGTCATGGACCTCGCCGAGCCGCCCGAGCATCTGATCGTGCTGGGCGGCGGCTACATCGGCTGCGAGCTGGGCCAGGCTTACCGGCGCTTCGGGTCACAGGTGACGATCATTCACAGCGGTGATCTGCCATGCGCTGAGGAAGAGCGCGACGTCAGCCGGCTGCTCGCTCGCGGGCTGCGGGCTGATGGGATCGAGCTGATTACGGGCCACCGAGCGGTCCGCGTCGCGCCTCTGGCTGATGGCACGCGTGTCGTCGCCCGCAGCAGCGACGGCGAAGAGCGCGTAATCGAGGGCTCTCATCTCTTGGTGGCCACCGGACGCCGGGCTAATACGGACGCGCTGGCCCTCGATACGGCCGGGGTGGCGACTCGGCCCGACGGATCGATCGTCGTCGACGGCCGGCTGCGCACCAACGTCCCGGGCATTTGGGCCGTCGGCGACGTCAACGGCGAGCAGCCGTTCACGCGTGTCTGCCAAGAGGAGGCCAAGGTCGCCTACGCCGACGCCTTCGAGGGCTGCCGGCTTCCCATCGACCGTCTCAGCCTGGGCCATGGCATCTTCACCGATCCCGAGATAGGCAGCGTCGGCCTGACCGAAGCTGCGGCCCGCGCCGCCGGCTACGACGTGGCGGTCGGGCTGGTCACATTCGACCGCATCGAGAAGGCAGAGCTCATCGGCTCCGAGCTCGGACTGATCAAGTACGTCGTCCAGCGCGACAGCCGGCGGCTGCTCGGCTGCCACGTTGTCGGCCCGCAGGCGGCCGACCTAGTGTGGAGCGCCGCCGTCGTGCTCCGCCGCCGAGGCACGCTCGACGAGCTCGCGACGACCGTCGGGATCTTCCCCACTTTGGCGGAAGGAATGGAAGGCACGGCCCGCGGCCTAGTGCGCCGACTAGCACCTGGCGTCGCGGCCCGACCACTGGCGGCGCTGTCGCGGGATGAACGAGCACAGGAGCTAACAATGGGAGCGAGCGGAAGTTTCACCTGCCCGGCTTGCGGCGCGGACTTCGACGTTGAGGAGCGACTCGAGGAGTCGGCGGAGGCGACGGTATTGCGCAACGACGCGCAAGAGCAGCTGCCCGCGTCGCCGCGGGCGCAGCCGCGGTGGTGAGTTGCTACGGCGTGGCGAAGGCGACCACGCGCGAGTGGAAGGCAGTTCACCGTCGCGGTGGCGCGAAACGGATCGCGCGCGACGGTGGCCGGGATGATGCATCCCACCGCCAGGATCGCCGGCGTGCGGCTCCCCTTCCGCTTACGGCCGTCGGTACAGAAGGAGGGCAGCGACCAGCGTGACGGCCTCGCCGAGCTTCGCTGCGACCGCCCCCGGGTCGACGGTCAGCGAGGCCGCCTCGCCGGCGTGAATGGCTTCGCCGTGGCCGGCCGCGCCGGCGGCGTCGGCGTGTAGGGCGCCGTGACTCGCTCCGGGGAGGCCGACCGTCACGTCGACCGCGTAGGCAACCAGACCGAACGCCGAGACGATGATCGCCCCGACCAGGGCCGCACGGCTGCGACGTCTGAGCAGCACGCCGGCGAGGATCGCCTGCGCCAGCCCCGTGGCAAGGAAGCCCACGCCGAGGATCGGTGAAACCGTCAGGTGGCCTGGTCCCAGCCAGAGGTGGATGACGCCGGCGAGCACGAGCCCGACAACAACTGCCGCGCGCAGGATCGTGATGGTGTCGGCACCCGTCCGCGACGTTGGTCCCATGTCCGTCATCGCACTCGCTCCTGTGTACTGCCGTCCTCGTGAACGGTTGTACGCAAGCGCCGCGTGCGCGGATCACTCGCCCCGATACGCCGGCCTAGGAAGGCGGGGCGGTTCCCGCGCCTGACACCACGATGGGCAAGGTAGGCGAGGTGGCTCCAGGAGCCGGCTCGCGAGTGATGGCGATCACTACTCCCTCCGGCGGCGCCTGTGCCGCGCTGACCAGCGTGCCGGTTCCGTCCCGACCAACGCGGAAGCCACCGACCGGTACGGGGGCGGCGTCGCCCGCAATGACCCATGCTTCGTAGACCTCTTCGCCGCTCGTGGCCGGAAGATCGCGCACGACGACGGCGATCCGGCCGTCAGCCGCTACCGCGGCCAGGCCCTGCGGACCGGCTGCATCCTCGCCGCGCAGCACCGCCAGCTGGCTGCCGCCGGCGGTTGCCACCTCCAGCACGGCCGCGACGCCCTCTTCGTACTGGCGCGCTGCCTGCAACTCGGACTGCAGCAGCCAGGCGGTCCCTCCCAGCACGGCGATCACCAGCGCTGCCGCCATTCCGGCCAGCCACACGAACGGCGCCGGACCGCGACGCTGCGATGGGGCAGAAGCTGCTCGCTCGGCCGGCGGATCCCACGCTCTCGACTCGGGCGCGGCTCTCGGAGCGCGCGCCGCCATGCCAGGGTAAGGCTCGCGGCTGGCCTGCCGCTCGGCGGCCGCTGCCGCCAGCAGCCGCTGCTTGAGCGCCGGCGGTGGCTCGACAGGTTCGACCGTCTCCGCCAGATACGGAACGACACCGCCGAGCTGGCGGTACTCATCGTGCGCCTCTTCGCAGTTCGCCAGGTGTTCGCGGACCGCACGCATCTCATCGGGCTCGAGAGCATCGAGGACGAAGCCGGCGGCGAACTCCCGCACGTCGGCGCAGGTCAGCTTCATCCCTGCACCGATCCGCTCTGGTTGAGCAGCTCCCGACGGAGTGACACGAGCGCCAGCCGCATTCGGCTCTTGACCGTGCCCAGCGGCGTACTCGTCCGGGTCGATATCTCCTGCTGCGTCAGGCCGTCGAAGTAGGCGAGCTCGATCGCCTCGCGCTGGACCGAGGGCAGGCTCGAAAGCGCCGCCCGGACCTCTTCGCGATCCAGCCGGCCGGCGACCTCGCCCCACACGTCCGGCACGGTCAGCGCCCCCGGTGTGGCAGCCTCGACATCGGGCAGCTCAACGGTCACACGGCGCCGGCGCAAAGTGTCGACGGCGCGGTGGTGAACGATCGAGAGCAGCCATGTCTTCACGCTGCCACGCCCTTCCTCATATCGCGCCGCATTCCGCCACGCACCCAGAAACGCCTCCTGGACCGCGTCTTCCGCGGCCGTGGTGTCGCCAGTGATGCGCAGGGCGACGGCATATGCCAGCGCCCGATAGCGGTCATACAACTCCTCGAGGGCATCGAGCTCCCCGGACGCGACGCGATCGAGCACTTCTCGATCCGCATCTCCGCCGACTGTCGCGGTACGGAGCTCATCGCGGGTACCGATCTTCCTCAACTCTCTATGCGCTCCCAGCGCCGGGTCGGATCACTTCAACGACCGCGATTCAGAGCCGCGACCGACAGAGCCGGGTTTCAAAGACATTACCGAGTAATCCATGCGGTCCTTCCACGCGAATCCCGGCCATCCAGACAAGAGCGGCAATTCCGCCGACGCGATCTGATGAACGGAGGTACCTCATGGTACGGAATCTCATGGCACGCACCGCTTCGCGAGTCGTGCCGCTAATGCTCGGGGCCCTGCTGGTCCTCGGGGCCGCCGTGCCGGTCACGGCGCAGCAGCCGGCGGGCGAGTCGGCAGCGGCTGATCTTCGGGTGACGCTCAGCCGGCTGCTCGGCGAGCACGGCACCGTGGCCATCAAGGCCATGCGTGCCGGCGTCGACGGCGCGTCCGACTTCGAGGCAGCGGCCAACGCTCTCGAAGGCAACACCGCCGACCTGCAGGCCGCCATCACCAGCGTCTACGGTGACGATGCCGGCATGGCGTTCGGTGAGATGTGGCGCAATCACATCGGCTTCTTCGTCGATTACACGGTTGGCCTGGCCAGCGGCGACGACGACGCCAAAGAGAAGGCGCTCGACCGGCTCGACACCTATCGCGCCGACTTCAGCGAGTTCCTCGCCGGCGCCAATCCCAACCTCGACGCCGACACGCTGGCCGATGGCCTGCAGGTTCACGTTAACCAGCTCGTCGATCAGATCGAGACCTATGCGGCCGGCGACTTTGCCGCGGCATACGAAGCTGAGCGTGAGGCGTACATGCACCTCACGATGACCGGCGACCTCCTTGCCTGGGCGATCGTCGAGCAGTTCCCCGACAAGTTCCCCGGCGCCACTGAGTCGCCCGCAGCGGATCTGCGCTCAGCGCTCGGCCGCCTGCTCGGCGAGCACGGCACGTTGGCCATCGGCGCCATGCGCGCCGGACTCGACGGTGCGCCCGACTTCGAGGCCGCGGCCAACGCCCTCGAGGGCAACACGGCCGACCTTCAGGCAGCCATTGCCAGCGTTTACGGCGATGAGGCCGGCGTCGGCTTCGGTGAGCTGTGGCGCAACCACATCGGCTTCTTCGTCGACTACACCGTTGGCCTTGCCTCCGGTGACGACGATGCCCGACAGCAAGCGCTCGACCGGCTGGACAACTACCGCACCGACTTCGGTCAGTTCCTGGCCGGTGCAAACCCCAACTTTGATGCCGACGCCATCGCCGAGGGCCTGCAGGTCCACGTCGATCAGCTCGTCGAGCAGATCGATACCTACGCGGACGGCGACTACGCAAAGGCGTACGAGCTCGAGCGCGAGGCCTACATGCACCTGACGATGACCGGCGACGCCCTTGCGGCAGGCATCGTGGCGCAGTTCCCCGACACGTTCGAACCCGATGCGCCCGCCACGCACACCGCCGCGCAGGAGCAGCCTTCACTTGGCCTGATGCTCCTCGGAGTGGCCGGCGTGCTGGCCATTGTCTCGACAGGCGCGATCGTCTCGCGTCGCCTCGTGGGCCAGCGCGTCTCTCGCGACTGATCCACACCTTCCCTCGAGGCCGGTCTGGGGCAACCCGGGCCGGCCTTCTTCTACTCAACCTGGAGTCATCAAGTGATCAGAGCAACCGTCCTCCTCTTGTCAGCCGCGCTGGCAACGGCCGCCTGCGGGGCGGCCAGTGTGTCGCCCTCGCCGGCCGCGACGCCGGCCGGATTATCGGCACCGATGACGCCTGTCCCGGCGACCACCCTTGCAACAGCTGGTGCGTCGTCGACGGCAGGCGCCGTGGCGACAGTCCGACCTTCGCCACTGCCGTCGCCATTCGCATCTCCATCCCAGTCGTTGTCTCCGGCCGGTACGCCGGCTGCAATGGAAGCCAGCGCATCAATCGCGAACTTCATGTTCGATCCGCGGGTCGTGGCGATCGAGGCGGGCACGACCGTTCGCTGGACCAATCTCGACGCGGCGGGTCATACGGTCACATCGGGTCCTTCGGACGAGCCGGACGGCCTCTTCGACTCCGGGGCGCTGGAGCAGGGCGACGCCTTTGGCTACCAGTTCGTCGAGCCGGGCACTTACGAGTTCTACTGCGACTTTCACCCGCGCATGACCGGGCGTGTCCAGGTGGCGCCGTGAGGTTGCCGCGATGCCCGCTCGGTTGGGCAGCGACAGCCCTGCTGTTGGTCGGCTGCACTGCTGCCGCCGGAGCGGACGTCGAAGTCACGCCCGCACCCGTTGTCGTCGCCGCGCCGACGGCGACGCCCGTGCCGCAGACGATCGCTCCCGATAGGACGGCCGTGATCGTGCCATCACCTCGGGCGCCGGTGGCGGCCGAGCCTGCCGCTGTCGCTACGCGCGTAGTCGTCGCGGCGTACGCGATCGACCTGCCGGTCATCGCGGCGGACGTAGAAGTCGAGGGCAATGACCCCGGATACCCGCTGTGCGACGTCGCGCAGTACCTGATCGGCTACCGCCAACCGGGCGAGCCGGGCACGACCTACCTCTACGCCCACGCCCAGAAGGGCATGTTCCTGCCACTGCTGGAGGCGTCCGAGCGCGACGACGGACAGGAGTTGCTGGGCAGCGAAGTTGTCGTCTACACCGAGGACGCGCTGGTCCACCGCTACGAAGTGTTCGCCGTCCGAAGACACGCGACCGACTATCTCCTGGCCGACAGCGTCCGTCCCGGCGACCGGCGCCTGATCCTCCAAACGAGCGAAGGTCCGCGCGGCACGGTGCCGAAACTACAGATTGGTGCGCGATACGTCGACACGCAGACCAGTTCGGGCGACGTCGCCCGGCCGTCCGCGGCGCCGCGCGCCTGCCCGTAAGCCGTGTCGCAGCCCTCCGGCGTCGTGCCCGTGTGCCGCCTAGACTCCATCGATGGCCGAATGCTGCGGACCGAGACGCCGTTCGGGTTGCGCCGTCCGATGGCTCACCAGCACTCGAGTCGGGTGGAGCAGGCGAACCGACTACTCGCACGAGGCCGTCCAGCGGGGCGAGATCGCAGCCGACATCGCGCGCGATCACCTCGCCCGCATGGGGCGGATGCCGATCAGGCTTCTCGGCGACGCCGTGCTCCGGCGTCGCGCCTGGGAAGTGGCCGATAAGTTGGGATGGGCCTCGACCTACAACGCCGAGTACGTGGCCCTCACTCAGCTGCAGGCAGATGCGTTCGTAACGCTGGACGCCGACCTGGCGGGCAGCGTCGAAGGGATCGTCACGACCGCGGCTATTGACGCGCTGCTGCGCAGCGCTGAGTAATCGGTCCCATGGATCGCGGCCCGTCAGCCGCACCCGGCGCCCTGATCGCGACTGCGCGAACGCCTCGCTGACGGTTATGACGCCGTTCGAGAACTCGCCAACGTGCTCGGCGAGATGCGGCACAGAGGTGAGATATCCGCAACAGCACTAGAAGGAGCGACATGACTAATCATCGAGGAACGAGTTCCGCACCGATCATTCTGGTTCCCGGGTTCTGGCTGGGGGCATGGGCGTGGGATGAGGTTGCCGAGGCGCTGCAGGCGGACGGCCACGACGTCACCGCGCTGACTCTGCCCGGCCTCGAGGCGCTCGATGCCGACCGCTCGAAGATCACGCTGGCGGACCACGTCGACGCGATCGTCGACGCCATCGAGGCGGCGAACGCGCCGGTCGTGATCGCTGTTCACAGCGCCGCCGGCTTCTCGGGGTACGCCGCGAGCGATCGCGTCCCGGATCGCATCGCCCCGATGGTCTACGTCGACACAGCGCCCGGTAAAGGCGCGCTCGATCCGGAGTTCGATGCCGCAGAGAAGCCGATGGTATGGGAGGAGATCGCGGAGGAGGAGAATCTGGACGGGCTCAGCGAGAAGCAGCTCGAGACGTTTCGTCGGCGGGCCGTGCCGGAGCCGGGCGCAATCCTGCGCGAGGCGGCCGAGCTGACGAATGACGCCCGGCGTGACATTCCGAGCACGATCATCTGCACGGGGTTCGGCGCCGAGCAGTATCAGGCGTACGCCAGGGAGCATCCCGACTGGGCGTTTCTCGCCGGCATCCCCGAACTCCGCAACGTGACCTGGGTCGACCTGCCGACGAGCCACTGGCCGATGTGGTCGCGCCCACGCGAGCTCGCCGCGATCATCGGCGAGGTGGCCAAGGCGCACGCCGGAGGCGCGCGACGACCCGCTCGCTCCTCGGCGTCGCGATCGACGACTGCGCTGCCCTGACTTTCGAGCTGACTGACGGCAGCGGCGACGTGAGACCAGAGTGGGCTTCCTCCGGGCGGGCGCCAATGCAGGGCGCGTCAACCAAGAGACGCTGAGCGTCGCATTCACGCCGCCCTTCGACGCCACTTGGGAGTACGAGCCGTTCAAGCGCGTCGAGCCGTTTGGTCAGAGTTCGGAACCGCAGGCGTTCGGATTCCGACTTCGCGCGCCTGCGTCAACATCCTGGTCCGCCTTCCGTAGCCGAGGCAGTCTTGGCGCGCGCCGCGCCGGTGGGCGTTGCCCAAAGTCGCGAGGCGGTCCGTCGCCAAGCCGGAGGCTGCGTAGGCGTTCGCTGACGTCTCATCGGCCACAGCTCTATCGTGTCTGACCTCGAACACCTACCGCCACGTGGTGGGGGGCGCCTGTGCGAGATCGCGCGGGATGGACGCGGTGCTCGGTGGTAGCCCCGGCCGTTGGTTCGCATGCGAGCTGTCAGTCGCGCAACTGGGATGGCCAACCCGTGCTGCGAGCCGACGTGCGTCGCTCGGGGCTCGTTACGGTTAAGACGACCGCCGAGCTACCCGCTAAACACGTCCTTGATCTTTTCCACGGCCTGGTGCCCCATGGCGGCGGCGATATTCGGCTCGTCTGGGTCTTCAGTTCCGCCGTCCGGCACATCGAACTGGAACCGCTCAGCGTAGTGCGTCCGGCGTCCCAGCGTGTACGCCGACAGATTCTCAGCGTAGGTGCTGCGCGCCTCTTCGACGGTCGTCCTGCCCGTCACGATCTCGTGCATGAGGTTCAACGTGAGTATGTTCGCGGCCTCGGAGTCGCAGCGCGCCGCGGCCTCACCCGCCGTCCGGTCGACAAGACAACTGCCATCAAACCGGGCGAGAGCGTCGAACGTACCGAGTGGAACGCGGTAGTCGATGTACTGCGTCAGAAAATCGCTGTGCGGGGCCGGGAAGTTGTGCACGACCGCGTCGCTGGTCAGCTCGATCCGCTTCCACGGGCCGGTCCGGTACCAGAAGAGCTTCGTCGGCGTCGCCTCGTTGGGCGGTCCGTACTGCTCGAGCATCTGCTCTGCAATCATCTTCGGCGCCTTTGGCCAGCCATCGATCAGCCGCTCGACCTGAGTCAGCTCGAGTCGCTGCCGCGCCCCCTGCTCGGTCTCGTGCTCTCCGGCTGCCATGTGCCTCGCGGCGTCGGCTATCGCCGCACCGAGTGCGCCGACGCGCTCCCCGGTTTCGATGTCGGCCGGTTCTCGTTCTCGCTCAGCCACTGTTGTCCTCCGCTCTTCGGGGACCTCGTACTGTCGCTGCGCGGCGATGTCGAGGATGGGTGAGCGTCGAGACGGCGCCTCGCGCCGAGGTTACAGCGCCGACCAACGTCGCGCTATCCAATGCTGTATGGCGTCAGCAATGACCGAGCCACGAATCGGATCAAAACGGACTCCTGGCCGGCCGGCCAGGAGTCCGTACTTCGCGGTCTCTCTGACGTGCACCCGCTCCGGATGCAGCAGGAGAGACGTCAGTCGCTTGCGCTCTCCGGCCGTCGGCCGCGGGCAAACCAGAGCCCGAAGAACCAGAGCCCGACGCCGGCGGCGAGACCGAACGCGAGGAGCAGGCCCCCGCTGAGGCGTGCGTTCTCTGTCGCCGTATCGGCCGCAGTCGCCGTGTCCGGCATCTGCTTCTCGAAGTTGTAGATGTGGAGCATGATCATGCCGTCGTCGTCGGCGGTCGTGTCCAGCCGGATGACCCCGGCGTTGCGGTCGATCGAGACCAGAGAATCGGCGTCGTTGTTGCCATTGACTTCGGTCGGCGTGAAGAGGAGTTCGCCGAACTCGAAGCCGGCCGGCGGTTCTGTCTCTGTCACCGTCACTTCGCCGTTTACAACGCCCTCGAAGACGTAGTGCGTCGTATCGAGGCAGACGTCCTTGGAGATGTTGCCGTCGCCATCCGCGTCCAAGCCCAGATCGGACTCGCACAGCTTGGCGGGCTCGGTGTCGGCCGGTAGCTCGTGCGTCCCCTCCTCGTCCTCGAGGGTGAATGAGAATGAGGCCGCTTCGCCCTTGACGCCGTTGCTGGTCTCGTCGCCCGGATTGACGATCGTCGGGCAGGCGACGACGGTTGCCGCCAGGGCAGCCACGGGCCCGTCAGCTGACTCCTTGATTTCGTTGAAGTCCTCGAGGCTGCGGACGTCTTCGTTGCAGGCATGCTTCATGACCATGACCGTCACCGTGCCGTCGCCTGCGTCGTCAGCTAGTGCCGCCGGTGCCGCGGCAACCAGCAACAGGACAGTGCTGGCGAGGACCGCCGTTATCAGTCGCGTCAACAGATGCTCCTTCCTTAGGCCTCGTGGCGACAGGGGCAGCGCCACTACGGACAGCGAGGCTTCCCCGACGCTAACCGAAGGAGCAGAGGCGCCGCATCGACCGAAAGGATGAGAGCCGGCTTACAACCCTGTGGCGTCCGGCGCTCAGCGCGTTTCAAGTGGGCGATACGCCGCTACCGCTGCTGCACGATTGCGAACGCGAAGTTTGTTCAGAACGTGGCGGACGTGCGTCTTGACGGTTGACTCGCGCACGTCCAGCGTCTGCGCAATCTCACGGTTCGTTAGTCCCTCGGCGATTAGGCGTAGCACGTCGCGCTCGCGCTCACTCAGCGCCGCCGGGCCTGCATCGGGAGCAACAGGCTCCGCAGCACCAAGCTCTGTCCGCGGTCGGGTTGGGCGCGCAGTCGCCGAATCTGCTCGGCCGGCGGCTAAAACTGCGGCTACAAGATCGAGCGCGCCCATGTCGCTGTGGACGTATCCGGCCGCTCCAGCCCCGACGGCCGCTTGAAAGTCCTCGTCCCGTCGCGACATGCCGAGCACCAACACTTGCGTCGTCGGGACACGGTTCCGGATTCCGGTGCACGCCTCCAGCATGCTTGCGTCCGGGATGTACGCAGCGAGCAGCGCGACGTCTGGTCGCATCTCGACGGCGGCCTCGAATGCTTCCCGGGCGCCGGCGGCGAGTGCGACGATGTCGACACGCCGATCGAGAGCGAGGACCGCCGCCGTTGCTTCGCGGAGGAGCCTGTGCTGAGCGGCGACGAGCACGCTGAGACGGCGCATCGTTTGTCGAGTAGCCATCTACGCTGCACCCCGCGTCGGCGGGTTGACAGCTTCCCTGTCAAGGGCGATCTCGAGCATGCAGTTCTCCCCCCGGTCGAGCAGATGCGCGGGTACACATCTACGAGTCGGACAAAGGGGATACGCACAGAAGCCAGCGGCGGATCACGCGACGGTGATTTCGGCGGTCCGAAGGGCGGTCGACGCCGTACGCCAGCGGCGCCCGACGCGAGCTGCCGCCAGCCGAAGAGGCAGCAACCTACCTGGCGTGCCGACGTATGGGGCGAAGTAGCCGGCCGACTCGCGGGCAGGAAGTGGGCAAGGCCCTCAGGACCGCGCCGGCACCACAACGAGAGGCAATCGGTTCCTACGAGCGCGCCGCTGGGCACAGTCAAGAGCCGGACGCGGCTGGGCCTGCTGCGCTGCGCCGCTCGCTGCTTGGTCAGGAGGGAGCAAGCGCCGGCGCCTTCGCTGCCTATGAGCGCGGAGGAGCCAACCGGTGAGCGTGAGCTGCGAAGTCGTGCTGCGGCCTGGCAGCCGCCTCAGTAGGCGCCGTGCCGGAGCATGTTCGCGAAGATGATCTCTTTGTGGGTCGGCTCGGTCCCCTCGACTATCGCGACGTGGCGGGCATCGCGCAACAGTTTCTCGATCTCGCTCTGGCCGGTGTAGCCGACACTCCCCAGCATCGCGGACGCTGCCGTGGTGACCTGCATGACTGTCTCGCCGGCAAACAACTTCGCGACGCTGGACTCCTTCCCCGCGTCTTCGCCGCGATCCGCTGCCCGTGCCGCAACCCAGACGAGCGCGCGGGCGGCGGCAATGGTCTTTTCCATGTCGGCGATCCGAAAGCGATAGTCCTGCATGCGGTTCAGCTTGTCGCCATACAGCCGCCGACGCTTGCCATGCTCCATGACCAGGTCACGCGCTCGGCGCGCGATCCCAACTCCGAGCGCGGCGATGCCAGTTCGAGATTGAGCGAGGCTGTGCGCCATCATCGACAGCCCGCGTCCCTCGCCACCGAGGAGACGGCTGTACGGCACTTCGACTTCGGTAAGCTCGAGGGGCGAGACGTCGATCGCGCGCAGTCCAAACGTGGGCCACCGCTCACCGACGCGGACTCCAGGGGAGTCCGTCGGCACGAGGAACCAGCTGAGCGCGTCCGATGCGCGCACTCCCGCGGGGCCGGTCCGCGCAACGACGATGACGTAGTCGGCGTGGCGAAGGTTCGAGCTGTACTCCTTCCGGCCGTTCAATCGGTAGCCCGTCGGCGTCCTGGTTGCGTCCGTTTCGAGCGACAGCATGTCGCTGCCAGCGCGCGCTTCGGACGCCGCAAACGACGTAACGACGGGCGCCGCCATACATGCGCGCAGGAACGCCGCGCGCTCCTCGCCACGAAGGTATGCGAGCACGAGCCGATTGAAGAAGACCGGCAGCATAAGGTAGCTCGCTAGACCGGCACAGCCGTAACTCAGCTCCTCGGCGACAAGGCATGCGCTGCTCACGAAATCGTCGCCCTCGGCGCTCGAAAGAAAGCGATTTGGCAGTCCCGACGCGTGGAAGCTGTCAACTAGAGCGGTGGGGAGAGTCCCATTGCGGTCGCACTCTTCGGCCAGCTTGGCGAGTTGCTCGTGGGCAAACGCTCGAGCCGCGTCTTGCAGCTCGCGCTGGGCGGCCGTCAGCGGCCAGGGCAGCATCGATACTGATGTCGGCATAGCGAGCGGAACCTTACCGTCCCGCCTCATGGCCCGCCAGCGCCGGCGGCTGGGTGGACCGCCTGCCTCACGATCGCGATGGTTGGTTCAGCGATCATTACGGTGGTCCTCGCTAGACGCCTCCGCGAGATCGCGCGCGGGATGGACGCCGTGCTGGGCGCGTAGCTCGCGGCGGATGACCGTCATGGCGGGTGGCGAGAAGGAACCAAAAACCTGCCCACGCTGCGCACGCGAACTGGGCGTGATGGAAGCTGTTGCGGCGCCAGGCGCGCCCCTCTGAGTCGCTTGGAGGCCTTGGCTGCAGCGCGAGCAGGTCAGGTCGAGCGACGCCATCACTCGCTCACCCCGCAGGTGCGCGTAAGCGTTCAGGTCCTAGCTCGTTCGACTCGCTCTACGCTCGAGCTAATGGCCGCCGCACGGTGCGCGACGGGACTCGGGAACGCTGAGTGTTTGATCGCTACTTCTCTCTTACGTTGTTGTCCTTCGAGACAAACCAGGTGTCACTACCCGAGGCGTCGTTAGGCAGCGTCTGGACCAGGACGCAGAGGAGCCCGTCGTGATTCCTATCGCCCGCCTCGAACACCGCTGCCGCTTCCGTAGGGTCGAACCCGGCGCCAGCTATTGCTGCCGCAAGTGTCGTTTCGTTCATGGGCTGCCATGCCGCGATTGTCGAGCCGCCCGCGCCTCCGGGCCCCACCGGGCAGCCGGTGTGCGGCGATGCCGCGCTGGCGCCAGTTGCCATAAGGGTCGCCACCAGGCCGGCCAGAGCGATGTTCACGCTAATGCGTCGCACCTTCTACCTCCCCGCCCAGTTCGTCCAACGGGCAGTCTTTGATGCCTCTCCGACGCGTCCGAGTCTATCTGGCTGGTCAATGCGCGGGCGCGGCCTTCCGTGCCCGCTCCAGCAGCCGCGAGCGACTCGTGTTGCGGCTCTTCGTTTCTCGACCGAGAGTGAACCCTGTTACGGCACTGCAACGCCGGTATAGAGCAGCCACCGGCGATCGTAGGGCCGCTCCATCGATGGTAGCACCACCAGTAGTGGTGCCTAGGACGCTCGGAACGCTCGCAGAAAGGGGGACGATCGTGCGACGCGCCCTGACGCTTGCTTTTCTGCTAGCCACGACCTCCGTTGGTCCAGGCGCAGGTGCCGCGACCGCTCAGGAACTGCCGCCGAGCCTTCAGGGCGAGTACTTCATGGCACACGAGTCAAGCTATCTCGGCACCGTGAGGAGCGACATTGGCGACGTCGACATCACGGGGAGCTGCACCCCGTCCGTCGGTGAAACGTTCACCATCAGCTACGTAGCCGAGGGTTTCGCGTTCGGGCCGTACCCGGGGACGTTCACCGAGAGCGGGACAGTCACCGTCACTTTGACTGCGCTCGGCGCCGACTCCGGTATCGCAGTCGGACTTGTGACGGACTGGACCGTGAAGTTCACGATTGATTCCGTCATAGGCCAGGTGAGCGGGAAGAAAACGATAAGCGATGTTTACGTCACCGCCAGCTGCTCGCGCACGCAAGGCATTTTCTTTCCCCCCGCAGCCTTCTATGACTTGGAGCAGGCCCGCGGAACTCTCGACTACGAGGCGACGATACGGACGGCAACCGGCACGTTCACGGATCAGGGCCGGGCGTATGCAAGCGTAAGTCACGTTTGCGTTGCGTTAGAGCGTCCCACGTGTGATCTTTACGAGAGCGAGTCTTTCCTAGAGTACTTCTACCTCTCCACGGGCGTCCTGCCGCTCGACACCACCGGCAAGGCGACCGGCGGCGGCCAGATCGGAGACATCGGCTCCGTCGCGCAGGTCAGCTTCGGCTTCGAGGTCAAGAAGACGGAGGACCCCGATCGTCTGCACGGCCGCTGCCTGGTGAATGACCCGGCGGAGGAAACGCGAGTCAAGTGTCTGACCGTGACCAGCTACCAGCAGGTCGGAAACACCGCGACCTGGGAAGGCACGGCCGAGGTGAACGGCGTCGGCGAGGACTACCGGATCACCGTCCAGGACAACGGCGAGCCCAACCAGGGCATCGACACGTTCTCGATCGCCACCGAGACGTATGAGGCCGGCGGCAACGTTCAGCACGGGAACGTGCAGCTCCACAAGCAGGAGCTGACGCCTTAAGGCAAGCCCCGACCCCACGCCGCCGCCATCTAACCCTTTTCTACGGTGTCCATCCGGTCCACCGAGTCCTTCTGCCGTGGCTGTCAACGTGGCTGTCAAACGCCGCTTCCGTGGTCTGTCGACGCTCTCCAAGTGCCCATTTCACGCTCAAAACGCTGGAGGGCCGGCTGGGATTCGAACCCAGGACACGAGGATTAAAAGTCTCACCGGCCATTGTCCATGGGGTGTCACCGAGCTCCACCGCGAGCACATCACGCGGGTTGCTCGTGCATCGGCTCCACGGCGTGGGACCGAGACTCACGGCCGCGGCTGTCAACGTGGCTGTGTGGGATCCGGAGATCGAGGCGTGATCCATCACACGTCGCCGAACCCGAAGGCTCGGGCACGTCCCGCTCGCGGTCCAGGGCCTCGCCTCGGTCTAATCCGGCCGGCCTTGCCGGAATACCCGGATCATGCCCACGACCGATAGAACGGCAATAGCTGCAGCGACAACTGTAAGAGCGGCGTTCGCCAGCCCGAACCCTCCGTTCACAAGCGCCTGTAAGGCGGAGACAACGATTAGGAGTGCAGACGCGAACGATAGCCCGAGTAGGACTCTATTGTTCGGCGCTGCGAACATTACGACTGCGGCGGCGGCGAAGATTCCGCCCAAGCCGAGCATCGGCTCCCACCCGACTGCACCGGCACCGGCGGCCGCGAAGGCCGCTAGAAGCACGAGTAAGGACAGGAGAAGCCACAGTATCGCCGCCAGCCTTGCCGCCGGTGATGGCGCGAGCAAGCGTGCCGTCCAATCACCTATCTCCGGGCGGAAGTGGATCGAACCAACGAAAGCGAGGATTAGGATCGCGAGCGCGCCGTGTTCCGCAAGTACGGCCACTACTATGGCGACTGCTACCAAGATCAACTTCACGACTGCTCTCTTGGACATCGCCTTTCCTTGAGAGCGGTAACGTACACCGCTACGGGAGCGTGACACGAAGGTTCTTGGCGTAGCCGTAGGGCACCGCATCATACAGGAACCCGGGATCATCCGCTTGATGGCGCGCTCGTGCGAGATACCTTCGCCGCACGTAGTAGTACAGCTAAAAGGAAGGATAGCCGTTGGCGCGGACTTGGATCTCAGCCGTTTGTCCGCAGCGGCGTGCTGATATCTTGACATCTATCGTTGGCGAGAACTTATACAGAGACTGCTTGAGCGACCACTCCACGGTCGTGGAGCTTGCATCGCACTGGGGTGACAGGAAGTTCGTGGGATTCCATGCGTAGCCATTACCGATGTTGTTGTAGTGCGCCAGGAATCCCGACTTCGTTTGGATGCTCAGAGGAGGTCTACAGTCGCCCCGCGGGCCGGCTTGGCTTACACGTCGGAGTCACCTTTAGGGTGGTCCGTCGTTCATCGAAGTTGATCCAGATGCGGGCACGCGCCTTGTAGCAGTCAACGCCGGTCGGCAGCGAATAGTACCGCGAGAACTTACGATCGTCACCTTTGAAGCACGCGCTATACCAGAGGGCACCGCCGCAAGATTTGGCGGTCGGAATGAACAGGGCAATCTTGATCAGGCCGACCATGGTTGTTCTATATCCTCTTGCAAACGGAAACGGTGGTGACATCTTTGGTCGTGTCCATCCGTAGATGGGATCAAAGCCAGTTCGGTCGATTGTGGTGCCGGTGGTGTCGCGGAAACGGACCGGATTTGCCTGCCCATATGCGTATAGGTGACGGGACGGCGGATCCTCCACCTGACCGAGCAGCGAGTTCCTCGCTGATGAAGCGGCCGACGGACGGCGCATACCAGGGGGCAACCACCCAGTAGAGGGCGCTGGTCGGGTCGAACCAAGAGCCTTGGAACCTGTGGTCGGGCAGCGAGGAACCGGAGCTGGAGGTGAGGTTGCCTCACGGGTCGTAGCGTAGGGTCGCCGTGACGGCGCCCGTGCCATCGGCGGTCCAGCTCGTGTCGTGGTGGCCGTTGGTGCCGTAGTAGCGCACGTTGGCGCCTGGCCCGGTCCAGTCGAGCGACGGCACGCGATCCGCTGATAGTTGGCTCGCCGCCAGCGCCAGCCCTAGAGTCAGCGTGTATGGACGGCTGCTTTACCTGCGAGGTCAATGCCGGCCACCGCGAGGCGCCGGGTGGGACGATCTACGAGGATGCGCACTGGCTGGCCGACCACGGGACACCGCCCTTGATGCGCGGGTACATCGTTCTCAAGCCCAAGCGCCATGTCGCCGACTTCGGCGATCTCCACCCCGCCGAGTCGGCCGCTTTCGGCACAGCCATGCAGAGGCTGCTGAGCGCGATACGCGCTGCGTTGAACCCCGAGCGCGTCTACGTCTGCGCCTTCGGCGAGACGGTTCGCCACGCCCACTTTCACCTGCTACCTCGGTACGCCGACATGCCGCGACTCGGCCCATCACTCGTCGAGGCGCTGTTCGCCGAGCGATGGCGGTGTACCACCGAGGAGGCAGAAGAGGCGGCCGGACGAGTACGCGCGGAGCTCGCGGCGGAACAGCAAGCGCGGGCACGACGTGGCCCAGACGTGACGCTGTAGTCGACACCGGATCATGCCTACGCTGGCCGGCGTGACACCGGAGCGAAAGCGCGCCTGGTCGGAGCCGCTCGACGCGACGCCGCCTGGCTGGTCGTTGGGCGGCCGATGTACCACGACGAGCGTACCGAGTGGCAGATGTACGCCTTCGATCCGGCTGAGAGCGCCGTCATGGGTAAGCGGAAGCGCGAGTGGACGGCCGTGGCGCCCACAGAGCTCGACGTGCTGCGCGAGATGGCGCGGTGTCTGCGGGAATTGGGCGAGGGCAGAGCGCCGAAGTACGGGGCGCACCTAGCACAAGTGGCAGCGCCACGAGAGGCTGGCCGTCAAATCGCCGCCGCCGCTGCGTGATGCGGCTTACAAGCGGAGCCGGCCGTCGCCCTCGGCGTCTGGGCCGCCCGGCTCGTCCGGCGCGACTTCGCCGCGCGATCCGCCGGCCCGACGCGCCGCGTCAGGACCGAAGTCGTCGTTTTCACGCGCCCCAATGAGGCGGCCCTGACTGTCGCGGTCTCCCGCCGGCTCGTCGGGCGCTTGATCTCGTGCGCCACCTGGCGTGAAGCCGTGACGTTCGGCGTCTCCGCCCGGCTCGTCGGGCGCCTGATCCTTTGCCAACCACTTCGGTGGCATGACTCTTCCTCCTTATGCGCCACTTCGAGTCGGCTGAGCGCCGACTAGCTTGTTCGGGACCGGTGGTGCCGCGAACCCACCCTAACGCCGTTGTCGAGCGACGCGCCGTCAGGTGCGCGACTCCGCCCGGCGCCCGCGACGGCGTCGTATAGCCCGGCACCGCTCGCAGGCATGGCCTCGCCACACCGGACTTCGCGAATCATCGTGCGGGCGATTTCTCCGCGCGCCAGTACAAGACGACGATCAGTGACGCGGCTACGGCGCCTGCGAGGCCGGCGACCACATCGAGCAACGTGTCGTCGAGCCCGTGTTGAAGCGTGCCGGAGAAGAGCGGCTCAGCGCCGAGCTCTACAAGCTCCCATCCGACGGCGATTGCGAGCCCGATGACTCCACCCACGACCGCGATGGCGACCGGCTTATGCCGCCAACCGAGCGAGTCGAGTCGAGCGGCAGCAAACAGCAGCAGCAGTGCCGTGGCGGAGGCCACACCGACGCCATGCGAAAAGACGTCATAGGGCAGCTCGCTGCTTTCGTAGAGGTGGAGCGTCCGGCCGGCCAAGTCAGCCAAGGGCAGCGCAACCGCCGCCAGATGGACGACGCCGGACAGGGCGGCTGGTCGAACCCGTTCCAATATCAACGGAAGTAGCGCTACTCCGGCACCGACTACGAGCGCAACGAGCATCCACGGTTCGCCCTGCAGTACGGCCACCACGACGAGGGGCACGAACGCGAGGCGCAGTGCGTTCGCCACTCGGACGAGAGGCGCGTCCAGCTCCGACCGCTGGCCGGTGTAGCGCACGTCTTTCCTCCGTCGCAGGCCGGGGAAGCGCCATGCTAGTGCAACCGTGAGAAGCGACGGCGAAGCGGCTTGGGACGAGGTGCACGCAGCCACGCCTACGGGCTGGTGCGTCGGGCGGCCGGCCTATCACGACGAGCGGCGAGAGTGGCAGATGTACGCCTTCGACCCAGCTGAGAGGGCCGTGATCGGCAAGCGCAAGCGCGAGTGGACGGCCGTGGTTCAGACCGAGGCCGGTGTGGTGCGTGAGATGGCGCGCTGCCTGCGCGAGCTAGCTGCGGGGCGGGTGCCGAGGTAAATCGTTCGGCGGCCCCAACTCGCGCCAAGGCTCCGGACGGACCCCGCGCTCACAAGCGAATGTGGTCATACAAGCGTGATGCCTGCTTCGCGATAGGCGGCCTCGGGATCGAGCCTGACCGCGCGGTATCCAAGATTGGTCAGTCGACGATCTTCTTCTTTGAGGATCCAAGCCACGCGAGCGGTTTCAAGGATCTCTGCGATCGCACTGGATGAGGAGGCTAGGAGGCAGAGGTCCCGGATGCGGCCTACCGGAAGGACATGCTCCCACGCAAAGACCTGGCGACCCGGATCGAATCTCGGTTGATCGTGCCATCCCATCTGCCGCAGATCGACGCCGCGTGGCTCGGCCTCGGAGAGTGCAGCCACGCTTACCCGTGCCGGGAGTAGGTCCGTACATTTCTTGATGTCCTCGGAGATCGATTCCAGCAGACGGCGTCGCTCGCGGACTTCCAAGGCTACCTCGCGCGCCACTCTCGCCTTCGCCCAGATCGACTCAGCGAACGCATCGAGCAGCTCTCGCCGCACGGACGTCCGACTCAAGGAAGGACCTCGTCGAGCATACGACTTGTCTGCTGTCCCGCCCGGCCACGACGCGCGGCGAAGGCATCCATGACCAGCTGCTCCCACGCAACCTCGTGGCGGTCGATAAAAGCGTTATAGCGATCGCGCAGGCTGGCCACCGGACGCCTCCCCAGCGCCTGTAAGGTGAGCAGCCATAATTGCAGAGCCGGACTGAGCACAGCGCCGTGGAGGACGCCTGGGACGCGCTGCACGCGGCCACGCCGCCCGGCTGGTACGTCGGCCGGCCGAGCTATTCATCGAGCTGGGTACGGCTTCAACGCGATCAATGCGCAACGCCTACTTGCGTAAAGTGCAACAAGATTCGAGCGATCGCTGTTTCTCCCCTTCGCCATCTATGCCGTCACGATCACGGCCAACCACCACGGCGAGATGCCGAGGTTGGGTGTCGGCAGCCGTCCACGGCCACCCAGCTGGTATGACGCGTGGTAGAGCGACATCATCACTGACGCTCGCGCTGGTATGTCGGCGCGCCGGTCTTCCGGTTGGAGCACGTCGGTGGCCGATGTATGCCTTTCATACGCGAGACGGCGGACAGCGGCAGGCGTAGCCGCGAGTGGCCGGCAGTCGCGCCAACGGAGGCGGGCAGTGGTGCGCGATATGCTGCGGCGGCTACGCAAGATAGCGGCCGCAGAGTCCTGCAATGAGTTCGTGGTGATCGCACGACGCCGTGGCGGCGCCAACGCTGCTTCTGCTCAAAGGCCCGCCTGGCAGCGGCAAGAGCACCATCGCGAACGAGGTTGGCCGACGTCTCCGTTGGCCCGTCATCGACAAGGACCTCATCCGCGACCTGCTGCCCGATGAACTCGGCGGTCTCTCGTATGAGGCGATGCTTGCCCTTGCCGCCCGTCAGCTCGCCATCGGCCTGAGCGTCATCGCCGACAGCCCACTGGGTTACGGCACGAGCTACAGGCACGCCGTCGAGATGGGGCGCAGCGCAGGAGCACGTGTGCTGATCCTTGAGTGCAAGTGCTCCGACGGCGCGGAATGGCGCCGGCGGATCGAGCAGCGAGCGGGGACCGGACTGGCCTCCCACCACGCCACAGACTGGGCGAAGGTCGAGGCGTTCTGCGATCGGACGGCCGCCGATCCCTACGATGTCGATGTGCCGAGCCTTGTCGTAGACACTGCTGCTCCGCTGGACGTGACGCTCGAGACAGTATTGCGTTGGCTTGGTGGAGCAACAGATGACTGAGACGATCGAGGTCGTCGGTCTTGACCATGTTCAGCTGGCCATGCCGGTCGGCCAGGAAGACGCTGCGCGGCGCTTCTACGCGGACATTCTCGGGCTGACCGAGGTGGAGAAGCCTGCCGGCCTGGCGGGACGCGGCGGCTGCTGGTTCGTTGGCCAGTCGACTCACCTGCACCTCGGCGTGGAGGCGGACTTCCGCCCCGCTACCAAAGCACATCCCGCCCTCCTTGTAGCCGACCTCGACGCTGCTCGTCGGACGCTCACCGAAGCTGGCGTCCGGGTCGTCGACGATGACTCGATCGACGTTGACCGCTTCTACGCCGACGATCCGTTCGGCAACCGCATCGAGTTCGTCGCTGTCGGCGATCGCGGCTTCAGCGACCGCGCCAGGCGGCCCTGACTTGCCCAGGCGGCATGCGACTCTCTGTCGCCACAGCGCGAGAGGCAAACTGCGGCCGAGGCGCGTGCCGCGCGACAGTCGGTTGGAACAGCTGATCTGGCGATTCGTGACGCGCGCCGATCGAATCCTGGGCATCCGCGCGGCACGCTCGCTAACTGCGCTCGTCATCCGAGTCGGCGCGCGCTCTCCGCAGGGCTGGGCGAAGGGAGTCTTGCGCGTCGCCGCGCGCCACGTCTGGTCCAACGCTCCTGCGCTCCACAAGGTCCCCGAGCGCTGGTGGCGGAACTACCCTGTGGTGCGCGTCCAGCGGCTGGGGCTGGACATCGAGCTCGACCTTCGCGACAACCTGCAGCGCATCCTCTACTACACCGGTACCTACGAGCCGCAGGTGCTCGCCTTGCTCCGCCGCCACCTGCGCCGGGGTGACGTCTTCGTCGATGTGGGGGCCAACGTTGGAGTCCATGCGCTGACGGTCGCGCGTCATTTCCAGCGCCTGGGCGGCGGACGCGTGTTCGCCTTTGAGCCCGCCGCCGACGCGGCGGCGCGGCTGCGCGCGACCGCTCGCGCCAACCATCTCGACGTCGCCGTCGTGGAGGTCGCCCTCGGGCGTGAGCAGGGAAAGGTCAGCCTCTTTGGTGACGATCGCTATGATCCCGCCGACTTCGGAGTCCGCTCGCAGTACGGCAGCGGGCGACCAGTAGCAACAGTGTCCGTCGTACCCTTCGACGCCTGGGCCGCGGACATCAAGCTGGATCGGCTCGACGCCGTCAAGATCGACGTGGAGGGCGGCGAGGGTCACGTCATCGAGGGCATGCGCGAGAGCCTGAGGCGATTGCGCCCGCGACTCCTCGTCGTCGAGCTAAAGCACAGCCACTACAAAGAGGCGGGAGCCA
>JALYGJ010000030.1 GCA_030777155.1 Chloroflexota bacterium | reverse complement strand
CATTCCGGCCGCTCGCTCCACGGGCGCGCTCATCTTCGGCGGCGGCGTCGACCATGACGATGAAGGCCGGCCGGTCACCGCCGGTGGTCGCGTGCTGACCGTCGTCGGGCAGGGATCGGACGTGCCCGCCGCGGCCGACGCCGCCTACGCCGCCGCCGCTCACGTCGAGTTCGCCGGCAAGTACACGCGCCCGGACATCGGCCGGGCGGCCGTCAGCGGTCGGCCAGCCGTCGGGGCGGCGGCGTGATCCCGCGCTACACCACTCCGGAGATGGCCGCGATCTGGAGCGACCGAGCGCGCTTCGAACAGATGCTGCGCGTCGAGCTGGCCGCGCTGCGTGCCTGCGAGCGGCGTGGCCTGGTGCCGGCCGGCACGGCGACCGCGATCGAGCGACGAGCGCGCATCGACGTCCACCGGATCGCCGAGCTGGAGGCGCAGACGGAGCACGACGTGATCGCCTTCGTCAGCCAGGTCGCCGAGTCGGTCGGCGCGGAGGGCCGCTACCTCCACTTCGGGTTGACGAGCAGCGACGTCGTCGATACCGCGCTCGCCCTGCAGTGCCGCACGGCGGCAGAGGCGATCCTCGCCGAGCTCGACGCCCTGCTCGGCCAGCTGGCCGCCCTCGCCCGCGCCCACGCCGGCACGGTCATGATGGGCCGCACCCACTCGGTCCACGCCGAGCCGATCACGCTCGGCCTGAAGCTGTGTGGCTGGGCCTTCGAGGTCGATCGCGGCCGCCAGCGACTGCGCCGTGCGGCCGACGACATCGCAACCGGCAAGCTCTCCGGGCCGGTCGGCACGTACAGCCAGCTCGACCCGGAGATCGAGGCAGAGGTCATGGCCGAGCTCGGCCTGGCCGCCGATGCGGCGAGCAGCCAGATAGTGCAGCGCGACCGCCATGCCTACTTCGTGGCCAGCCTGGCCGTCGTGGGCGGGTCGATCGAGCGCTTTGCGACCGAGATCCGCAATCTCCAGCACACCGAGATCGGCGAGCTGCAGGAGCCGTTCCGCGCCGGCCAGAAGGGGTCGAGCGCGATGCCGCACAAGCGCAACCCGATCATGTCGGAGCGGCTGTCGGGGCTTGCCCGCCTGCTGCGCGGCTTCGCCGTCGCCGGCCTGGAGGACCAGGCACTGTGGCACGAACGCGACATCAGCCACTCGTCGGTCGAGCGGGTCGCGCTGCCCGGCGCGACGACGCTGCTCCACTACATGGTTGGGCGCTTCCGCCGCCTGCTCGACGGCCTCGTCGTCCGCCCAGAGCGGATGCGCGAGAACGTCGAGCGCGGCCTTGGGCTCTACGCCAGCAGTCGGCTGCTGAGCGCGCTCGTCGAGAGCGGCGGATTGCCGCGCGAGGACGCCTACCGGATCGTCCAGCGCGCCGCCCTGCGCGCGGCCGACGAACGCCGCCCGCTGCGCGAGCTGGTGGAGAGCGATGCCGAGGTGCGGGCGGTGCTCGACGAACGGGCGATCGCCGCCTGTTTCGACGAGGACCACCTGCTGCGCAACGTCAACCGCGTGATCGACCGCCTGACCTTACTGGAGGATCCCGCCCATGCCCCTCGCTGAGCTCGCCCATGGCTACGTCCGCTCGGGCAAGGTGCGCGACATCTACGCGCTCGACGGCGAGCGGTTGCTGCTCGTCGCGTCAGACCGCATCAGCGCCTTCGATGTCGTGCTGCCGACCGACATTCCCGACAAGGGGCGCGTGCTGACCGGTCTCGCGCGCTACTGGCTGCGCGAGACGGGGGCGGCCGGCCTGATGGGCAACCACCTGCTGGCGACCGACGTGACCGCGCTGCTGGCCGAGTACGCGCCGGCGGCCGACGAGCTGCGCGGGCGGATCATGATCTGCCGGCGGGCGGCGCCGCTGCCCGTCGAGCTGATCGTGCGCGGCTACCTCTCGGGCAGCGGCTGGAAGGACTACCAGCGGACGGGCACGGTCAGCGGCGTGCCGCTGCCTGCCGGGCTGCGCGAGAGCGAGCGCCTGCCCGAGCCGATCTTCACGCCGTCGACGAAGGCGGAAACCGGCCACGACGAGAACATCAGCTTCGACCAGATGGCCGCGCTGATAGGCGGGCCGCTGGCCGAACGCGCACGCGACCTGGCGCTCGCGCTCTATCGCTTCGGGGCGACGCGCGCCGAGCAGGTCGGCATCATCCTCGCCGACACGAAGTTCGAGTTCGGCCTAGTCGGCGACGAGCTGATCTTGATCGACGAGGTGCTGACGCCCGATTCGTCGCGCTTCTGGGATGCGGCCACCTACGCCCCCGGGCGGGCGCAGGCCTCCTACGACAAGCAGTTCGTGCGTGACTGGCTCGAAACGCAGGCGTGGGACAAGACACCGCCCGGCCCGGCCCTGCCGGCGGCGGTGGTCGCCGGCACTCGCGCCCGCTACGTCGAGGCCTTTGAGCGCATCACCGGCGGGTCTTTCGCCGACTACCTCGCCCACGACCGTCTGCGTGGGGATCGCACCGAGGCGCGCCGGTGAGCGAATACCGCTTCAGCGTCGCCGTCATGCCGCGCGCCGGGATGCTCGATCCGCAGGGCCGCGCCGTCGAGAACGCGCTGCCCCAGCTTGGCGCGGCGAACGTCGGCCAGGTGCGCGTCGGGCGGCGCATCGAGCTGACCGTCGACGACGTCGACGAGGCGGCCGCGCGCGCCACCGTCGAGCGGCTGGCCGCCGACTTCCTGGCCAACCCGCTGATCGAGGAGTGGCAGATCGAGCTCGTCGGTCGTCCGCTGGAGGCTGCCCGGTGAAGGTCGGCGTGATCCTCTTCCCCGGCTCGAACTGCGACCGTGACGCGCTCCACGCCGTCCGCCTGGCCGGCGCCGATGCGGAGCTGGTGTGGCACGAGCAGACCGACCTGCACGGCGCGGACGCGCTGATCCTGCCCGGCGGGTTCGCCCACGGCGACTACCTGCGCACGGGCGCGATCGCCCGCTTCAGCCCGATCATGGGCGCCGTCCGCGACCACGTCGCGCGCGGCGGGCTCGTGCTCGGGATCTGCAACGGCTTCCAGGTGCTGACCGAAGCGCGCCTGCTGCCCGGTGCTCTCGTTCGTAACCGCTCGCTCCGCTTCGAGCACGGCTGGGTGCGTCTTGCCGTCGAGCGGCATGACACGCCGTTCACGCGCGACGTCCCACCCGGCGCCACGCTGCGCCTGCCGATCGCGCATGGTGAGGGCTGCTACTACGCAATGCCGGCGGAGCTCGATGCGCTCGAGCGGCGCGGTGGCGTTCTCTTCCGCTACGTGCCGCCGGAGGGAAACCCGAACGGCTCGCTGCGCGACATTGCCGGCGTGGTCGACGCCGGCGGCCGCGTCGCCGGGCTGATGCCGCATCCCGAGCGCGCCGCCGAGCCGCTGCTCGGTTCCGACGACGGCATCTACCTGTTGCGCTCGCTCGTCGACAGCCTCGCCCGCGACGCAAGCCTGGCGGTGGCGTGACCAGCGTGGCCGCCGCTCGCCCGTCAGCCGAGGCCGTGCCGCTCCATCGCCGGCTGGGGCTGACCGACCAGGAGCTCGAAGCGATCGTGGCCCGTCTTGGCCGCTCGCCGAACGACCTCGAGCTGGCCATGTTCAGCGTCATGTGGAGCGAGCACTGCTCGTACAAGAGTTCCCGGCCGCTGCTCGCGGCGCTGCCCACGCGCGGCCGCGACGTGCTCGTGGGCCCTGGTGCCAACGCCGGCGTCGTACGCATCGGCGACGGGCTCGCCGTCGCGTTCAAGATCGAGTCGCACAACCATCCGAGCGCCGTCGAGCCATACCAGGGCGCTGCGACCGGCGTGGGCGGGATCCTGCGCGACATCGTGGCCATGGGCGCACGGCCGGTGGCGCTGCTCGACGCCCTCAAGTTCGGCGACCCGGCCGAGCCACAGACGCGGCGGCTGGTCGACGGCGTCGTCGGCGGCGTCGGCGGCTACGGCAACTGCGTCGGCGTGCCGACGGTCGGCGGTGAGCTGACGTTCGACGCCTCGTATGCCGGCAATCCGCTGGTCAACGTGATGTGCGTCGGCATCGTCGAGGAGGACGCGATCGCGCGCGCCGCCGCGACCGGGACGGGCAACCTCGCCGTGCTGATCGGCTCGCCGACCGGCCGCGACGGCATCGGTGGCGCGTCGGTGCTGGCCAGCGCGAGCTTCGGCGAGGCCAACCGCCAGATGCGGCCGAGCGTCCAGATCGGCGACCCGTTCGCCGGCAAGCTGCTCATCGAGGCGACGCTCGAGCTCGTCGGGCGCGGGCTGGTCGTGGGTATCTCCGATCTCGGTGCCGCCGGGCTGACCTGTGCGGCGGCCGAGATGGCCGACCGCGGTGGCACCGGCATGCGCATCGATCTCGACGCGGTGCCCCGTCGCGAGGAGGGCATGGCGCCCTTCGAGGTGATGATCAGCGAATCGCAGGAGCGGATGCTCGCCATCGTGCGACCCGAGCGCGTCGCGGAGGTCCTCGATGTGTGCGCGCGCTGGGGGCTCCCCGCGGCGGTGATCGGGAC
>JALYGJ010000029.1 GCA_030777155.1 Chloroflexota bacterium | reverse complement strand
CCTGCCCACCGCTCACCGCGGCGCGAGGACCTGCGCGGCGTGCGCGCCCGCGAGCTCGGGCCGCACCTGGTGCTGCTGGCCCGCGACATGGCCGGCTACCGCAGCCTGTGCCGGCTGGTCAGCGCCGCCAACCTGGCCGGCACGAAGGGTGTGCCGCGCTTCAGCCATGCCCTGCTCGCCCGCCATGGCGAGGGACTGGTCGCGCTCTCCGGCTGCCGGCACGGCGAGCTTGTCCGGCGCCTGCTGGGCGGCGATCACGAAGGTGCGCGTGCCGCCGCTCGCCGGCTGGCCAGCCTCTTCCCGGCGGTGCCCGAGCTGGGTGGCACGACCGGCTTCTTCGTCGAGCTTCAGCATCATCTGGCGCCCGACGACGATTTCCTGGTCGGCGAGCTGGTCGGCCTGGCGCGCGAGCTGGGGCTGCCGGTGGTCGTGACCAACGACGCCCATTACGCCCGGCCCGCGGATCGCGAGCTGCAGGACGTGCTCGTGTGCATCCGCCATGGCCTGACGCTCGAGCAGAGCGCGCACCTGCGCCGGCCGAACGGCGAGTACCATCTCAAGACGGCGGCGCAGATGCTGGCTCTGCCGCCGGGCGACGGCTCACTCGGGCGCGCGGTCGAAAGCGACTGGCGCGCGGGCATGCGCATGGCGGCCGACCTGGCGGCCAACTGCCACGTCGAGCTCGAGTTCGAGCAGTACCGTTTCCCTGGCTTCCCGGTGCCGGCGACGGAGACGCCGTTCTCCGAGCTGGAGCGGCTGTGCCACGCGGGTGCGCGGCGGCGTTACCACCCGCTGATGCCGGCCGTCGTGAAGCAGCTCGCCCATGAGCTGGAGGTCATCGAGCGCACCGGCCTGGCCGAGTTCTTCCTGATCTGCTGGGACCTGATGCGCTTCTGCCGCGAGCGCGGGATACCGGCGCAGGGGCGGGGGAGTGCGGGCGACTCGATCGCCGCCTACGTGCTCGGCATCACACGGGTCGATCCGATCCGCCACCGATTGCTCTTCGAGCGCTTCATCAACGAGGGCCGGACCACGTACCCCGACGTCGACATCGACTTCGCCACGTCGCGCCGCGAGGAGGTCATCCAGTACTGCTACGAGCGCTACGGGCCCGAGCACACCGGGATGGTCTGCAACCTGGTCACGTATCGCGCGCGCTCGGCGGTGCGCGAGGTCGGTTACGCGCTGGGCTTCCCGCGGCCGCTCGTCGACCGTGTCGCCAAGGCACTGGAGACGTACGACTCAGTCATGGTCCGCCGCGACCTGGAGGCGGAGGGCGGTTTCGCCGAGTTCTTCCGGCCGGCCGATGGCGTTGCCGCGCCGAGCGACCCGGCGGCGACCGATCCCGCACGCGCGCATGGCATGGTCGACCAGATGGGCCGGCTGCGCGCTCGGTCCGACGACGAGGGCGGGCCGGGCGACACGCCGGTCAGCCTGCGCTGGCTGCGCGGTGGCGGGGAGCGGGACGAGCCGGCCGACGACTACCGCCCACGAGCGCTGGGCGATCCCGTACCAGCACTATCGTTGTCCAGCGCACCAACGCCTGGCGCGTCCGCCGGCGCGGGTCGCGCCCGGTCGTCCAGAGCTCCGAACATCGGTCCTCTGCGCCGTCCGCACGCTCGATCCGTCGACGATCGACGGCAGCCGGTGCTTGGGCCGCCGTCTGAGCCTGTTGGAACCGCGCTTTTCAACGATAGTGGTGGTACGGCTGTCACCAGATCGGCCGCTGGCACGCGTTACACCGTCGGCCTGTCGCCGTGGGAGCGCTGGCTCGAGCTGACCGCGCGCATCGCCGAGTTCCCGCGCCACCTCTCGATCCACACCGGCGGCGTGCTCATCACCGCCGCCCCGCTGGTCGACATTGCGCCGCTCGAGCGGGCGACGATGCCCGGGCGCGTCGTCGTCCAGTACGACAAGCGCGACGTCGAGACGATCAAGCTGATCAAGCTCGACCTGCTGGGTCTGCGCATGCTGAGCGCGATCGACGACGCCCTGCGCGACATCTATGCCGATTGCGCCGTCCACGTCGACCTCGACCGCCTGCCCGAGGACATCCCCGATGTCTTCCGCATGATCCGCGCCGCCGACACGGTCGGCGTCTTCCAGATCGAGTCGCGGGCGCAGATGCAGACGCTGCCGCGCAGCCGGCCCGAGAACCTCGACGACCTGGTGGTGGAGGTGGCGATCATCCGGCCCGGCCCGATCCAGGGCAACGCCGTCCACCCCTACCTGCGCCGGCGGCAGGGCAAGGAGCGCATCAGCTACCTCCACCCGAGCCTCGAGCCGGCGCTGGAGGAGACGCTCGGCGTGATCCTCTACCAGGAGCAGGTGATGAAGATCGCGATCGATGTCGCCGGCTTCTCGGCCGCCGAGTCGGACGGCTTTCGGCGGGCGATGGGTACCTGGCGCTCCAGCCGGGAGATGGAGAAGCTGCACGCCCGCTTCGTCGACGGTTGCATCACGCGCAGCGGGCTGTCGTGCGAGCAGGCCGAGGAGCTGTTCCGCCAGGTCGCCGCCTTCGCGTCGTTCGGCTTCAACAAGAGCCATGCCGCCGCCTTCGCCCGCACCGCGTACGAGTCGGCCTTCCTCAAGGTGTTCTACCCGGCCCAGTTCGTGACCGGGCTGATCAACGCCCAGCCGATGGGCTTCTACCCGGTCGAGGTGCTGATCAACGATGCCAAGCGCCACGGCGTGTGCGTGCTTCCCGTCGACGTCAACCGCAGCCGCTTCCGGACGATGACCGAGTGGGTCGACCTACCCGGACGGCCGCTGCCCGAGGGAGCGGGCATCGATCGCCGCCCGCCGGTCGTGCGCTCGTCAGGCTGTGTCGTGCCGACGAGGGCGACGCGCGACCACTGGGCCGCGCCATCGGCGCGTGGCTACGGCATCCGCCTTGGGCTGCACCTGGTCAAGGGCATCGGCGAGGCCGAGGGCGAACGCCTCGACGCCGAGATCGCGCGCGCTGGCCCGTTCCGTTCGCTGGCCGACCTCGTCACGCGCACCGAATTGTCGGAAGAGGTCGTGGAGCGACTGATCCGCGCCGGCGCGCTCGATTCGCTCGGTGTGCCGCGGCGGCGGCTGCTGTGGCAGCTGCGCGAGGTCGCCGG
>JALYGJ010000028.1 GCA_030777155.1 Chloroflexota bacterium | reverse complement strand
GCGCTGGCGCTCGCGACACAGGCGGTATGTCAGTACCCACAGGACGATCGGTAGGACGACCAGCAAGACGCGCAGTGCGGCGTTGAGTTGGTCGACGTCCATGCGCAGCGTCACGGCCAGGACGTCGTTGCCGCCGGCAACCGTCTGGACGAGGAAGAAAGTCAGCACCGCCACGCCCGTCGCGGTCCGGCCGGCTGCCTCCCACGGCCAGTCGAGCAGGTGATGCGGTCGCCGGTCGCGCGTCACGAAGGCCTCGATCCATGGCCACAGTGCGATGACGCCGAAGACGATGCCGGGCACCAGAACGCCCGGTATGAACGGCGTCGGGATCGTTACGCCGAGGATCGTCGGCTCGAACGGCAACCCCAGGCGGAGCGCGCCCTCGAGCCACCCGACGTACCAGTCGGGCTGCGCCGGCACGGTTGCGACGTGGGGCAGGAAGGGCCCATAGCTCCACACCGGGTTGATCTCGAAGATGCCCGACATGCCGGCCAGCACTGCCGCGGTCAGGAAGAACAGTCCGATCGAGCGGAAAACCTGCACCGGCCAGAAGCGCGGCCCGACCACCGTCTGCTCCGTCGCGCCCGTCCCCTTGTAGGCGGTATGTCGCTGCAGCCAGACGAGGACCAGGTGCAGGCTGACCAGGAGCAGGACGAGCCCGGGCAGCAACATCACATGGAAGACGAAGAAGCGGCTGATGACGAACTCCGTCGGGAACTCGCCACCGAAGACGAGGAAGGCCAGGCTGGGCCCGACGAACGGGATCGACAGCAACGCGCCGTAGGTGATGCGCATGCCGGTTCCCGACAGCTGGTCGTCGGGCAGCGAGTAGCCGGTGAATCCGAGCGCGAGCGCGAGCAACAGCAGCGTCACGCCGATCAGCCAGTTGAGCTCGCGCGGACGGCGGAAAGCGCCGGAGAAGAAGACGCGCATCATGTGCAGCGCGATCACGCCGAGGAAGACGAGCGCCGTCCAGTGGTGGATCTGGCGCATCAGCAGCCCGGCGCGGACGTCGAAGCTGATGTGCAGAACGGAGGCGTAGGCGGCCGACACCTCAGCCCCGCGCAGCGGCTCGTACGTCCCGTCGTAGGTCACCAGCCTCGCGTCGGCCGTGTAGAAGAAGGTCAGGAACGTGCCCGTCGCGACGAGGATGATGAAGCAGAACAGCGCCACCTCGCCGAGCAGGAACGACCAGTGGTCGGGGAAGACCTTGCGCAGTGCGGTCCGCGCGTAGCGTCCGAAGCCCGTCCGCTCGTCGAACCAGCCCATCACCCGCTCGAGCTCGGTCGGCGTCGAACCGTCGGTTGGCGAGGCCTGCCGGGCGCTGCGCCGGCGCCAGAGCCGTCTCACCCGTAGACGTTCCAGAAGCTCGGGCCGGCCGGCTCGCTGAAGTCGTCGAGCGCTATGAACGTTCCGTCAGGCTGGAGCTGGATGGGCAGCTGCGGCAGTGGCCTGGCCGCCGGGCCGCTGATCGGCGCGGCGCCGCGCAGGACGTCGAAGACCGACTGGTGGCAGGGACAGACAAGGACGTGCCGCTCCGTGAGGTAGAGGCCGACCGGGCAGCCGGCGTGCGTGCATAGCTTGGAGTAGGCGACGTAACCGCCGGGTGCCCAGGCCGCTCGTTCAGTCACCAGCTCGAGGAGCTCGGGCTCGACACGGATGAGCAGCGTCGGGGCGTCGGCGGCGGCGTGGATGTCGACGCCCTCGGGAAAGACCGTCGTGAGGCCGCCGACCACCAGCTGGTCGGCGGTGACAGGTGCGCCGTCGACCCCGACCAGGCGCATGCCCGGGCGCCACGCCGACTGGTGCAGCGCGCGGCCGGGCGCCGGCCCGAGCGACAGCACGGGGATGGTCAGGGCCGCGCCGAGCGCGGCAAAGGCGCCGAGCAGCAGCCGCACGAGCAGCTTGCGTCGGCTGATGCCCGACTCGTCGACCAGCGCGCCGCGAATCTCGGCCAGCTCTTGCGGATCGGCGGTTATCGGCGTCCGCTCCTCGACAACGGCCTCGACGCGCAGCAGGTGGTGCGACCAGACGACGATGCCCAGGCCGAGTCCGCCCAGGCACAGCGCCAGCAGCACGGCTTCGAGCTGGGTCTGGCCACCGGCGATGTAGACGACGAGCAGCGCAAGGCCGGCTGCGATGGTAGTGACGAAGCTGAGGGCGACGACGCGCTCGGCGCGTCGCTCGCGCGAGTTGACCGCTCGAGCGTCGTCGGGCGGCGGCTGCGGCGGCGCCGACGTCATGCTGGTGGTTCGCCTCCCCGGCCGGCAATGGTGTCCGGCGCTGTCTCTTCGGCGACCGGCTCGAACTCCGCGCGGCGGGCGATCCAGCGGACGACGACCACGAGCAACCCGAGGCCGACGACGGCGGCGATGAGCCCTTCCGCCACCGGGCCACCGGCGAGCGGAATCCCGCCCACCGGCGCGGCCCGACGCAGGTGTTCGACGTAGGCCGCGATCGCGTTCAGGTCCTCCTCGGCGAAGGCGAAGCGCGGCATGGCGCCGGGGCCGACCACGATCGCCTCGCCGACGATGAGTGGGTCGGCGGGGCCCAGCCCGGGCGCAACAACACCGCCGCCGATGCCGCCGCCGGCACCGGTTGCGCCATGGCATGCGGCGCAGTTGTTGACGTACAACGCCCACCCGCGCTGGACGTCGCCCAGCTCGGCGACGACGCTTGGGATCGGCGGTCCCTCGCCAAAGGTCGAGGTGTAGGCGACGATCGCAGCGATCTGCTCCTCGGTCAGCGCCGGTTCCCGGTCCCAGGACGACGAGCCAAGCTCGCCCGGGGGCATGCGCCCGGTGCGCATGTAGAAGTCGTTTCCGGCAGCACCGACGTCGAGCAGCGACGGCGCGAACTCGCTACCCGTCCCGGCTGCACCGTGGCATGACGCGCACGTCATCAGGTACAGCTGACGACCCTGCTCGAGAACGTTCGTGTCGCTGACCTGGTTGAGACGGCCGGTCGTGCTGTCGGCGGGCGCTGCCGGCAGCAACAGCAGGCCGCCAGCAAGGCCGATGAGCAGCAGCAATCCCCTCCCGGCGCGCACGACAGGCTCGATGCTGCGACGGGCGTGCGCTCCGATCAATGCCGGCCTCGCTTTGCCGGGTGTCGAGTCTGTTACACCACCCCCCGGCGGGCCGGCGACACGGGAGCCCGGCCGGCGAAGTAGGTTGGTGGGCGATACTGGATTCGAACCAGTGACCTCGCGGATGTGAACCGCGCGCTCTAACCGACTGAGCCAATCGCCCGCCGAGCCCGACCATTATCGGGCGGCCCCTCGAAGAGCGTCAACGGATCCTGCTCAGGCGAACAGCAGCAGCCGCATCAGCACGCCCATGATCAGCAGCAGCACCAGCGGCGAGAAGTCGATCATCCCCGTCTGCGGCAGGACCCGCCGGATGGGCGCCAGCAGCGGCTCCGTCGTCTCGTACAGGAAGCGCCCGATCGGCCCCTCGAAGCGCGGGTTCACCCAGCTCATCAGCACGCGTCCGAGGATGACCAGCCAGAGCGCCATGACGAAGAAGCGCAAGAAGATCTGCACGAACTCGACCACGGGCGGCGAGTATAGACGCGCCCCTCAGCCGGCCGGCCGCGAGCCGAAGATCGCGCGACCTATGCGGACGACGGTGGCCCCCTCCTCCACTGCCACCTCGAAGTCATCGCTCATGCCCATCGAGAGCCCCCTGCCGAGCGCCTCCGACCGCCGTCGCAGGTGCTCCGACAGCCGGCGCAGGCGCACGAATGTGGCTCGTGCGTCCTCGGCTCGCTCGGCCAGCCGGCCGACGGTCATCAGGCCGCGCAGCTGCAGCTGCCCGAGGCTGGCGATCTCGTCGATCGACTCGTCGAGGGCGGCCGCTGCGAAGCCGGCCTTGCCGGCGTCCTCGTCGACGTTGACCTGGAGGTAGATCGGGAGGCGAGCAGCGCCACGCTCGTCGACGGCGTGGGAGATACGGCGCGCGAGCGCGAGGGAGTCGACGCTGTGGAGGACGTCGAAGAGGCCGACTGCGCGACGAACCTTGTTCGACTGCAGCCGCCCGACGAGCTCCCAGCGGGCGGCGACCTGCGCCGCCTTGGCCGCCGCCTCCTGCACGCGATTCTCGGCAAAGGTAGTCATGCCCGCGGCCAGAGCTGCGCGCAGGCGTTCGGGCGGCACCGCCTTGCTGACCGGTAGCAGCGCGACGGTCGCCGGGTCGCGGCCGACGCGCGCGCAGGCCAGCGC
>JALYGJ010000027.1 GCA_030777155.1 Chloroflexota bacterium | reverse complement strand
CTCCACATGCAGGAACCGCCGTCGGCACCCAGCGAGCCGACAGTGAGGACGGCCGGCACGCCGGTCCGGCGGCCACAGGCGACGGACGCCAGCCGTGATGCTGCTCCGACGCGTGGTGAGACGCCGGCGGAGGTCTCGGCCGGCGGACAGTGACGACTCGGGGGGAGCCGGGTCGCAGGGGAGAGGTCGCCGCGCGCGGGTGACGCGAACGAGGCGGCGGTTGACGCCGAGGTCGCCGGGTGTGACGATTCGGGCCTCGGCGAGGTCACGCGGTGGCGGCTCAGCAGCCTACGACCGGCCCCCGAACACCCTCGGCATGTCACCGTAGAAGCGGTGTCCGTTCTCCCTCACCGACGAGACCGCTCGAGATCAGCGTCAATCGCGCGTCCGTAGCTCAGTGGATAGAGCGGATGGCTTCGGACCATCAGGTCGCGGGTTCGAATCCTGCCGGGCGCGCCAATCCCACTAGACTCCCTCCTCGATGACCAACTCCGGCCCGCTGGACGGGCAGCAGGCGCGAGCGCTGCTCGAGCGGGCGGGCGAGCTGGCCCAGGCGGGTGAGTTCGAGGGCGCCTCAGCGCTCTACTCGCGCCTCGTCGGCAACGCCGACCCGATCGTGCACGTCGCCGCGTTGCTCGGCCTGGCCGATGCGCGCTACCGCCTCGACGACGAGGAGGGCGCGCTGCAGGCATGGATCGTCGCCACCCAGGCACCCGAGAACCCGCTCACCTGGCGGGCGTGGGTTGCGCTGGCCGGCGCACGCGTGCGCCAGGGCGACCTGGGTGGTGCCGCGCGCTGCTACCGCCAGGCGGAGCGCCGCGCCCCGACGGAGGAGCGCGGGCAGATCGCGTCGCGCCTGGGCTGGCTCAACAAGGAGATGGGCAACACCTGGACGGCGCGGCGTTACTTCGGACGCGCGCGCAGCGGCGTCTTCACGCCCGTCGTGACCTACGCCATCCTCGCCGTCACCGTTGGCATTGGCCTGCTGACCATCTTCACGCCGCGAACCGAGGAGCTCGTCGCGCTGCTGATGCTCGACAAGCAGCGCGTCCTCGCCGGCGAATACTGGCGACTGCTGACGGTCACGCTGGTCCACGGCGGACTGCTCCACCTTGCCTTCAACATGTACGCGCTGTACATCGTCGGGCCGCTGGTCGAGGTGATGTATGGGCGGGTGCTGTTCGCGCTCGTCTATCTGCTCACCGCCGCCGTCGGGTCGGTGGCGAGCTACATGGTCTTCCCGACCTCGTCGGTCGGCGCGAGCGGTGCCGTCTTCGGCCTGTTCGGATTGCTCGCCGTGGCGAACTTCGTGCACAAGCCCGTGCTCGGCCGGCAGGCGCGCGCCCTCTCCGGACAGATCGTCTTCCTGATCGTGATCAACGTTGCGATCGGCTTCACCTTTCCGCGCATCGACAACGCGGCGCACCTCGGTGGCCTGGCCGGCGGTGCGTTCCTTGGACTGACCGTCGTGCCGCGCGGCGTAGCGACGCTGTCGTCGCTCTGGCAGGGCGTCCCGGATGGCGGCGCCGCGGCGGGTGGGCGCGGCCGTGGAATGCTGCAGCTTGGAGCGATGGCCGCGCTCGCGCTGCTGGTGGCGGTACTGCTGTCGGTGCCGCCGCTGTGGGCCGCCCAGACGCGCTAGCGACCGACCGTGGATCGTTCGCTCGTCGCCGTCCTCGTCGCGACGTTCACCCTCCGCTTCAGCACCGGCCTCACCGGCACGATGCTCGTCTACTTCCTTGCCGAACCCGAGCATGGGCGGCTCGAAGTCGGGGCACTGGTGGTCGGTATCTTCGCCGCCCTGTTCTATCTTGCCGAGCTGTTCCTGTCGCCCCTCTTTGGGTTGCTCTCCGACCGGCAGGGCTTCCATCGGGTGATGCAGTACGGGCCGCTCTTCGGCGCGGTCGCGGTCATCATCACCGGCTTCGTTCCGGCAATGATCAGCGAGGGGCAGGACGCTGACCTCGGCGTGCTGACGGTCGGGCTGGTCACGGTCGGGCTGGTGGTCATCGCCCTCACGCGCGTGCTCGAGGGAGCCTCGACCGCGGCCAGCGTGCCGAGCATCCTGGGCTACATCGCTCAGGCGACCGCCGACGACGAGGGGCTGCGCGGGCGGGTGGCGGCGCGCTTCGAGCTGGCCACCATCGTCGGCATCGGCGTCGGCATCGGCGCCGCCGGTCCGATCTGGCAGATGTGGGACTTCGTTGGCCTGCCGCGGCCGTTCGGTTTCTTCCTCAACGGCGCCTTCTACCTCGTGTCGCTGGCGATCTTTCGCTGGGGCGTCGTCGCACCCGAGCGGCCGGCCGGGCCGCACCATCACCCGATGTACGGGGTGGCCCGCTACTGGAAGCTCGTCACGACCTCGCACGTCTGGCTGCTTGCGCCGACCTGGATCGCGGTCAACGCCGCGCTTGGCCTGTACGCGACGCAGAGCCTGTTCGCCCTGGTCCGCACGCCCGACGCGCGCTTTGCCGACCAGCTCCTCGCTGGCGGGATCGACCCGTTGCAGGTGACGGCCGGACTGGTCGCCGCCGGCGTCGTCTTCATCGCCGGCATCCTCTACTGGGGCAACCGCTTCAAGGACATGCGGCGGACGACGATCATCTTCTACGGCATCATCGGCGGCGCTGTCGTCGTGGCCGCGGCGCTCGCGCTGAACTACAGCCGCGACCTTGATGGCCTGCTGCGCCTGCTGCTGCTCGTGCCGCTCGCCGGCGGCCTGTTCGTCCTCGCCGGCGCGACGCCGGCGGCGCTGGGGCTGCTGGCCGACATCTCCGAGTCCTATCCCGACGATCGCGGCGCGATCATGGGCCTGTACAGCGTCTTCCTGGCGGTGGGCCAGATTCTGGGCGCGCTGATCGGCGGCGCCGCCTCCGAGTGGATGGCGCTGACGGGGATCCTGCTCGCCACGCTCGTGCTGCTCGCGATTGCGCTGCTGCCGCTGTGGCACCTGCGCGCGTACGAACATCGATTCGTGCCCGGGCCCGGCGGGCCGCAGCCACCGCTGCCCGAGAACGTATAGCGCCGCCCGTTTGCCGCCGCGGCTGCCGGCGGAGTAACCTACCGATGGTTTCGGATCAAGGGATCCCGTGCGCCCGGTGTGCGCCGCACATCGAAGGAGTCCGCTGGAGGAGGCGGAGGCGCTTCTGGCCGGCCCCGGCGTGAACGGACCGGGCGGCCCAAAGGAGGAGAAGACAGTGGATCAATCCCAGTTACCGCTTCGCCGCTGGCTGGCGCTGGCGGCGGTGATCGCCATGGTGGCGGTCGCCTGTGCCGGGCCGGGCGCAAGCCCCAGCCCGACGGGCGCTCTACAGACGCCATTCCCGACCGAGGCGCCGGCGGAAACCGGATCGCCGGCCGGGACACCCGGCGAGACACCGGCCGGGACACCCGGCGAGACGCCGGCCGAGACCGGCTCGCCCGCCGCCTCGCCGACGTTCGCCAACATCGGCGGCACGGTCAGCGTCATGGCGTCGTGGACCGGCTCCGAGGAGGACTCCTTCCGGGCGATGATCGAGCCGTGGGTCCAGCAGACCGGCGTGCAGGTCAACTACGTCGGTACACGCGAGATGCAGCAGCAGCTGACGGCGGCCATCCAGGCCGGCGGCACCGGCCTGCCCGACGTGGCCGGCATCCCCGGCCCCGGCCTTGCCCTTGACTGGTACGAAGCCGGCGCCCTCAAGCCGCTCGACTTCATCGATCTGGAGGCCTATCGCGCCTCGGCACCCCCCGGCATGGCCGACCTCGGCGTAGCCGAGGACGGGACACTGATCGGCATCTTCACCAAGGCCGCCGTCAAGGGCCTCATCTGGTACAACGTCGGCGTCTACGACGGCACCGTCCCCGGTTCCTGGGAGGAGCTGCAGGGGACGGATCCGCAGCCGGCCGGCGCGCTGTGGTGCAACGCGCTCGAGTCCGGTGGCGCATCGGGCTGGCCGGGGACCGACTGGATCGAGGACTTCGTCGTCCGCGATGCCGGTCCCGAGGCCTACGACCAGTGGGTGCGCGGCGAGCTCGCCTGGACTTCGCCCGAGATCCGGGCCGCGTTCGAGAGGTGGATCGAGGTCGTCAACACCAGCGCCGGCGGCGGCGCGCAGATCAACGCGACCAACTTCGGCGAGGTCGGCGACGGGCTGTTCACCGATCCGGCCGACTGCAAGTTCGTCCACCAGGCGAGCTTCATCAGTGACTTCTTCGTCAACAACAGCGGCGCAACGCCTGAGCAGTTCGACTTCTTCGTGATGCCCGGCGAAGCGCTGACCGGCGGCGGCGACATGTTCGGCATGTTCAACGACACCGAGCAGGCGCGCTCGCTGATGCAGTACCTGATCACCCCGCAGGCACAGCAGATCTGGGCCGAACGGGGTGGCTTCATCGCCGCCAACATCAACGTCCCGACCGATGTCTACGCCAGCGAGTCCGATCGCAAGGCGGCAGCGGCGCTGCAGGAGGCTTCCGCCTTCCGCTTCGACGGTTCGGACATGATGCCGGGCGAGATGAACGACGCGTTCTTCCGGGCGATGGTCGAAGTGACCGCCAACCCGGGCAATCTCGACTCGATCCTGCAGGGCCTGGACGAAGTCCAGAGCCGCGCCTACGCCGGCGGCGGCGCATCGCCCAGCCCGTAAGGAGGCCGAGCGCCAGCCACAGGAGGTAGCACGGGGGGCCGGCGACGAAGTGTTGCCGGCCCCCTTCCGTTAGCGGAGCGAGTGGATGGAGAAGATAGTCTCGGCGCTCATCACGATCGCGATCGTGCCGGTGGTGCTGATCGGCTACATCCTGCTCGTCGAGTGGAGCATGCAGCGGCTGCCACAGCGGCGCGCAGACCGGATCCGGCCCTTGCTGTGGGTACTGCCGGCGGTGGCGATGCTGGTCATCTTTCTGATTGGACCGGCCCTCACCACGCTCTGGTTCAGCCTGTGGAACTTCGACCGCGCCGGCGTCAACTTCACCAGCTTCGCGGGGATCGATCACTACATCACGTTCTTCACCAACAACGAGACGCTGACCGCGCTGCGCAACAACGTCCTGTGGGTCGTCCTGCTGCCCGCGCTGGCGGTCGGGCTCGGCCTGGTCATCGCCGTGCTCGTCGATCGGGTGCGCTATGAGACGGTCGTCAAGTCGATCATCTTCCTGCCGATGGCGATCAGCTTCGTCGCGGCAACCGTCATCTGGAAGCTCGTCTACGACTTCGACCCGCGGGTCGGGCTGCTCAACGCGATCGGGACTGCGCTTGGCTTCGACCGCATCGCCTGGGTGCAGCAGTCGCAGCCGCTGCCCATCAACACGATCGCGCTGATCATCATCGGGGCGTGGATGCTGACCGGCTTCGCGATGGTCATCCTGTCCGCCGGCCTCAAGGCGATCCCGACCGAGCTGCTCGAAGCGTCGCGCGTCGACGGCGCAAACGAGTGGCAGGTCTTCCGCAACGTGGTCTTTCCGCTGCTGCTGCCGACGATCGCCGTCATCACCACGACGGTCGTGATCTTCGCCCTCAAGACGTTTGACATCGTCTACACCATGACCGCCGGCAACTTCGCGACCGAGGTCATCGCCAACCGGATGTACAAGGAGATGGTCACGTTCAGGGCACCCGGTCAGGCGAGCGCCACGGCCGTCGTGCTGCTAGTGGCGATCGTGCCCGTCATGATCTACAACATCCGTCGATTCCGCGAGCAGGAGGCGCTGCGATGACGCAGGCACAGGCGCCGGTAATCGTCGAGCAGATCGTCCAGAAGCGCCGGCGCCCCCTGTTCAAGACGAATCCGCTCGTCCACATCGCGCTGCTGGCGCTGATGGCGGTGTGGGCCATTCCGGCCGTTGGCCTGATGGTCAGCTCCTTCCGCAGTGCCGCCGACATCTCGCGCAGCGGCTGGTGGACTGCGCTCTATCCGCCGGCCAACTTCACGGTCGAGAACTACGAGGCCGTGCTCGGGCGGCAGGGGCTGGGCAACGCCTTCATCAACAGCTTCGTGATCACAATCCCGGCGACGGTCATCGTCGTACTGTTCGCTGCCTTCGCCGCGTACGCCTTTGCCTGGATGAATTTCCGCGGCCGCGACTGGCTGTTCGTCGTCCTGGTCGGCCTGCTGGTGATCCCGTTGCAGGTGACCTTCGTGCCGGTGCTGAAGCTGTTCGGACTGGTCAGGGAGACGACCGGCTTCGCGCTCCACGGCAGCTTCCTCGCCGTCTGGCTCGCCCATACCGGCTACGGCCTGCCCTTTGCCATCTACCTGTTGCGCAACTATTTCGGCGGGCTGCCGAAGGAGGTCTTCGAGTCGGCGGCCATCGACGGGGCCAGCCCGACCACCGCCTTCTTCCGGCTGGCGCTGCCGATGAGCGTGCCGGTGCTCGCGTCGCTGGTCATCTTCCAGTTCCTGTGGGTCTGGAACGACCTGCTCGTGGCGCTCATCTACATCGGCGCCGACCCGGCGGTCATGCCGCTCTCGCTGGCGCTGGCCAACCTGACGACATCGCGTGGCGGCGACTGGCAGTACCTGACGGCGGCGGCATTCATCTCGATGGTCGTGCCGATCATCATCTTCCTCTCGCTCCAGCGCTACTTCGTCCGCGGCATCACCGGCGGCGCGGTCAAGGGCTGAGCTCACGGACGGCAACCGGCCGGCGGCGGGCAACCGACCGGTCGGCGACGGACTGCCGGTCGAGCGACCGAGCGGCAGCGAGTTGGCGGTCCGGCCGCCGCTGGCCCCGATGCTCGCGCGCCTCGCCCGCGAGCTGCCCGGCGACGGCTTCTCGTACGAACCGAAGTGGGACGGCTTCCGCTGCCTGGCTTTCCGCGAGGGCGACCAGGTGGACCTGCGCAGCCGTCACGATCGGCCGTTCGCGCGCTACTTCCCGGAGATCGTCGAGGCACTGCGCGCGCTGCCCGCGCCAGCCCTCGCGCTCGATGGTGAGCTCGTCGTCGTGACCGAGCGCGGCTTCGACTTCGCGGCCCTGCTCGGCCGGCTGCACCCGGCCGCGTCACGTGTCGAGCGGCTGCGGCGGGAGGCGCCGGCGGCGTTCGTCGCCTTCGACCTCATCGCGCTCGGCGGACGGGACCTGCGCGGCGAGCTCTTCGGCCAGCGGCGCGCCGCGCTGGAGAGATTGCTGGAAGGCTGCCGACCGCCGCTGCACCTGACGCCGCTGACGCGCGAGCGCGTACTCGCCGCGCGCTGGCTGAGCCGCTACCAGGGCGGCGGCGTCGACGGCGTCGTCGCCAAACACGACGAGCTGCGCTATGAGCCCGGGGCGCGCGCGATGGTCAAGGTGAAGCACGAGCGCACGGCGGAGTGCGTCGTAGGCGGGCTGCGCCCGGTGCTCGGCGGCGAGCCGCTGGCCGGCTCACTGCTGCTCGGCCTCTACGACGCCGCCGACCGGCTCCACCACATCGGCGTTGTGGCGGCGTTTCCGCGGGCGCAGCGCCGCTCGTTGTACAGCGAGCTGTCCGGGCTCATCGTGCCGCTGGCCGGCCATCCGTGGGAGCACGGGTTCCTGGTCGAGGGCGGCGCGCTGGGGCGGCTGGCCGGCTCGGCCGGGCGCTGGACGCCGGACATGTCACACGATTGGTGGCCGCTCGCGCCGGAGCGAGTTTGCGAGGTTGCGTTCGACCAGGTTGACGGCCACCGGCTGCGCCACCCGGCACGCTTTCGCCGATGGCGACCCGACCGCGATCCCCGCTCGTGCCGGCTCGAGCAGCTCGAGGCACCAACCGCGCCGATCGCCGACCTGCTGTCGAGCTGACCAACCTCGACCGCGTCCTGTGGCCCGCGACCGGCTTCACCAAGGGCCAGATGATCGACTACTACCGGGCGGTGGCGCCGGTGCTGCTGCCGCATCTGCGCGACCGGCCGCTGACGCTGGCCCGTTTCCCGACCGGGGTGCACGAGAAGGGCTGGTACCAGACGAACTGCCGCGGCCAGCCCGACTGGATGCGCGTGGCGGAAGTTCCCGGGCGCCATGGCGCAACCTTCCGGATGTGCCTGGTCGACGACCTAGACGCGCTGCTGTGGGTCGCCAACCAGGGGACGATCGAGCTGCATCCACTGCTCTCAAGCGCCCACCGTCCGCAGACGCCGGTCGAGCTGGTGTTCGACTTCGACCCCGGGCCGCCGGCCGGGCTGATCGAGTGTTGCCGCGTCGCGCTGGCGGTGCGCGACATTCTCGAAGCCGATGGGCTGGCCGGCCGGCCGAAGACGTCGGGATCGGTCGGGCTGCACGTCATCGTCGCCCTCGAGGGGATGGAGCGACTGCGCGACTTCGCGGCGACGCGGGCGTACGGGCGGGGGGTTGCCGCGAGGCTCGTCGAAGAGCAGCCGGCGCTGGTGACCGACGCGATCGCGCTCGCCGGGCGGCGGGGCAAGGTACTCATCGATTGGCGGCAGAACGAGCCGCTGCGCTCGATGGTTGCGCCGTACTCACTGCGTGCGACGCCGTGGCCGCTGGTATCGACGCCACTCGAGTGGGACGAGGTTGAGCGGGCAGCGGCGACGGGTGATGCGCGCGGGCTGGTCTTCACGCCGGCCGACGCGCTCGAGCGGATCGAGCGCTTTGGCGATCTGTTCGCCGCCGGCGTCGTCTAGGGGAATGGACCGCGGGCCGCGCTCCACGGCTGGCTGGTGACGCTTGCGCACCGCGGATTGGTGCCGTCCAGCGGCACTATCGACCACCAACCCGGCTGTTGACGTCTGTACGCGTCTCTGCGGCGTGCTCCGCCGGCTCTTGGTGCCGTCCCACGGCAGATCAGTCGACGATCAGTCGGCGCGACCCAGCCAGCCGTCGCTACTGCCGTCCAGCGGCAAGCCGGGTGACGCGCCGGGACCGGGCCCAGACCGGCGAGCACCACGGGGCCGGAGCCAGCCACCGGGTCGGCGGCGAACAGCGGTCTACAATCGCCCGGTGACCCAGACCGTCAACCCGCGCAGTGCGACGGGCGCGGGCGCGCCTGAACCGCCGACCTACGGCAACTTCATCGGCGGCGAGTGGCGGGCCGCCGAGAGCGGCCGCACGTTCGAGTCGCGCAACCCGGCCGACACGCGCGACCTGATCGCCCGGTTCGCGCTGTCAGATGCAGCGGATGTTGCGGCGGCGATCCGCGCGGCCGAGGAAGCGCTGCCCGCCTGGCGCGCGACTCCCGCTCCCAAGCGAGGCGAGACCATGTACGCCTTCGCCCATCTGCTCGCCCAGCACAAGGAGCGGATGGCGCGGGCGATGACGCGTGAGATGGGCAAGGTCCTCGCCGAAGCGCGTGGCGACGTGCAGGAGGGGATCGACATCGCCTACCTGATGGCCGGCGAAGGGCGACGTCTGTTCGGCGACACGACGCCGTCGGAGCTGCCCAACAAGTGGGCGATGAGCGTGCGCGAACCGATCGGCATCGCCGGCGTCATCACGCCGTGGAACTTCCCCATCGCCATCCCGTGCTGGAAGATGATGCCCGCCCTGATCAGCGGTAATACCGTCGTCTTCAAGCCGGCCTCGGCCACGCCGCTCTGCGCGGCGCTGCTGGTCGAGCTGATGGACGAGGCAGGCTTCCCGGCGGGCACGGTCAACCTCGTCACCGGCAGCGGCGAGGACGTCGGCTCGGCCATCGTCGACAGCCCGGACGTCAACGTCATCAGCTTCACCGGCAACACGCAGACCGGCCGTGACATCGCCATCCGCGCCGGACGCAGGCTGAAGCGCGTGTCGCTCGAGCTGGGCGGGAAGAACGCGATCGTGGTCATGTCCGACGCCGACCTCGACCTGGCCGTCGAGGGGATCGTCTGGTCGGCCTTCGGGACCACCGGCCAACGCTGCACGGCCTGCAGTCGGCTGGTCGTCCACGAGCAGGTGGCTGACGAGCTCCTCGGTCGGCTGGTCGAGCGGGCGAAGGCACTGCGCCTAGGCGACGGGCTCGATCCCGCGACCGACGTCGGTCCGCTGATCAACTCGGGTGCTGTCGAGAAGGTGGCCGGCTACATCGAGATCGGCACCGATGAAGGCGCGCGGCTCGCCTGCGGCGGTGGGCCCCCCGCCGACGCCGAGCTGGGCCACGGCAACTTCTTCAGCCCGACCATCCTTGACGGCGTGCGCCCGATGGACGGCGTGGCGCAGGAGGAGATATTCGGGCCGGTGCTGTCGGTCATCCGCGTCGCCGATTACGAGGAAGCGGCGATGGTCGTCAACACGACGCGCTACGGGCTCTCCTCGAGCATCTACACGCGCGACACGAACACTTCTTTCCGCGCGATGCGCGACTTCAACACCGGCATCGTGTACGTCAACGCCGGCACGATCGGCGCCGAGACGCACCTGCCCTTCGGCGGCACGAAGCAGACGGGCAATGGCCACCGTGAGGCGGGGCGTGCAGCACTGGACACGTTCACCGAGTGGAAGGCAATCTATGTCGACTACTCGGGCCGGCTGCAGCGGGCGCAGATCGACAACCAGTAGCCGACAGCGACCAAGACGAGGGGAGGGGGGATATGGCCGACACGGCACGCGATGAGGCGATCGCCCGGATGATCGATTCCGCGGCGCGGTTGGGCGTGGAGCTCCACGAGCAGGAGGCGCGCGACTGGATCGCGGCGATGGCAACCGAGAGCAGCCGCGGCGACATCGTCGTCGACGTCGAGAGCGGCGTCTTCGGGCACAGGGCTACGATGCTCGATCTCGACGCCTCCGACCTGGCTCACTTCCGCCGCCTCGCCCGGATCGTCGGCTTCCAGAACCGCGCCGGCGTGACGACGGCGCTGGCGTTGTCCGGGTCCGCGGCCCAGAGCCGCATCCACTCCTATCCCGCTGACGCGGACTTCTTCGAGCGCGTCCACATCACCGCTGCCACGCGCGAGGAGGCGTGCACGATACTGTCCGACCTCATCCGTGAGAAGGCGCTGGCCACGCTATCTGGTCCAACGCACCGGCTTTCGGAGGTCAAGTTCGGGACGTGGGACGCCGACGTTGTCAAGGACGGCCAGGCCATCCGTGCGCGCTCGCCAATGACCTGGAGCCCGACCGAGATCAAGACCGGCGAGATGACCGTCCACACCGCCGACGGCCAGGCGCGCACGGTCAGTTGGGAGGAGGCCGCGCGCGAGCCGGGCTGGTGCAAGCTGGATTGGGTCGTGGCCGATCCCGAGCGTGGCGCGCTGGCCAACGCCAGCAACATGCTCGACGCCACATGGGAGGCGCCCGACGGAACCATCGTGCCGCTCGACGGCTTTCTCGATCCCTACTTCCAAGAGGTCTACCTCGACACCGACGCACTGCCGCTGCTAGAGAAGATCGTGAAGTCACTCTCCGGCGACGCCATCGATGAGTACGTCGCGCAGCTGGAGCGCGAGTGCGTCAAGTACAGCGGTACGGATCCCAACTGGGGCAAGGTCGCCCGCCGCCTGTACAACATCTTTCGCCTCTCCGGCCATCTCGCCGAGGCGGCGTACATCCGCGAGCTGTTCGATGAGCCGACGACGGTCCTCTACCAGGTGGCGGCGCTCATCCGCACCATCGACGAGGCGGCGGCCGAAGGTACGCCATTCGCGCGTGACGATCTCGTTGAGCAGTGCGACCAGTTGATCATGTCGGCCATCGGTGCGTTGACCGGCCGATCCGAGGCTGTCGTCGTGTCACACCTGCTCAAGCTGCGCGACGAGGTCACTGGGCAGCGTGAAGGCGATCGGCAGCGGAACGTGATCCCCATCCGCGACGAGACGATGGCCGTCGTCAACGGCTACTTCCGCGAGCGGCTGCTGGCCATCCCGAGCATCGCCCGCTACCTGGAGCAGCTCGCCGTTCGTGCCGACCCGGCCGCCAGTTAGCCGCCTACGGCCTGCCGCAGCGCGCGTACGGCCGCACGCGCGCCGGCGGCGACATGCCCGCCGTCCGACCCGATGGCAATCAGCCTGAACCCGGCGTCGATGTACGCCGGCAGGTCGTCGACCGTCCATAGCAGCACGCCCGCCTGCTTGCCCTGCGTCGCGGCCGCCTGCCCGACACGCCGGATGGCGTCACGGTAGCGCGCGTCGGCGATGTCGCCCGGCACGCCGAGCGCGTGGCTGAGGTCCGTCGGGCCGACGAACAGGACATCCACCCCGTCGACTGCGGCAATCCGTTCGGCCTCGTCGACCGACTGGCCACTCTCGATCTGGATGAAGAGAGAGGTCTGGTTGTGCGCACTGGCGACGTCGGCGTGGGTCACCTCGCCGTACCGGGCGCCGCGCGTTGGTAAGGCCACGCCGCGCGCGCCGAGCGGCGGGTAACGGACGAAGCGGACGATGCGCTCGGCTTCTTCGGCGCTCTCCACCCGCGGCACCATCACGGCCGGTGCGCCGAAGTCGAGGGCGCGCCCGATGCGCAGGCGGGTGCCTTCCTCGACGCGGACGACTGCTGTCGCCGGCGTCGACCCCACCGCGTGCAGCGATGCGAGCAGCTCGGCTTCGTTGAGTGCGCCGTGCTCCATGTCGAGGACAAGCCAGTCGAATCCCGCCCGGCCGCACAGTTCGGCGGCCATCGGCGAGCCGAGGTTGAGGAACATGCCGAAGAGCGTTTCGCCACCCAGCACGCGCTGCCGGAAAGCGGCCGCCTCAGCCGTCATCATCGCGGCGCGTCACCGGGGCTCGCGTGCCCGAGAGCCACCGGATCAGCGGTCGTCAGGTCTGCGCGTGGCCGTCGAATCGGTGAACGAAGGCGGATCGCTCGCCGGGAAGGAGTCGGCCGATGCATCGTCGACGGGGTCGTCGTACGCGTTTCGCGGCTCCTCGCTACGCTGTCGGTCGTGCTCCTCGGATGGTTCGTCGCCGGGCTTGCCGCCGGCCGGCTGCTGCTGATCGTTCATGCCGCGATGGTAGAGCATGGCTATCGGTAGACGAGGTATCGTGCGGTATGGTGTGACCGCCGCCACGTCACGGCGCACGCCCCGAGGGTCGAGTTGAAACTGTCATATCAGCGCCCGCTCTGGACGCGAACCATCCGTCCTGCCTGGCGGTCGCTGCCCATCGTGCTCGTGTTGGGCCTCGCGCTAACGGCCACCCTGCCCGCCACCGTCCGCGCCGCCCCGGCGGTCGTCGGCGAACCGGCCGGCTGTACGCGCTACGCGAACCTATCGGAAAAGCTCGTTCTCAACAGCGACGGCGAACTGACGATTCCGCCGTTGCGGGCCTGGCAACTGCCGGCCAACCCGACCTGGCGGGAGAACCCCTTTTCCGACAAGTACTGGTTGATCCGCTACCAGTCGCTGCGCTACGTGGAGCATCTGCTTGCCGCCTGGTGCGCCGATGGGGACGACGCGCTGCTCGAGCGCGCGGCCTTCCTGTTCCGGGACTGGCTGGCCGACAACCCGAAGGGCGCGGCCGCCAATTGGGCGTGGTACGACCATCCCGTCGCGTGGCGAACGTTCGTCTTCGTGCGTGCGGCGAGCGTCATGCCCGCCGAGAGTTGGCTGCGTCCGGCTGTTGCGGCACACGGGTCGTGGCTCGCTTCCTACACCGGCGTCGGCAACCATGCCCTGAACGCCAACCGTGGTCTGCTTCAGGCGGGCTGCTTCCTCGGTCGCCAGGACTGGATCGATCTCGCCGTCGGTCGGATGGAGTCGCTGCTGCGTTCGAGCATTGACGGACAGGGCGTGACGAACGAGCAGGCGATCGCGTACCAGCAGTACAACTTCACGATCTACAGCGCGGCGCGCGACGAGTTGCTGGCCTGCGGGCAGCCAGAGTCGGAGTACTTCCACCGGGTCGTGCTGATGCCCAACCTGCTCGCCCACGCCACCCTGCCCAACGGCGACTACGAGATGCTCGGCAACACGTTTCGCATGCCAGCACTGGCCGTCCCGGGGACGCCGGCGGAGTTCACCGCGACGCGGGGCGAGTCGGGCCAGAAGCCGTCCTCGACCGATGCCATCTTCCGCCGCGGCTACGCCTTCGTCCGCTCTGGCTGGGGCGAGAACAGGCCGTACGAGGACGAGGTGATGCTCAGCATCCGCTTCGGAGCCGGCCGCGCCTTCCACGGCCACGACGAGGGCGGCGCGCTGACGCTCTACGGCCTCGGCTCGCGGCTGCTGCTCGACAGCGGCAAGAACTCCTTCCAGGGTGCCAAGCCCTGGACGCCGTTCTTCCTCGGCCGGTCCGCGCACAACGTCGTCACCGTCGATGGGCTCACGTACCGCCGGTCGACGAGCACGACCATGTCGCGCGTGCTCGGCGAGCGAAGCGCCTTCTTCCTGCTGGGCAATGGCGGGTACAGCGGGGTCAGCAACACGCGGTCGGTGCTCTACTCGCGCCAGGGCCGCTACGTTCTGGTCGACGACCGCCTCGCGTCAACCGAGTACCGGACGTTCCGCCAGCTGTGGCACCTGGCCGAGGACGCCAAGCCGCTCGTCGACGGCAATAGGGTGGTGACACGCGGCCCGAATGGAAACGTCCAGATCATCGAGCTGAGCAGCGGGGCCGCGACGCGTGTCGTGACTGGTCGCAGCTCGCCGACGCAGGGTTGGCTGACCTACGAGTACAAGAAGGTCGTCGCGGCGCCGAGCGTCGAGCGTATCCGCCGTGGCACGTCGGCCCGCTATCTCACCCTGCTCGTGCCATTCCGCGGCAGCACCGACATCAAGGCGCGCATCGTCCAGCGCTGGAGCGACGGTTACCAGGTCGACGTGACGATCGACGGCCAGACGGAGCGCGTGACGGTGCGCGGAACGACGGTCAGCGTCAAGGACGTCATCGTGTTGCCGTCCGAACCGACCAGCCCGAGCGAAGGCGAGGAGGACCTCGTAAGCGGCAACACAGTGAGCATGCTCAGCGTAGTTTCGCGCTCGTTCCTGGTCGCTTAAGGACCGCCGCGCGCGGCCGTCGACAACGCATACGAAACGACCGGCAAACGGCCCGGAACAGGGCCTCAGCGGCCGATCGGTCTGGCGGATCAGACGGTTCGACCGGCAGCGCCGTCGGAACGGCCCTTCGGCGGTCGCTTGGTAGTCCACGACGACGGACGGCCGCTTGGCAGGCTTGCCCCTCTGCGGCTAGAATCGCTCGCGAGCGTGGGCCGCTAGCTCAATGGTAGAGCAGCTGACTCTTAAGTCACGTACGCGTATCGCGTAGCGCTTCCCTCACGAGAGATTGAGCGAAACCCGCTCAATCACCTGCTCTATTCGTGCTCGTCAGCGGGCTGGTCGGCGAGGGCCTCCATCACGTCCGCTAGGAGGTTCTCGGCGCCGTTCATCGCCCAGTCGCGATTGGCCGTCGCCTGCGTCAGCTCGTCGAAGAGCACGCGCGGGCCGCGGTAGACGGTCATGGTGTACCTGTCAGCTGCATCCTCGGCCGTCGCGCGGCTCAGCTCCACGGCGTACTCGTCCCGCTCGAGCCGCCAGGCGTCGTCGGCGATTTGTTTCCAGCCCGGATCGCGAGCGAGCCTCATGGTTGCCGCCTGCCGGGTGCCGTCTCGCCGTGCGTCTCTATCTCCGCGACGGCTTCCGATAGGTCGCGGTGTGCGCGCCTGAGAAGACCGGGGAGCGGCCGCTCGGCCTCGAGGTACGCGGCCAGGCGCCAGAAGGCACGGACAGCGGCCTGGTCGACGAGCTCGGAGCGGTGCAAGAGCTGCGGCTGCGGCGATCGCCCGATGGACGCGCTCACGGCGCGGAGTGTAGATGGCCCGGGCCCGCGACGCCGACCGCCACTACGGCAGTCGGTAGCGTTGGTCCCTTCCGCGCCGTGCGACATCGTCCGCCGCGATCTTCGCCGCCGTCTTTGACAGGCCCGTCCCCTCGGCGATCTGAGCGATCGTACATGGGCCGCGGTCGCGAAGGTAACCGGTGACGAGGGCGCGCTGATGGCGGAGGAGCTCATCGCGTTCCCGTTCTCGCTCCTTCCTGCGTGCCTCCCGCTCGCGGGCGGCTCGCCGTCGCTCTGCCAGGTGGGCGAGGACCTGCTCGACTTCTGAATCAGCGTCGTCTAGCGCCTTGTCGATCGACGCCGCGCGTAGTTGGGCGTCGTCAGGTGCGAGGTACCACCGGCGGCCCGATGCCGGATCGCGCACTCGATCGGGAAGGAGTGCGTCCGCGACGGCACGGAGGCGCTTGGCGTCAGCCTCAAGCAGCGGGCGGTCGCTGTCGTCGGCGAAGGAGACCTCGTCCTCGAGGACTTCGAGCCACCTGACCGCCCACTCGACCATGTTCGCGACGTCGTCCAGAGTCGACTGCAGGCGCTCAAGGTCCGGCATAACGCGCGAAGGGTAGGTCGAGCGCTGCGCGGGTGGCTACGGAGTTATCGACCGCTTCTATCCACGAAGTTACGCGGCGGCTGTTGCTGGTGTGGAACTCGCCCCTGCTCGCCTCGCCGATCAGTGTCGGCCTCCCGCTCGCGGCGCGACCCGCGCTCGGCAGACGCGGCGAGCTCGAGCAGCGCCAGGCACAGCACGCAGCGGCACGGCCCCGGCTCGGCGGTAGTCTTTCTTACGCCGCCCGGCCTGATCTGGAGCGCCCGGCGACCAACTCGGTCCGGTAGTGCGCAGCCTCTTAGTGCGCAGTTAGTCCCGGACTAATCTCCGGCACGTTCACTGTTTTGAGTCCACAGCGATGGATCGTCGAAGTTGAGGTCCAACCAGACTCGGGTTCCGTTTTCGAGGGTTCCAAACATGTATCCCCGTAGGACTGTTCCAGGCTGCCCATACGCCAGCCGGGCGTGCGGCGCGTCGGCGCTCATTAGAGGCTTCTGATTCGTGAGGAATGACTCGAGCGTTGACGGAGCGTCATGACACACGATCCAGACGGTCTCGCCGTTCGCGAGATCGAGGCGGCCTACCTGTTCGGTACCCATCGAGTATCTGCCCGGCCATCCGCCCTCAGGTCTGACGGACGGCGCCGCGAACAGCACCCAGTAACGGGTCTCTATGCCCTCTCCAGGGTCGCGGTGCCATACGACCGGGACGCGGCTGATGTCGCGATCGGGCGCGCGTCCGAGCTGAGTCGCCGGAACGATTATGAGAAGAGCCGAGGTCCATCCTGGCTCGATTTCAGGAGGGCGTTTCCACACCTGCGACGCTCTATCGGCACCCGGCATTAGGAAAGGCGATCCCCGCTCGACATGCTCCCGGGTCAATGCCATGCGCCACCCGCCGTGCTCATGGAAGCTAACTTTGATGGTGTGCGCAATCGGGCGCGCCGATAGATAGGCGTCGCTGTGACGCGCCCAAGCCCGGAAGATCGTCGACATCGGCCCCTCGGGCCGCCCGACAGCGAATCGCACAACTTGGGTCTTCACTTGGGCCAGCGACCCTCGCTTATCTCGCGAAGGCAGCGCGCCATCTCCAGCACGACTCCCAGCTCGGTTGGACCGACGGCGGTCCACTCGCGCCTCCGCCGGCCGACCACCGCCCGCTCAGACTGGTCGAAGGCGTACATCTGCCACTCGGTGCGCTCGTCGTGGAACATCGGTCGGCCGACGTACCAGCCGGGCGGTGTGGCGGTCAGGACCTCGTCGTAGGCCGCCTCGAGTTGCCTCAATGTCAACCGGCGGCGCCGAAGCTCCAGCCAGGCATGTCGTGGATGCTGAAGTGGGTTTCGAGCTTCGCAAACGGCTCGGGGATGCGCGTCGCCAACGCGGTCTCGGATACGCGCACCGACAGGTCGCCTTCGAGGTATTGCTGGAGTCGGTCGCCGAGCGCCATCGTTGCAAGGTCGCCGGCGAGATCGAAGTCGAGGAATGCAGGAAAACTGCACTGCCGGACGAGCGCCTCGCCCAGCACCGCGCCGCCGTCGCGTAAGTACGCCCAAGCGTACGCCTCGATGTTCCCCCGCGTCGGCCGCTTCGCGTCGCGCCACGCGACGATCTCGTCGCTTCGACGAAGTTTCCACAGGAGCTGCTCGGCCGGTTGCGCGATGTTGAACCGTTGCTCGATGATCAGCTGGTTACCCTCGTAGTGCCCGTCGAGGCTCATGTACGGGTCGTACGGCTCGTCGAGTGGGAGGATGCCGCTGTCCTGGGCCTCAGCGAAGGCTTTGTAAAACGACCATGCGTTGATCAGCACGGCGAGGATCGTCCGCTCGCGGAACGGGCGCAGCACTACTCGGCCGATGCGCAGAAGCGGCAAGTCCAGTCGCTCGCAAATCTCGTCCTTCAACGCGTCGCGGGCGCGCGACTCCTCTGCCTCGTGGCTCGGGCCGTCGAACTCGACAGCGAACTCAGGCTCGGTCGTTTCAGCGTCGGAGATCACCCAATCGAAGTGCGATCGCATGGCGAAGCCGTACTGCCGGGGGGAAAGGCCAGACCCGTCGATGGGCAGCGCGTCGGCCAGGCGGACCTTCGCGTCGAGCCGGTACCCGGCTGCCACCACCGCATCCCGTAGGGCCTGGTCGGTTTGGAACTCCTCCCCGTTGACCAGGATCCGTCGGCGCCGGTTGCTGTCCCTCATGTGCCTCAGTGTACGGCGTGCGTGTGCCAGCTAACGCGGCACGACGCTCGGGATGCGTGAATTCGTCGTCGTAATACTCAAGTGCCGCAGTAGCGGGAGACCATCTCGGAGGACGGGATGAGGCCGCCGCATTCCTTGCAGGTCTCTAAGTCGGTCTTGCACTTGCGAGCGACGCTCCGTCTTCGACACAGGTGCGTCGCAGTCGGGACAAGGGACGTATGCCGCAGGCGGAGCCCGCGGCATACGTCCCTCCTCCCAGGCCCTGTATTCCTCGAGGTCATCGCCGAGCTCGTCGAACTCCCGCAGCGCGCGGGCAGCGACGTTGCGGCCGTGGGTTACGAAGTCGGTGCGCGATCGTTGGGAGTGGATCGGCGTCTAGTCGCTGCGCACCAGCCGGATCGGCATGCTCGTCTTCGCAGCACTGGCGACCCGGGCGGCCGTTTCGCTCGGAGACCGTGGGCGCTCGCGGACGCTCGCCGACGGGCTCTTGACGGTCTCGGTCGCTTGCGGCGGTTTCCTGCTCGTGACCGTTCTGTTTGCCGATTCCATCGGGGACAACGTCTAGGCGGTCCCCGAGTATTCGACTCTAATACCCGGCAGGCGCCCACTCCTCCTCGTCCGCCTCCTCGGGTACCACGTCGGCCGTGTCTAGCCTGCGAGTAGACGAAGCGGCAACATCCCGGCGCGACTTGCTAACGGCCGGGGCGACTTTGGTGGCTGGCGGTGCGGGAAGGGAGGCCGTGTCGTCGTAGAACCGCACGCCGGCCCCGCGCATATGTGAGGCGAGAGCATCGGACGCAATGTAGTCGCGACCGGTCGCACTTGTTAGCCAGCCGTGCTCATAGGCCTCGTACGCGAGAAGCCAGTGTTCGGCATGCAACTGAGCACCGGTCATCCAGCTTTGCCAGAGTGTGGCATCAAACCCGGGCCCAATGATGCCAAGATCCCTGGCATGAAGAGTGAGCAGGGCGACAACGTCATCACCCATGCGTGAGATCGCGCGCGCCGGCCGAGCCGCAATCTTCAACCCGAGGGAAATGGCTGTCCAGATGGCCCAGGCGACTTCGCTCGCAAACCCGCGTGTTGCAGCCTCGAGAGCGATTGCGTTGACGGTTTCGGAAGCCAGGACTTCGATTGGCCGCCCCCGGGCTTTCTCCCAATGCAGGATATGTGCGACCTTGGCGAGCACACCCGGCTCCGCAATGGCGGCCTGCAAAGCCAGCCGCTGGAAATGCTTCCAGTTCTCGGGGTGCCGTATCCGCTTCCGCTCCTCGTAGTTCTGAGATATGAATCGACCGAGCGCATACGCAAGGACGCTATCGTGGCGGTTCGCTGCCGCCGCGCGAAACGATGTGTCGAAGAGGAGCGTCAGGTCGGAACGCTCCGCCATGGGCGTTCCTCGCCGATACGGAACCGACCTGATCCTTGAGCGCCAGTCAGCCTCGAGCGGCTGGGGCAGCGTGTCGATTGCGACTTTGTGGGGATTGATCGCCAGCTCGTATTCGGCCAGCGCTTCCTCGAGAGCAAGAAGGAGCTTGTTCGCCTCGTTGGACGACGCGGCGTAGAGCTCGTAGTCATCGTATAGCCGAAAGCCATGCGCTCTTCGCGACGACTTGAGAAGGAGTTGGTCCGCCGCGCTTAGGACCATCTCCGCGATCGCGAATGATGTGTCGGGACCGACGGGAATCCCAATCGTCTGCTTGCCTTGCGCATTTCGTACATGGCGATCAAGATCATTGCCGTACAGATTCCTGCTCGTGGTAAGCGCCTTCGCGATCGGCTTCGAATGAGCGGCCCACGGAATCGAGTGGGTGTAGATCGATGGATAGCATCTGCTCACGTCTGCCTTGACGATGTACCGTGCGTGAGCACGGTGACGAGTACGCTCATCCATCGCGTCGCTCAGCGCCGAGGGCACGAGAGCGCGTACGCCATGAGGGTCCGGACCCGGTGCCGATAAGCTGAGCTTCGACCCTTGGATCACCGTCTCGATCGCAGGCCAGTTCGCCGCTACGGCGTCTGCTAGGCGGTAATAGTGCAGGGGATGCGGAATTCCGAGCGTCCTGTTGAGCATGGCTGGTCGGGCCAAGCCGTGTCGACAGAGCCAAGTCTCGTAACGCGCCACGGCAAATGGCGCCGGCGTAGCTCCGGCCAACGAGGCGGCATACGAACGAGTGGTGAACGGGTTGGGGAGCTCCTTCGGGAAGTAACCCTTCCCTAAGAGCTCCCGGAGTGTGACCATATCGCCCGCCTCGCGTGAGTGGACTTCGCGCTGCCATGGCAAGTCTCGCAGGCCGCGCCTTCTATTTCTCGTCGAACGCGAGGCGGCGCGCTGACTCGTACCGCACCGTGTGACTGATGAGGCGCTGCAACGCGCGGAGCGTCGCCGGCCGCGTTTCGGGTGCAGTAGCCCGACTGGCGCAAACGTTACCTGGCACGGCGACGACGCCGCGCGAGAGACCGTCCTTGGAGCGACAGCTTGACGACGAGCTGCGGCTGCTCCGCTAAGCCCACGGGCCCTGCTCAGTGCCTCCACCCATTCGAGCGCCTCCGTTCCCGGGCGCCAGGCTGCCGCACCAGCGGCGACCTGGCCCCCTGCCTCTCAGGCTGCCGGTGGGCTACGTCGAGATGACCGAGTCGCAGATCTGGAACTTGCCGGCCAGCACGTGCGGCAGCGCGTTGAACCCGATCTCCAGCTCGGCCCGGAAGCCGGTGAGGTTCTTGTCCCAGCGATCGCCCGCCTCGCTCGACGAGTCGACGCGATAGTCCTCGCCGACGTAGAACTCGGTCGTGCCCCACTCGCCCGCGATCGCCGTCGCGAGCGGCACGGCGGTGCTCGTCGCGATCTTCACGTTGGGCAGCCCGATCGAGCCGAGGTTCCCGTCGGTGAAGAAGCCCGCCTCGTCGGTGCCCTGCAGCGCGGCGCGGGCGAAGATTCCTGGGTTGCACAGGATCGCGTCGGCGTCGCGGCCGCGCCGCGCGAGCGCCTCGATCATCTTGGCGAACGCTGCCCGGACCGATCCGGCGACGGTCGTGTCGCTCGGCGTGTGCGCCGTGTCGTACGTCGCGCCGACGGCCGCCACCGCGGTCAGGATCCCGGTCGGCTCGCTCGAGCCGGATCCCTCGAGCACGTAGTACGTCTCGCCGAGCGCGAAGGCACGGCCGAGGCGCCTGCGGATCACCTGCTCGCCCCGCCCGCCCGACTGGCGCAGCCACTGGTTGGCGCCGTCGATGATCCGCGCGAGCGTGTACATCGTCGCGGTGTAGTTGCTGAGGCTGACGTTCTCGTTCGGCTTGGTCTGGCCGCGGCCGACGATCGTGGCGCGCTGCGGGACTGCGCCCTCGACGGGGATCTCGACGCCGGCGCCCAGGGTGACCTCGACGACGTCGAGCAGGTCGCGGACAGGCGACGCCTGCTTCGAGGCCTCGACGATGTCTGCCACGCGGTTGGCCGGCACGATGTAACCGCCGGTCGTGCCCGTGTCGCCGAGCACGGCCTTGCCGCTCTCGCCGAGGACGGCCTTGCCGGGCGCCTGCCCGACGTAGCCCACGCCCATCTCGGCGAGCATCGCCTTGCCCGCCTGCTGCGTCTCGGCATCGCGGCTGCGCGCCATCGCGACGGCGAGAAAGAAACGGTCTTCGATCGCGACGTCGTCGTCGGCTTTGGCACCGCCGAGGATCGCCCTGGCCTTCGACGGGGCGCGTGTGTTGCGCAGCTGCTCGCGCAGATCATCCGTCAGCTGCTCGAGCTCGTTGAGCGCAGCATCGGCGCGCTGCGCGTACTCGGCCGGCGCGGCGTCGCCGCCCGCCATTGCGTAGATCGGGTCGCCGTTGCGGCGGTGGCCGATGAGCCACTGGTCGCGTCGCATTGAAAGACCTCCCGGGTTCCTTGGCCGGCCGGCCAAGGGAAGGACCAGCCGACAGTTGGCGTCGGTTGAGTGCTTCGCTTGGCCCTACTGCCGCCAGGTCGCCGCCCGATCCGCCAGGTGTCAGCCGTCGGATCCGGGAGGGTTCCGGAAGGTTCGCGGTTGCGCTGCTATTCGCGATGCCCGCCCCGGCCGGCTTGCAGCCGGCGTGTCCGCCAGGTTCACCGGCCGTGCGAGTCCCGAAGGAGCCTCGACGTGATCTCGAGGTTGGCCGGGAGTCTACGCCGGTCGATTCGGCGATTGCAAGTCGGGCTCGGGAGGCTGGACGCGCACCTCGACGAAGTCGCCGAAGGCGGCGTGCTCGAGCAGCTGGCCCAGCGTGCGCATCTCGGCCAGCAGCCCGTAGCGGACGGCCGTGTCGGCGGTGAGCTCGGCGAGGCGGCGGCGGATGCCGAAGACGTACAGCCGGTGGCGCGGCGTTCCGACGTACCTGGTCGCGCGCAGCGTCGCGGCGCTGATCTGGCGCACGCGGCGGACGACCTTCGGGTCCTCGAGCGCGGGCCGGAAGCGCTCGAGGCGGCGGCGCCAGGCGTCGGCGTAGGCCTGGTCGATCATCGCGCTGAGCTCCGCGCGCGGCTGAGGGCCTTGCGGCAGGCGGGCGAGCAGGTCCTGGCGTCGCGCCGGCGGGCCGGGAAGGATC
>JALYGJ010000026.1 GCA_030777155.1 Chloroflexota bacterium | reverse complement strand
GCGCGCCGGTGTGCTCACCGGTGAGGCGGCGGTGACGCCGGGCCGCGTGGGCGAGGGGATGGTCGCCGGCGACCTGGTCAACACCGCGTCGCGGTTGCAGTCGGTTGCGCCGCCCGGCTCGGTTCTCGTCGGCGAAGCAACCTACCAGGCAACGAGCGCGGCGATTGCCTACGAGCCCGCCGGCGAGCAGGTGCTGAAGGGCAAGCTGGCGCCGGTAGCCGCGTGGCGCGCGCTGCGCGTGGTGGCGCGCGTGGGCGGCGAGGGGCGCGAAGAGGGCCTGGAGCCGCCCTTCGTCGGCCGCGACGAGGAGCTTCGCCTGCTCAAGGACCAGGTACACGCCGCCGAGCGGGACCGCAAGCTGCGCATGGTCGCGATTACCGGCCAAGCTGGGATCGGCAAGAGCCGGCTGATCTGGGAGCTCGAGAAGTACCTCGATGGTCTGGCCGGGCCGAACATCTACTACTGGCATCGCGGCCGATCGCCGTCCTACGGCGAGGGCATCGCCTTCTGGGCGTTGGGCGAGATGGTCCGCCGCCGCGCACGGATCGCCGAGGGCGAAGACGAGGTGGCAACGCGCGAGAAGCTGAGCGCGGCGCTCGTCGAGTTCGTCCCCGACGCCGACGCCCGGCGCTCGCTCGAGCCGGCGCTGGGTGCACTGCTTGGCATCGAGGAGGCCGACTGGACCGCTCGCGAGCAGCTGTTCAGCGCCTGGCGAGCGTTCTTCGAGCGGGTGGCGGACAGAGGGCCGACCATCCTCGCCTTCGAGGACCTGCAGTGGGCCGACGATGGGCTGCTCGACTTCATCGAGCACCTGCTCGACTGGGCGCGCGATCGGCCGATCGTGATCATCACCCTCGCCCGGCCCGAGCTGCTCGACCGGCGACCCAACTTCGGCATGGGCCACCGACAGATGATCGCGCTCCACCTCGAGCCGCTGTCCGACGAAGCGATGGCCACGCTGCTCGGCGGGTTGGTGCCAACGCTTCGGGACGACGACATGGCGCGCATCGTCGAGCGGGCCGAGGGAGTGCCGCTGTATGCGGTCGAGATGGTGCGCGCCCTCGTCGACGGCGGGCAGCTGGTTCGCCGAGGCGATGTCTACGAGCTTGTTGGCGAGCTGCCGGCGCTCGATGTCCCGCCAACGCTGCGCGCGTTGATCGCTTCGCGGCTGGATGCGCTGAGCGCCGACGACCGGGCACTGCTGCAGGACGCGGCGGTGCTCGGCCTTGCCTTCTCCGTCAACGCGTTGGCCGCGCTCGCCGGACGGCCGGAGGACGAGGTCGGCACACGCCTGCGCGCGCTCGCGCACAAGGAGCTCGTCGGCTTGGAAACGGATCCCCGCTCGCCGGAGCGCGGCCAGTACATCTTCCGCCAGGGCCTCATCCGCGAGGTCGCTTACTCGACGCTCTCGAAGCGCGAGCGGCGCGCGCACCACCTCGCCGCGGCGCACTTCTACGAGACGCTCGATGACGACGAGCTGGCCGGCGTGCGCGCGACCCACTACGCCGAGGCCTTCCGCGCTGCGCCGGAGGGCGAGGAGGGTGCCGCGGTCGCCGCCCAGGCAAGAGTCGCCCTCCGCGCGGCCGCCCATCGCGCGGCCCGGCTGCACTCGCACCAGCAGGCGCTCGACTACTACGAGCGGGCGATGGCCGTCACCTTCGACCCCGCCGAGCTCGACGAGCTGCGCCAGCGCGCATTTGACTCGGCAACGGTCAGCGGCGAGCTCGAGCGCGGGGAGCGTCACATCCTGGCGGCCGTCGCCTCGCTCGAGGAGCGCGGCGAGCACGAGCGCGCCGCGGAGGCGAAGGCGGTGTTCGGGGGTTGGTTGCTCGAGACATCGCGCATCGACGAGGCGATGGAGCTGCTCGAGAACGCGCTGGCGGCGTTGCCGCCCCATGCGGAGCGAGCGTCGGTCGACCTGCGCGGCCAGCTCGCCCGCGGCCACCTCTTCCGCGGCGAGGGCCAAGCGGCGCTCGCAGCGATCGACAGTGCACTCGAGGTGGCCGAGCGCCTGCGCCGATACGCCAGCGAGCGGCTCGAGTTCCCGGACGCGCGCGGGACGACCCTTCAGCTGTTGATCACCAAGTCGTGGGCACTGTCCCAGGTCGGCCGCGTGCGCGAAGGCATTGCGCTGCTGTACGGCGTGATGGCGCTGGCCGACGGCGAGGACGAGTTGTTCGCCCGTCTGCGGGCCCGCTACAACCTCAGCTCATACGTCTTTACCGACGACCCGCACGAATCGCTTCGCATCTCGCGCGAAGGCATGGCCATCGCCCGTCAGTACGGCCTGGCCTTGGCGGCGGCGATGGCGGCCAGCAATGGCGCCGGTGCGGCGCTGGTCATCGGCGACCTCGATACCGTCTTCGAGCTCGAGGGTGAGATCACGAGTGCTCAAACGTCGCTCGCCAGCTTCGTCCACGCCGCGGCCGCGATTGCCGCAGCACTGCGCGGCGATCGCGAGGGGACGAGCTCGCGCATGGCGCTGGTCGAGGAGCGGGTGGCCGGCTCGACCTCGGCCCAGGATCGTGGCGAGTGGCTCGGGACGCAGGCCGCGGTGGCGTTCGCGGAGGGCGACCTGTTGACCGCGCGTCGCCTGGCGGTCGAGGCACGAGAGGCGTATGCAGGCGGCGCGGCCGCGTATGCGTTCGTCGTCGCCGGCCATGCCGCGGTGATGGTGCGCGACCTTGCCGCTCTCCGCAACGACGCCAGCTGGTACGACGAGAACCGGTTCGCGGCGGCCTGGCTCGAGCGGTCGTGGCGCACGATCGAGGCCGTAATGATGGTGCTCGAGGGCCGCGTCGAGGAGGGACGGCAGGCTTACCGGCGAGTGATCGACGAGTGGCGCCAGGCCGACCTGCGCTTCGACCTTGCACTGGCGCTCCTCGAGCGGGCGAGGTTGCTCGGCGCGCAGGACGCCGATGCGCTGGCCGGGCGGGCCGAGGCCGAGGCGATCTTTGCCGCGATGGGTGCAGCGGGCTTCGCCGCCCGGCTCGAGCGCGGTGCCGATGCGGCGGCGTCGCCGGTCGGGAAGGAGGCCCCGGCCGTACCAAGCCGCTCTTGACCGCGCGCTGTCATGACAACTAGGCTGCCTTCATGAAACTCACGCAGATCTCAAGAGGCGGCCAGGTTCAGGTACCGGCCGATGTGCGGCGCCGCTGGGGTACGCGCAATGTCATCGTCGAGGACCTCGGCGGCTCGCTGAGCATCAGGCCCATCCCCGACGATCCGATCGGAGCCGCGCTGGGCTCGTTTGCCGGGTCGAAGATGACGGTCAACGAGATGACGCGCCAGTTCCGTGAGGAGGAGATGGAGGCAGAGGAGCGCAAGTGGGGGCGTAGTTGACGGTTCTCGACGCTTCGGCCCTGCTCGGCGCCCTGCACGATGAACCGGGCCGGCCGGTCGTCGAGAACCTGCTGCGCGGCAAGCCACCACCGTCGATCTCCGCGCTCAACCTTGCCGAAGTCGCGTTCAAGCTCCAACGGCAGGGTGGCTGGGAAGCCGTTGAGGTGCGCGACCGGATCGACTGGCTGATCGTCGGTGGCCTGCAAGTTGAACCACTGTGGCTCGTCGCCGCCCGGCGAGCGGCCGCCATTCGTGCGACCCACTACCGCCGTGAGGCCGCTCCGCTGTCGCTCGCCGACTGCGTCTGTCTGGCCACGGCGATCCAGCTGGGAACCGACGTCGCCACAACCGATCCGGGGCTGGCCACGGTTGCGAGGGCGCTTGGCATCGCGGTCCTCGCGGTGCCTGACTCTAACGGCGTGAGGCCATGAAGAGTGAACGAGCCATCGCTCGCCGATAGGCTCGCCGGCGCCGTCTGGGGCCACCTCGTCGGCGACGCGGTCGGCGTGCCGTACGAGGGGCAGGGGCCGCGGCCGCCGGAGCACGTGCAGTTCGGCGCCAGCGGCAGCCACGGCAAGCCGCCGGGAACGTGGAGCGACGACGGCGCGCTGATGCTCGCATTGCTCGATTCGCTGCTCGAAAAGGGCTTCGGCACGACCGACCAGGCCCGCCACGCGCTGGCCTGGTACCGCGACGGTGCATACACGCCGGACGGCGAGGGCCGCTTCGACGTCGGCAATGCCACGGCTGCGGCGCTGCAAGCGATCGAGCGCGGCACACCGCCCGAGAAGGCCGGCGCCCCGGATGCTGCCGGCAACGGCTCGCTGATGCGCATCCTGCCGCTCGCGCTGGTCGAGCGCGACATACCGGCGGCGCAGCTGGTCGACCGGGCCCACCGCGCCTCGCGCGTCACTCACGGCCACCGGGTCGCTGACGTGGCCTGCGCGCTGTACGCCCTCGTCGCGCGGCGCCTGCTGGGCGGAGAAGCAGGTCGGCCGCGCGCGCTGGCCGACGCGCGCACCGAGCTGCGCGAGCTGTACCGGTCGAATTGGTCGGCCGACCACCTCGCCGCCCTCGACCACCTCGAGGGCTACACCGAGCGCGGCGGCCGGGGGCGCGTGTGGGACAGCTTCTGGTCGGCGTGGGACGCTTTCGCCGGCGCCGACTCCTACGCCGACACGGTGCGCCGGGCGGTCGCCTACGGCAACGACACGGACACGACGGCGGCGATCTGTGGTGGGCTGGCCGGCATCCACTGGGGCATCGACGGTATCCCGGCCGACTGGCTGGCCGGCATGCGCGGCAAGCGTCTCGTCTGGCCGCTGGTCGGCCGACTGCTGCGGAGCGCCGAGTACTCGACCGACGACATCCGCGTCGACTGGGTCGATCTGGCGCGCGTGCCCGGGTTGCGCGCCGCCAGTGGTCGGCTGGGCATGACGTTCCTGCCCGGCAAGCGGTCGCCCGGGATCGCCGGCCCTCACTGGCGCGCGCTCGAGGCGGACGTCATGTGGCTACGCGAGCAGCACGCCGTCGACACGTTCCTGCTCCTCGTCGAGGACCACGAGCTCGAGCGGGCGCGCGTGCGCGACATCGCCGGCGCGATGGCCGGCTACGGCATCGACCTGCTGCGCCACCCGATCACCGACGGCGGCGTGCCGATCGACGCCCACCGCTTCCGACAGACTCTGACCGACGTCGAGCGACGCTTGGAGGCCGGCAAGTCGGTCGCGGTCGCCTGCATGGGCGGACTAGGCCGAACGGGGACCGCCGTCGCCTGCATCCTGCGCGACGCCGGCCTCGGCGCCGACGAGGCGATCGCCCTGACCCGCGAGGCGCGGCCTGGAACGCTCGAGAACGATGATCAGGAGGCGTTCGTACGGCGCTGGCCGGGGCAGCCTTAAGTCATCGCAGCGCGGGCTCGCCTTCCTCGGTCCACTCGCGCAGCAAGGTGGCCAGCTGGTCCTCGTAGGCGCGCGCCCACTGCCGAACGGGAAACGGCAGCGAGTGCAGCGATGGATACGGTTCGCCGGCGAGTGAGATCGCTTCCGCCACGTGGTCGACGATGTCGCGCTTGACGGTGACGACATGGGCCGGCCGCTCTCGTCGGATCGTTTCCGCGAGGGCGGCAACGCCCTGCTGCACGACGTCCCGGCGCTCCTGACCCGGGAGCCGATTGACGGGCCGGTCGGCCAGGTCAACGAGCCAGAATCCACCGTCACGGAAGAACCGGAGGAAGGCTTCGCCCGTTGGAACCGCATCCGCGCCGAGCGCGCGGGCGAACGCCGCCCGCGTGGCACGGTAGAGGTTCGAGTTGGCGCGGTAGAAGTGGGTACCGTGGGCCGGCGAGGACTCACCGACGAAGAGGACGCGCACGCTCGTCGGCCGATACCTCTGCCGGAGCTCGTCGATGTCCGCCTCCGCTTCCCGGGTGGCCGAACTCATCGCGTACTCCGAGCGGCCCTCGGCGATGCGCCGCGAGCCCGACTGGCCTGGAAAGGCGAGCCGCTTCACCTCATCCGGGTCGAGCTCGTATGGGATGCCCGCCTCGTGGATCCGGTCCAGCATCTCGTATAGGGAGACGCCGGCATCGCGTGCTGCCTTCCACGCCGTCACGCGCCCAGCTGCATAGTCGCGTACGGCGCGATCGGCCCTCGTGCGCGCGATTCCGTCGACCAGGATCCGCCTTGCGACCTCAGTCCTATCGACGTGCTCGGTCCGGGCGAGGTCGTCGAGCGCCTCGACTATCTCCCGCTCGAGGCGGAGATTTACCTGCTGTCGATCGATCATTGGGCACCGTCCTGGATCAGGTTGAGAAGCTTTTGCACATCTACGAGCCGCATGTTCACCAGGCGCCCGAAGGCACCCACCCGTTCGCGAAGCTCGACCGGGCTTCGCGTGCCGGCGAAGAGCAGGCGGACAGGGCTCCACGTGTCGATGCCCATCGAACGAGCGAGGCGCGTTGCCCGGCGCTCGAAGAGAAGGGCCGGCTCAGCCCGACTGGTGGCCGCCGCGAGTACCTCCGCCTCGCCGCGGTCGACGCCGCCCGCCTCGTGCTCCAGGCGTCGGGCGACCGCCATTTCGTCGGGCGTGAGCTCCGTGCGCACCAGCAGCCCCGACCGGATCGCGTCGGCAACGACGAGAGCGTCGGGGTGCTCATAGGACAGGCCGGCGCGCGCTGTCTCCCGCTCAACTTCCGGCGTAATCCGACAGAGGTGGCCGCTGTTGGTAAAGACGTCGAGCGCATCGAGCTTGGCCAGGTAGATGAGGGGACTCGCGTCCACGAGCACTCGTATACGATAGCATGCGATAGCGGCTGCTATACAACAGCCGGCCGCGTGGTCACCTTTCATGGCCTTGACATCTGGATCCAGCGCGTGGGCGAGCTGATCCGCGTCCCCGGCGACATCCTGCCGGCGCTCCCCTGATCGAGGTGCAGAGCGAGTCGCCATCCAAGTGCAGAGCGAGTCGCTCGCAGAGATGGCCTCACCGAAGTGTCCCCGCCGAGGTGTTAATGGGATTCGGACATCGGCCGTCCTACCGCCGCCTCGCCGCCGCCGGGACGCGCCACCACCCCATCCGCCCGCGCCCCCCGAGCGTGACTCGTGGCTCCGGCACTCGCCGACGCGCGCGTTTCCGCGTCGGCATCCGGCCATCGAGCGAATAAGTCGGCCGTAAGCGCTGGACCTGACAATGCTATTAACACCCGCCCGTTAGCACCCGCCCGGCCGCCACGAACCAACGCACCGCCACCCGCCGAGGGAGGCGAAGATGCCACGCGTCAACCGCTCACGGCTGCGGCTCGAAGCCGTCATCGTCGGCCGACGACTCGCCCGAACCGTCGTAGCGAAGCTCGGCCAGCAGGTGCGCGAAGCACGTCTGCGGCGGAAATGGAGCCAGCGCCACCTCGCGGCGAAGGTCGGCCTCAGTCGATCGCGCATCGCCCAGCTCGAGGCAGGAGGCGGTGGCGGCGTGCCGCCTTGGACATGGTTCGCACTCAGCCACGCGCTCGAGTTGCCGCTGCGACTCGACTTCGCAAGAGACGCTCATGAGCAGCCGGCCGACGCCGGCCACCTTGCCATGCAGGAGCTGCTGCTGAGATTGGGGCGTCACCTGGGGGTGACGCGGACGTTCGAGCTGCCGACCCGGCCGTCCGACCCCACGCGCTCCGTCGACGTGTGCTGGCGCGACGACAGTCGCCGGGCGCTGATCCTCATCGAGTGCTGGAACTCGTTCGGCAGCATCAACGAGAGCGTCCGGAGCACCCGGCGCAAGATCGCCGAAGCGGAACAACTGGCAGTCGCAGTCGGCGGGGACCGGCCGCGCTACCGCATCGCCGCGTGCTGGGTCGTGCGCGACACGCGTCGCAATCGCGAGCTCCTCGCCCGATACCCGGAAGTCTTCACGAACGCGTTTCCGTCGTCGTCGCGCGCCTGGGTCAACGCGCTGACGGTCGCCGACTCACCAATCCCTGACTCAATGGGCCTGGTGTGGTCAGACGCTCGCTCGACGCGGCTCTTCGCATGGCGCCGCGCGCCGGCAGCGGGGACGTCCGCCGGCTCTGGCTAGCCCTGTCGCGAGACGTCCGTGCCGCCGGACTCGTGCCACACAACGTGTCACAGCCTTGTCCGACACTCTGCCTGTGGGCACGGATGCATCTCTGATCAACCGCGACCTTCCGCTCGTCGAGCGAGAGTGCAAGTCGCACGAGCGCGCTCATAGGGTGTCGGCTTATGTAGGTTATGTGGGAAGCTCAAGGAGAGCTAACGATGGCGGAAGAGCATAACCATCCGGTGGAGGAGTTCTACGTAGAAGCTCCTTACGCTGACAGCCGCTATCTCAACTACAGCAGCTATGACAGGCATCACTGGTATGGACACGTAGAAGATATAACAGACGTAAACCTCGGATGGTGGATAGTAGGCATCTTCCTCTTCTTCATCATCGGTGCTCTCGCTATCGTCTCGCCAGCGTTTGGTCTCGCTATCTTCGGCCTTCTCTGGTTCAAGTGGGATACGTGGCCGAAACTCAAGAAGATATGGAAGGAAGCAGGGGAAGAAGTTGCCAGGAACCAACGTAATAGATAGAGCGCTAAGAGCGATAACCGTCCACTCCAGCGGGTCGCAGCTGAGCTCGCACTGCGACTGGCCCGAAGAAGACCACCGAAGGCCCGGTGCAGCCGCGACAACCTAGCGCTGCGCGTAGACGCCGATCGACGGATCGGATGTGCCGCCCGGCGATCAGGGACGCGTGAAGCGGGCCGCTTCCTCGGAGCCGCGGGTGGCGTCGCCAGCCGAGTAGGAATGGGCACCGGCGCCGGCGAGTCTGCCGCCGTCGACGATCAGGTACTCCTCGCGGATCGGCCGGCCCTCGAGCCAACACTCCAGGATTTCCCGCGTGCCCGCGGCATAGCGGGCCTGCGCGGATAGCGACGTGCCCGAGGTGTGCGGCGTCATGCCGTGCCACGGCATCGATCGCCAGGGATGGTCGCGCGGCGCCGGCTGGGGGAACCAGACATCGCCCGCGTAGCCGGCGAGTCGACCGCTCTCGAGGCCGCGGACGACGGCGTCGCGATCGCAGATCTTGCCCCGCGCCGTGTTGACCAGGTACGCGCCGCGCTTCATCGCCTCGATCATCTCGTCGTCGAACAGGTGCTCGGTCTCGGGGTGGAGCGGCGTGTTGATCGTCACCACGTCGCACACCTCGACGAGCGAGCGGGCGTCGGGATGCCACTTGACGCCGAGCTCCGCCTCGAGCTCGGGCAGCCGGTGGCGGTCGGTGTAGTGCAGCCCGACATCGAACGGCTTCAGCCGGCGCAGAACAGCCGATCCGATCCGCCCGGCGCCGACCGTGCCCACCTGCATGCCTTCGAGGTCGTATTCCCGCGCAGCACAGTCGGCAATGTTCCAGCCGCCGTCGACGACCGTCCTGTACGACGGGATGTAATTGCGGACCAGCGAGAGGATCAGCATCACGACGTGCTCGGACACGCTGATGCTGTTGCAGTAGGTGACTTCGGCGACGGTGATGCCGCGCTCCATCGCCGCCGCCAGGTTGACGTGGTCGGATCCGATGCCGGCCGTGATCGCCAGCTTCAGCCGATCGGCCTTGGCGATCCGCTCGGCGGTCAGGTAGGCGGGCCAGAACGGCTGGCTGATGACGACATCGGCGCTGGGCAGCTCGCGCTCGAAGACTGAGTCGGGCCCGTCCTTGTCCGACGTCACGGTGAACCGGTGGCCGGCATCCTCGAGGAAGCGGCGCAGGCCCAGCTCGCCCGACACGCTACCCAGCAGTTGGCCCGGCGTGAAGTCGATCGCTTTTGGCGTGGGCGTCGTCTGGCCGCCCGGGTAGCGCTCGATCTTCGGTATGTCGTCGCGCGGATACGAGGTGGGATAGCCGTCGACCGGGTCGTCGTACAGGACGCATAGCACGTGGGCCATCGGGCTGACCTCCGTTCGCGGTACTGGGATCGAAATCGTACGCTCGCCTGACCGCTCGCCTACAGAGTCGGCCAACGCTGGAGGACGATCTCGGCGTCGACCGGGTCCATCCGATACCCACGTACGTCGGCGTCCCACGTCACCAGATCTCGCGACGAAGCTCAGCAGTCGGCCGCCATGGCCGCCAGCTGGATCAAGGACAACATCGCCGATCGAGTTCGCCTGGTGAATACCTCAATCGGTCACCTCGCTCTCTTCCACGGCGCACCCGTCGCCGCGTAAGCGATCCCCTGACCAAGCCGCTCCGGCTTCACCGCCGGGGCGGCTTCCTGATTCGTGCGCAGATGCGGCGGGCGCGAGTCGCTGCCAGCAGAGCACCTCTAGACGCGGCGCAGTGCACGGCGGTGTCGTTGACCAGTAAGCTGGTGCCCGGCGCGACGTTTCGTCCCGCCGAAGTGGAAGGGAAGGAGAGCTGCGTGGACCTGCTCTGGATCATCGTGATCGTCGTCATCGTGCTTGTCGTGCTGGGATACCTGGGCCGCGGCCGGTTCATGCGCTGAGCGCGGCGGCGTCGAGCCGCTGTTGTCTCGCTACATAGTCGCGGGGCTCGATCGCACGCTGGTTCGCCCGCCACGCATTGTCGTGGGCTCCGCGACCGCCATCGCGTTCAGCGCGGCTCCAGCTCCAGCGGCTCCAGCACCGGCGCGGCACCGGCGGTTGTCGGCTCCGCGATTCCGGCGTCAGCGTCCACCGCCTGCAGGGCGAAGCCAAATTCGCTGCCGCCACCTTCGCGGGGTGCCGTCCAGATGCGCCCGCCCATGCCCTCGGCAAGCCAACGGGCCACGAAGAGGCCGATGCCGGAGCCCTCGGCCATCCCCTGCGTCAGCGGCGAGCGATAGTCGATCTCGAACAGCCGGCTTGTATCCGAGGGATGCACGCCCGGCCCGCGATCGAGGACCCGCGTGCGCGCCTCCGAGACGCTGTGGTCGATCGACACCTCGACGACCCCTCCCTCGCCGCCGTACTTGACGGCGTTCGAGAGCAGGTTGCGCAGTAGCTGCTCGACATACGTCTCGTCGGCCTGGACCGGCCCGCGGACACCGTCGACGGACATCTCGAAGGCGATCCCTGGCCAGCGCAGGCGGAAGTCGCGAACGACCCTTTCCGCCACCCGTTCGAGGTGAACCGGCTCGAGCGCGATGGCCAGTGCGCCCCGCTCCGCGCGAGCGAGCACGATCAGGTCCTCGACCAGCCGGTACAGGCGGTCAGCTTCGGCACTGATGTCGTGGACCAGCTCGGCGCGCTGACCGTCATCGAGGGCCCGCCGGGCCAGCACCTGCGCGCCGCCGAAGATGGAGGTCACCGGCGTGCGCAATTCGTGCGACAGGATCTCGAGGAACCGGTCCCGTGCTATTTCCGCCTCGCGCTCGCGCCTGATGTCGCGGATGAAGGCGGTGAACATGGGCTCGTCTTCCAGGCGAATCTCGGTCACGGTGAGTTCGATGGGCAGGCGCGAGCCATCGGCGCGCTTCGCCCAGCTGCGCACGCGCTGGCCCAGGATGCGCGCTTCGCCGGTCGCCACGTAGCGCGCCAAGCCGGCAACGTGGCCCGCCACAAGATCGTCTGGCACGAGCATGTCGGCGATGGTCCGCCCCAGCACCTCGTCCCGGGCCAGCCCAAACAGCTGCTCGGCAGCCCGATTGAACTCGAGGATCCTCCCCCCGCGATCGGCCGACACGATGGCATCCACCGCCGCGCTGAGGATGCCGCCCTTCCTTGCCTCGCCGACCGCGACGTCATGGCGAGCCTCGATGCGCCCCATGAACGAGCCCAGCTGATGTCCAACGCCTTCGAGGAATCGCGCCTGGTCCGAGTCGATGTCGCGAACCTTGGCCGCGAACAGCTCCAAAACGGCCGCAATCGAGCCGTGGACTCGGATAGGGAAGGCAAAGCCGTGGCGCAGGGCCATCGCTCGGGCGATGTCGCGGCGCGGAAAGTCCTCGAGTGAATCCGTATCGCGAATCCACACCGGCTGCCCGCTGGCCCAGACGCGGCCTGGGACGCCTCTGCCTATCGGCACGCGACGGGCCAGCGCATCGGTCATCCAGCGGTCGAGCCGCGCATCGGCAATGTGGACGGCGGCACAGCGGAGGATGCCCGGCCTCTCCTGGACCCAGAGTCCGGCGACCTCCCAATCCAGGGCTTCGGCCAGCGTGCGCAACACGAGCGGGGCCGTGTCCTCGAGCCGCTCAGCCTCGGCGAAGGCGCGGGCAATCGTGTACAGGACGGAGAGCTGCTGCTCGACGGTAATGGAGGAGCCGGTATCGCGCGCCCCGTCGAGGAGCGTTTCATCTGGATCGGCCAACGGCTCCTCGGTGTTGGTCATCCGCCGCCGCCCGGGAGTCCTGAGCTCTGTCCTGATGGTCCCAGCATCGCCGCGCATCCTAACCCGGCGGCACCGGATCGGCCGGTAGGGCTCACATCCAGGAGTTTGGGCCCACGGCAGTGGGCACCGCCCCGGGGAGGACCTTCCCGTCGCTCGAGTCGGCCCTCGCCCACAGTGGACGTTCGGTTCCTCCTACGACGGTGGCGTCGGCGCGAGGTCGACGCTGACGACCAGCTGTCGATGTACGCGCTGGCGCTCAAGGCCGGGGCGGTGCTGGATCCGGTGACGGGTGGGCCGCTGCCACCAGCCTCGCGCGTGGGGCTCTACTTCCCCGAGTCGGACGAGATGATCTCGACCACACGCTCGGCCGAGCAGCCCGGGCCGTCGCGGCCCGATCACTCCGGCCCGCGGTATCTAGCCGCGCCGCTCAGGCCATGCCCTTCTGCGACCGTGAGGTGTCTTCCACGAACTCACGGATCGCGGCGACGATCTGGCCGCCGTTGTAGTACGGAATGAAATCGTCTCCCTCGAGCCTGCGGAATCTGCCCTGCGGGAGCAGGGCGGCGACGTAGGCACCCTCCTCCGGATCGGCGGCCCGATCGAGCACCAGCACCGGCACCCGGACGGAAGCCAGCAAAGGGTGCAGGTCGATCTTGCTCCAGGCGCGGTTGTAGGCGGCCGCGACCTGCGCGCTGCCGGTCCTGCGCATCCACTCGGCATAGAACTGAACGATCTGGGCGTCGTCTGCGACCGATGGCGCGCCATTGGCGACGAAGCGCTGCGCGAACGGCAGCGTGCCCCACTCTTCCTCGGTTCGGCGCGCGTAGCCCTCCAGCTCGTCGGCCGTGGCGCCCCAGGGATAGGTCTCCGTCTGGATCGACTGGGCGAAGGCGCCATGCCAGACGACGCCCGCCACCCGATCCGGATGCGTCGCGGCACAGGCGACATAGATCGCGCCCCCGGCTACGGCACTGGCGAGGTACGGTCGCTTGGCTCCCACCGCATCAAACAGGCGCACAACATCTGCCACGTCCGTCTCGAGATCGCCGCGCTCGCCGCCCGATCGTCCCATGCCACGCCGATCGTGCACGATCACGCGGGCGAAATCGGCCAAGCCGTCGAAGTACTCGAGGATCGGCCGATGCTCGCTGATGAATTCCACGTCATTGAGCTGGTTGAAGGACCAGAAGAGATCGACCGGACCATCACCCACAGTGCGGTAGGCGAGGTCGACGCCGTCAGGGGTCCGGGCGTAGCGAGTTTCGGACAGTTGCTTCATGGGCGATAACGATAGTCGTACGGAAGTCGTTGTTCCCATTCGCCGTCGCCGTTGGGTGCCGGAACGAGGATCGTACGCCTCGGGTCCTTGGCGGATCTTCTGCGACGGCGGGACGAACGACTTCCCTGCCGGCTCGAATCACGATCCGTCCGCTCAAGCGACACTATCGGGCGTATCGACCACTTCGGGCGGCGGTGGCCGAGGGAACGCCCGTCCGACCTCGGTGCCGGCGAGCCAGGCAGTGATCTGCCCGAGGCGCTGCGGATCGATGTAGTAGACGACCATGCGCCGATCGACATACCCGCGCCGGGTGCAAACAAGGCCAGCTTGTGCGAGCAGCCGCAGCTGGCGGCTGGTCGCTGGCCGACTGAGACCGATCTCGCTGGCCAGCTTGGACGGCCGGCGGTGGCCAAGGGCAAGCAGGGCCACGATCCGTCGACGGGTGGGATCGGCCAGGAGGTCGATTCCGCTGCCGTTGCGCTTGGGCATCTCGCGAGGATTGTCCCGGCGCCCGCTCATCGCCCACTTATCGGCGCCTTTCTGGCCGATCGTTCCGCTTGCTTGGACGGAGCGAGACTCGCCCTTCCGGGAGTAGGAGACTTGGCACCCCAGGCGCGACAGGCAAGCTGTCACAGCCCGGTTCGAGACTCGAGCAAATGAATTTGATTTTGCGGTCACTTGGCGGCATACTCGCCGGCAGAGGGGTCGCTATCGGACGAGGGGTTGTCCGAAGCGAGGGCACGGGGGGAACCAGGTGGCGCTCGTCGGACGAGCCGATCAATTGAGCCGCACGGCGGCGTTCGCGCCGAGCCCGCCGGAGCGCCACGACACGCCCGGCTTCCAGCTGACGCCAGCCCAACGCGCCGCCGTCGAGTGGACAGGCGGCCCGCTGATGGTCCTCGCCGGCGCGGGCACGGGCAAGACGACCGTCGTGGTCGAGCGCGTCCGCCACCTGCTCGCGCGCGACGCCAGCCTCAAGCCGGAGAACATCCTCGTCCTCACCTACAACGTCCGCGCCGCGACCGAACTGACCCAAAGACTCGAGCGCACGCTCGGGCTGAGCACCGCTGCCCGCCTGGTCGTCGCCAACTTCCACTCCTTCGGTTACCGGCTGCTGCGCGACAACCGCGCCGAGCTGGGCCTGTCGGACGTCGCGGACACCCTCGACGAGGTCGGCGTCCGCCTGCTGCTGCGCGAGCTGCGGCCGCAACTCGGTCACTTCCTGTACCACCCCATCGCCGCGTGGCCGGCCGCGACGGACGGCTTCGCCCACGTCATCGCCCGCGCCAAGGACGAGCTGATCACCCCACAGGAGTTCCGCCGCTTCGTCGACGCAAAGCGCACGGCCTTCCAGATGCGCTGGGGCATCGACGCGTGGGACGAGGCGCTGGCCGACCTGCGCGCCCGCCGCACGGACCGCCGACAGATGCGCGGGACGGCCGACACTCGCACCGCCCTGCGCCACGGCCAGGACGAGGCCGAGCGGGAGGCCGACCGGGCCGCCCGACGCGACGCCAGCGGGATCAACTGGGCAGTCGGCTGGAACCAGCTCGACCCCGACCAGCAGCAGCTCGCCCGCGGGCTCAAGCAGACCTACCTGCGCAACGCCGAGGCCTACGAGGTCGTCCGACTCAGCGAACAGGCCGAGGTCTACGAGCTCTACCAACAGATGCTGACCCGCCGGGGCGTGCTCGACTTCGGCGAGCAGCAGCTGCGCGCGATCCAGCTGCTGCATGATCGGCCGAACATCCTGCGCCGCTACCAGGCCCAGTTCCGCCACGTGCTGGTCGACGAGTTCCAGGACGCCAACATGGCCCAGATCGCGCTGCTCGAGCTGGTCGGGCGCGGGCCGGACAAGCCGGACAACGTCGTGGTGGTGGGCGACGACGACCAGTCGATCTACCGCTTCCGCGGCGCCTCCTATGCTGCCTTCCGCCAGTTCGAGGAACGCTTCGGCAAGCCGCCCGACTGGGACCCCGACCGGCCGACAACCCCGGTGGCCAGCCTGCCACTGCTCGAGAACCGGCGGTCGACCGCGCACATCCTGTCGGCGGCGAGCCGGCTGATCGGCCACAACAGCAACCGACTGAAGGCGGGTGACAGCCTCCGCCCGATCAAGGAGGCCGGCGCACCGGTCGAGGTCGTCTACTGCGCCGACGACGTCGACGAGGCCGACGCGATCGTCGCCCGCATCCGTGACGCCTACGAGTCGCTGCCCGCGCCCCGTCGGTGGAGCGACGTCGCAGTGCTCTACCGGATGCATCGGCACCGCGACCGGATCGTCGAGCGCCTGCGCCGCGCCGGCATCCCGTTCACCGTCATCGGCGGCACCGGCATCTTCGTCCAGCCCGACGTGCGCGACGCGGAGGCGGCCCTGCGCGTGATCGCCGCGCCAAGCGATTCGGTCGCCTTCACGCGCCTGCTGTCGGCGGGTCCGTGGCGCTTCGACGCGCTCGACATCATGCGCCTGCGCCGGGCGGCCAACTGGGACGGCCGACCGATGTATGACGCGGCGGTCGCCCTGCTGCGTGGTGAGCTCGACGAGCAGGCCAGCCCGGCCCTGCGCGCGAAGCTGGAGCGCCTGCTCGGCTGCCTCGACGACCTGATCCCGCGCGGAACGCGCGATGCGCCGTTCACGCTGCTCGAGGAGTACCTCGTCCGCACCAACGTGCTGCACGACCTGATCGCGGCGGGTACGGCCGAGGCGCAGCGGAGCGTGCTGGCGCTGGCCCGCTTCATGCGTTTCGTGGCCGACTGGCAGCGCGACCATCCCGCGGGTAGCCTCCGCGACTTCGTCCACTACCTCGACGTGTACCAGGAGGTCGGTGGCGACCTCGACGCGGAGCGCCCGGCCGGCACGGCGCTGGAGGGCGTGCTGCTGATGACGGTCTACCAGGCCAAGGGGCTTGAGTACGAGACGGTGATCGTGCCGCGGCTGGTGGAGGGGCAGTTCCCGACCAATCGCACAGAGAGCCTGCCCATCCCGCTCGAGCTCCTGAAACAGAGCCCGCCGCCCGACTTCGAGGTGGACGAAGAGCGCCGGCTGCTGTTCGTGGCCATGACCCGCGCGAAGTCGCGGCTGATCCTGACCGCGCCCGACGGCGAGGCGGGCAGCGAGCGGCCCAGCCAGTTCGTCGAGCAGGTGGTAGGCGAGGGGACGGAGTCTGACGTCGTGGTCAGCGTCCTCGAGCGACGGCCCGAAGCGGAGGCGGAGACGGTCGACCAGGCTGCGGTCGCCACGACCGACGCGCTGCTGCGCCTGTTGCCCGTGCCCGAGCCGTTCGAGCGGCGCTTCGCCCTACGCCGCCGGGCGGTTGAGCTCATCGGCAACCTCGAACACCTGGCAGAGGGCGACCACGAGGCCCGTCAAGTGCTGCTCGACGAGCTGGTGGCGGTGGCGCTCGACGCCTGTGGCGAGGCGGAGGAGGCGCGGCGCAACGGCATCGACCCGCTGACGCTACGGGTGCTGTCCCGCCACGCGCCGGCCGGCCAGGTGCTGCTCGAGCTGGCGCCGCTGCCCGAGGCCTTTTCCGCGTCGCAGCTCAGCTCGTACGCGACGTGCCCCACCAAGTGGGCCTTCGAGCGGCTGTACGAGATCCCGGTCGACGAGGAGCACGCGCCGATGACCTTCGGCTCGACCATCCACGCGGCGTACGAGAAGTTCGCGCACACTTCGATGGAGGCGGCCGCCGCCGGCGCGCCGGCGCCTGGCTTCGAGGCGCTGCAGCAGGCGTTCGCGGACGAGTGGCGACCGCGCGCCTACCGCGACGAGGTGTCGGCCGCGGGCTTCCACCAGCGCGCCGAGCCGGCGCTGCGCCGCTTCTACGAGCGTGAGCTGGCGTCGCTCTCGAAGGCGGTCGTGGTCGAGCAGGGCGTCGGCTTCGAGCTCGTCGATCCGCAGACCGGCGAGTCGGTCCGCATGGCGGGCTACATCGACCGCATCAACCGCGCACCCGACGGCTCGATCGAGATCATCGACTACAAGACCGGGCGGTCACGGTCGCAGGCCCAGGTCGACGCCGACGACCAGCTATCCGTCTACGCGCTGGCGCTCAAGGTGGGCGCGGTCGTGGATCCGGCGACCGGCGAGCCGCTGCCGCCGGCCGCGCGCGTCGGCCTCTACTTCCCCGAGTCGGACGAGATGATCTGGACGACACGGTCGGCCGAGCAGCTCGACGAGTTCGTCGCCCGGCTGTGGGCTACGGTGCGCCGCATCCGATCAGGCGACTTCGCCGCCACACCGAGCGCCAAGGCCTGCGGCTGGTGCGACTTCCGCCGCATCTGCCCCAGCCGGTGGGGCTCGGAGAGGGTGGTGTAGGTGGACGATCGAGCTGCGTTCAAACCGGGAACCGCCGGAGCATCGACCGGCGCGGAGTACGACGCGCGGCTATCGCGCCACAGGGAGGCTGCTCGGCGCCGCCGGCCGTTCGTGCTCACTTTCGCGGCGGTTCTGGCCCTGCTCGGAATTGCCGCGCTGAACGTAACTACGATCAGCCAACTGGCGGGCATCGAGCTGCCGGCCCTCGCCGGCGCGTACAGTTCGATGTTCGGCTGGCTCCTCCTCGCCGTGGCGGCCACCTCGGCCATCGGCTCGTTCGTCACTCCGAGCCATGTCACCGCGTGGGCGACGGGTGCCGATGGGGAGCAGCGGACTGCGCGGCAGCTGGCCCCGCTCGAGGCCGACGGCTTCCGCATGCTCCACGATCGCCGCATCCCGATGGGGCGAGCGAACATCGATCACATCGTCATCGGGCCGCCCGGCGTCTTCGTCATCGAGAGCAAGTCGTACGCCGGCCGGCTGAGGATCAGCGGGCGGGAGATCTCGGTCCACGGGCGACGGACGACCGGCTGGCTGGATGAAGTCCGGCGCGAGGCAGTTGCGGTAGAGGAAGCGCTCGCGGCTGAACTCGCGCGGCTCGGCATTGCTGTCCAACCGATCATCTGCGTCCATCGGGCGGAGCTGCCCTGGTTCGGCTCGAGTGTGGACGGGATTGCGATCGTATCGGGCAACGGTCTCGTCAGCCGCCTGCGCAAGACGAAGCCTGTGCTCAACGAACAGGACGTCGCATTGTTGGCTGAGCTTGCGGCAAGTCGGTTGAGGCCGGCCGTGCGCGCGACCGCCAAGCCCCGTGTCATCTGAGAACAAACGGCTCGACAAAGAGCTGTCCAGCCTGATCAGACGACGCCGGCGGATCGACGAGCGGATAGCCCGACTGCTCGGCCACGAGCTGCCGGCGCATCATCCGCTGCTGCAGCAGTCGGGCGGGACGCCGCGCCCGGAGGCGCAGCTGGAGCCGGCTCAAGTGACCGTCGTCGGCGTCGACGGTGCTCCCGGCGGCTGGGCGGCGGCCGAGCTGTTCGATCGGCGCCTCGTCGGCGTCAGGCTTTTCCGGGACTTCCGCTTGCTGCTAGACGACTACGGCGGCCGGGCGAAGGTGATCGCGGTCGACATGCCGATCGGGCTGACCGACGACGGCGACCGGGAGGCCGACCGAGCAGCACGCGCCTTCGTCGGGCCGAAGCTGCGCTCGACCGTTTTCCCTTCGCCGCCAACGTGGGCGCTCGACGCGGCCAACTACCCCGGCGCGCGAGCGCTTCGACCACAGGGCGCCAAGGGCGTCGGCTCGCAGACGTTCGCGCTGGTCAAGCGGATCAAGGAGGTCGCCGAGGCGGTGGAGACCGGCGCGCCGATCTTCGAGGTCCACCCAGAGGTCTCGTTTCGCGCGCTCAAGGGCGCGCCGCTCGAGTGGCCCAAGAAGACGTCCGAAGGCCGCGAGGAGCGGCTCGAGCTGCTCGAGTCGGTCGGCTTCGAGCCCCCGCTCGACCCAATCCGCGGCGCCGCGGTCGAGGACGTCGTTGACGCCTGTGTCGCCGCGTGGTCCGCTCATCGTATCGCCACGAAGCGCGCTAGCGCCTTGCCTGCGCCTGAGAAACTTGACTTCCGTCCCCAACCGCAATTGATCTGGTTCTGACGTGGAGAGCCGATGACGCGCTATTGGGCGATGCGGACCGACACGCGCCACAACACCGACTGGCTGTGGCGCGAGCTGCAGGCCGGACGGTTGCGCCAAGGCTGGGGCTACCGCCCCGATCAGGACCTATATGGGATCGGCCGCATTCGCGCGGCAGGCGGTCGATTGAATGATCACCAGAAGATCACATGGCGCGGCAACCGCCGGCTCTTGCCGACCGAGCGCGACGCCGTACGCCGCGGGGACCTGATCGTTCTGCCGCACGTCCCGAAGTACGGGTACTGGACGATCGTTCGCGTGGTGGGCACGTACCGCTACTCGATCGACGACGGAAGGAACGAGGGCGGCAAGCCGGACTTCGGGCACATCCTGCCGGTAGAGATCGTGAGTGATCCGATCCCTTGGCGCGACGCCGCGATCCCGGACCGGTTCAAGCGAGCAATGCGCAACCAGCAGAGGATGTGGAACCTGGACGACCTTGGACGGGACATCGAGATGTTGGCCCGCGAGTTCGGCAAGAGCCGCGACGGGGGCGAGTCATGAAGCTCTGGGACGAGGACGCAGCTCGCGCGGCCAAGATCCGTGGACGGCCGCTCGATGAGGCAGTCGCGAATTGGGATAGGGCTAGACAGGAACAACTGAACGAGGAAACCCTTCGGGTCCGCAGTCATGTCTTGGACCTCTTCCCAGTGGCCCAGTGGCCGAGCCGGCCGCCGCGTCCGCGACCATGCCGCCGAACACTAAGTTCGGAGCGACACAGCGCGATGGGATTGAAGGGGAAGGATCGACGCCACGAAAATACCGGTCGGCCTGCCGAGGGCCATGAACTATGAAGGCCAGCGAGAAGCCGTTCCTGAAGTTTTTGCAGGGCACCAACCAGTTCGTCGTGCCCATCTACCAGCGAACTTACAGTTGGACTACGGACGAGTGCTCGCAATTCTGGGACGATATCGCAAGAACTGCGCTATCCACGTCGCCCACAGCAGCACACTTTGTTGGCTCGATCGTATACATCGAGAGTGACCTTTATCAGGTCGGCATCGTTCCACGACTTCTCGTGATCGACGGCCAACAGCGGTTGACGACTCTGTCCCTACTCATCGCGGCTCTTGCACGGACGATCAAGGGCGATAGGGACAGTGCAGAGATGAGCCATAAGAAGCTCGTGAACTACTATTTGTTCAACGGCGAAGAAACCGACAACTCGCGCTATAAGCTCATGTTGACACAAGGCGATCGCCAAACGTTGATGGCCCTCGTTGACGAGAGTGAGTTACCGCACGATCCAGCCCGACGCCTCGTACGGAATTTCGAGTATTTCGCTCACAAGATAGTCACGAGCGGACTGTCGCCGGATGCGATATTCCAAGGATTGACTCGTCTGATGATTGTCGACATTGCACTTGACCGAACTCATGACAACCCCCAGCTCATCTTCGAGAGTCTGAACTCGACCGGTCTAGAGCTGACGCAAGCGGATCTCATCCGGAACTATGTCCTGATGGGCCTAGAACCCGTTTCCCAGGAGCGTCTGTACAAGGCTCACTGGTATCCGATGGAGACGAGCTTCGGCGACGAAGGGTACGCTTTCTACTTCGACCGCTTCATGCGAGACTACCTGACCCTCAGGAGTGCGGCGACGGTCTTGTTGCGGGTCGTCGTGGGTCCCGTCATGGCTTCCTCCTCGCAGCTCTCTCGCACGTTGACGGCACGAGCGACCGGAGCCTAGCACCGGTGCCTCACCGTCACGAGGCTGCCCGGCATCTGGTTGGCGGTCGGCTTTTGATAGCGCGGCGTGCTAGCGTCGCCGCGTACCGCCGCCAACCCGAGCAACCCGATCGGTTGTGGTCCGAAGTAGAGGCCTGGACCGAGGAATGAACCGTGCTGAGATCTGGCTCGCCGAGGTCGGCCGCAACCGGCGACCCGTTCTCGTGTTGACCAGGCCGGAAGTGATCGACTGAGTTGGAAGACCGCATGCAGGTCGTCGTCGGTGACCTGCTCGGGTCGGGCACCGAGGCGATCGTCAACGCGGCCAATAGCCAGCTTTGGATGGGCGGCGGTGTAGCCGGCGCGATCAAGCGCGTGGCGGGCGATGAGGTCGAGCGCGAGGCAATGGCGCAGGGCCCGATCAAGCCAGGCGAGTCGGTCGTCACCTCGGCCGGCAGGCTGCCGTCGCCGATCCGCTGGATCGTGCACGCGGCGACGATGGGTCCAGAACTGGTCACGAACGAGGACTACATCCGCCGCGCCACCGCCAGCGCGCTGGAGAAGGCGCGTGAGGTCGGGGCGGAGTCGGTCGCGCTGCCTGCGCTGGGCACCGGTGTCGGCGGCTTCTCGATGGAGCAGGCGGCGCAGGTCATGGTCGGCCAGGCGCGGGAGTCGATGGCCGATGGTCGCGCGCCAGCCAGGGTCGTCTTCGTCGTCCGCTCAGACGACGCGGCGGAAGCCTTCCGTCAGGCCTTGCGCGGCGCGTAGTCCACTCGCTGGAACGGCCAGTCGGCCGCCAGCCAGTCGCTGACCGTGCGCCACAGCTCGGCGTCGAGGGCGGCGTCGGCGGCGCGGACCCAAGAGCGGACCATGGCCGTCTGCGGCGCGTCAGGGTCCGGGTAGATGTACACGCAGCCGATGACCACCTCACGCCCCTCTCGGTCGGCGAGCACGGTATAGGTGAAGCCGGTCCGCTCGGCGAAGTCCTGTGCGTGCTGGACCAGGTCGTCGCGGTTCTCGTCGAGCGTCTTGAAGCGCGGCCAGCGCTGATTGGCCCAGCCCGGCGTGGCGCGGATGTGCGCCATGCTGCCGATCCAGGCGGCGTAGTCCGACTCGTTGTGCTCGGGGCCCAGCGGTCGCAGGCGGAACTCCGGGTGGTCGAGCGAGCGCGGCGGTTCGAAGTCGGCCGGGACGAAGGGCTGCGTCGGCTCCATCCGTACATCATCGCCCATTGCTAGCCGGCGAACTCCGCCGCCCGCCGGATGATCGCCCGCACCGCGGCTTGCATCCCGCGCTCTAGACCAGTTCCTCGAAGCGCTGCGCCAGATAGCCGTCCACGTCGGGGTTCTCAGATCGCTTGACCACCAGCTCGTGCCAGGCGCGACGCTCGAAGTCGATCACCGCCAGGTCCCAGACGCACGCCGTCGAGTCGTCAGGGCCGGCCGGGCGCATCTCGGCCGGCGATGGGCCCAGGAAGCTGCGGTGGTAGAGCTCGTTCTCATTGCCCCACCAATCGACGAAGACGTAGCAGCCGGCACGCGCCTGGTGCGCGCCCACGAAGCCAACGCCGTATCCGGGATCGCCGGGCAGTGTCTCGAGCGCCAGGCGCTTGGCCGCGTCGACCAGCTCAACTGACGGCTCCGGCCGCCCGAAGGCGATGCCGTACACCTTCAGGCTCCAGCCCTCGGGTCGCCACAGCTCCAGCAGGCGGATGGGCCGCGGGGCGTACGGCGAGATGGAAGGTCGCGGGCGAGTGGTGAGAGCTTCGGCAGCTGACATCAGATCTCCTTTCCTTCGACCAGTCGGCGCCCCACCTCGAGGTGGTAGAGCACCGAGATGAAGATGGCGAGCCAGGCCTCGCGCGTCTGGATCGAGCGCGCGTACTTCAGCCAGCCGACCAGCGCGTTCGCCGTGCCCACGTGGAGCCGAGCCTCCCAATTGGCGCCGATCACCTCAGGACCCAGTCGGTCGCGCACCGCGGCGCGGAACGAATCAACTACCGGGTTGCCGTGGACGACCAGGCGTGACGAACTCACGTCGAGGCCGTCGCCTGCTGGGTCGGACGCGAGCAGGTCGCCCGTTTCGCCCGACTCGATGGAGTAGAGGATGGCCGACATGACATGCAGGCTGTGCAGCAACGTGGCGAAGTCGTACAGCGGATCGCCGAAGCCCGGGTCGCCCACGTCATTGCCATCCCAGACGATGCGCGGATCGACGAAAACGATCGAGTCATCGCCGCTGATGAGCATGTTCGGCAGGTGCGCGTCGCCGTGCAGATAGGCGCCCACGGCTTGAGCGAGATCGTCAACGTGCTCTTCGAGGAAGGCCAGCTGATCGCGGTAGGGCCGGCAGGCGAAGCCGTCGACCAGCGCCGGGCGGCGAAGCAGCTCCTCGAGATCGCCGCCCACGAGGAGCTGGTGGGTGAGCTGCATGTCGGCCCGTGCTGGGATCACCGCGAAGCGGTCCCGGTAGTGGTAGCGCGCGACCGGTGGCACCTCGTGCCGAAGCGTCAGCTCGTACAGGTTGGACAGCCGGTCGATCCCGCTGTTGAGGAGCGGTTCGCGGAGCGGGTTTACGACGGTGCGCGCGGGATCGGCGAATAGGACGCGGTCGAGCGAAACGGGATCGGCGGCCTCCATCAGGTACCAGGCAGGCTCCTCCTCATCGGCCACGGCCAGGACCGCCGGGAAGAGCCTTGGGCGTCCGGCTTCCTCGAGCACGGCGTTGATGCGCCGCATGTAGCCGGCTTCGTCGCGAACGATGTTCGGCGCGGCCATTTTCACGACCAGGGGGACGGTCACGTCCACGCGCGTGATGGCGACGGAATCGGCGCCGTTGGGCAGCAGGCCGCCAAGCTGGGCGGTCGAGCGCAGGCCGGTCAGGTCGGCCGAGATCGCCGCCTGGCGGAAGCGCTCGAGACGGTGGTCGACGACGAGCTCCAGGCAGCTGCGCACGTGCGCGGCGACGTCGCTGATGCCCGAGATCTGGATACCGCTGCCGTCGGGAAAGATCACGAACGACGCGCGCTGGGCATACCGGCGGCCGTCCTGCTCGACGTAGGCGATCGGGTCGGCGAATCCATCCTGCTCGATCACGCCGACCGGGAAGGGGATTGCCAGGCACCCCTCGGGCGGCTCGCTCTTTTCGCCTGACAGGCCCACGACGTTGATGCCGTGCTTGGCGAAGACGCCCGCCTCGTCGATGAAGGTGCACACCTCGAGCGTGCAGCCGGCCAGGTCCGGGTAGACGCGCCCGACACCCATGCCGGGGAAGGCGAACACGACCGAGTAGCGATTACGCAGCGATGCGTCAAGGCCGGCGGCCGCGATGAGCGACTCGAGCGCCTCGACGACGCGAGGCCCGATCGGCGATCGCTTGCCCGGACCGGTCGCCTCGAGCATCAGGGTGGGTGCGGTCATCTGCTCCTCCTTCAACCATGAGGCGTGAAGGAGGCATTCACGGACGTGACGGGCGGCGTCACACCAGGCAGGATCAGAAGCGCCAGACGATGGGCAGGCGCGGATCGGGCTCGTAGCGGCAATACGTTCCGGTCCGGATCGTGCTCGCGAGGTGACGGCCGAGTCCCGGGCTCTGGGCGGCGATCCGGGCAAGCGCGCTCTTTAGCGCCTTCGTCGCCGCCTGCCGGGCGCGCTCAGACGTCGATCCTGCAGGCCGATCCCGACCGCCCAGCCCTTCGCCGCTCGCAACCTCCGCGCGCAGGAATTCCAGCTCTTCCCTACAGCGCGCCGCCTGTGCAAGGTCGGCCGCGCGCTCGGCGTCGGCCAGCTCCTCGGTCAGCTCCCGGATGCGCTCCCGATAGGCCCGTCGAGCTTCGGCGTCGAGCACCGGTCCGGCGTCCGAGGCAAGGCCGAGGTCGCTGCCGACGAGATCGAGGACGTGAATTTCACGCCCGGGGCTCGCCAGCAACTTGCCCAGGTAGCGAAGGCCGACCGTTTCCTTCAGCCGAAAGACGTCCGACTCGTACAGGATCAGGCGGTACTCACCGTCGCGCCGAAAGACGTTGTCGGCGGGCCTCGCCACACCGCCGCCCAGCCGTTCGACCAGCGCACGCAGTTGACGAGCCTCGCTGTCGAGGCCCAGCGAGAGGAGGTCGTCAGCCGCCAACGACAAGGCCTCGAGCGCCCGGCTCAGCCCGTTTGGCTTGTCTGACGCGGCCATCTGATGTGCTCGCCTTCGCTTGAGTGCTCGGACGGTTCAATTGTCCGTGAACTGGCGAAGTCGTAGGCCGCGAGGCGCTCGCGGATCTAGCCCGGGGTCACCGGCCGCGTGACGGGCAGCTCGTCAACGGAGGTTTCGTAGCGAGCGAACTCTTCGACGAGCCACTCGAGGACGGGATCGCGCTCCGCCGTCTGCTGGATCGGTGCCGTCATCCGCAATCTCTCTCCATCCACGCCACGATGATCGCGGCTCCAGCAAAGCCTCGTCGACCGGTCAACCGTTGCCTTGGCTCGGTGTGATGAGGGCTGACATACCGACGGAGGCTGACGGCGAGCAGCCATCTCTCGCATAGCCGGTCTCGACCGCCCAGGGTCGTAGCCGACAGCGCCCATCCGGTCAGCCGGGGGCCAGCCAGCTGCGCTCTGGCGTGACGCTCACGCGCCGCCGGTTGTCGGCCACGGCCACCTCCATCCGCACCGGCACGGCGTTCGTGTCGCCATCGCGCGTTGGCCGGTGTGCCCAGAGGGCGAGGTCGGCCGGAGTGCCCGCAGGAAGGTCGATAGCGATCGACTCGACGTCCGCCGCGTGGTCGAAGCGTCCGCCGACGACACGTACAGGCTCGCCTCCGCGCCGCAGCCGCGCGAGCACGTCGGCCGCCACCGGTCTGCCCGCCGCGATCACGGCGACCGTCATGCCCTCGTTCGGCGGCTCGTCGAGGCGCACCTCGATTACCGTCCGTGGGTGGAAGGAGTTCCGGCGGATCGAAACCACGATCAGGGCGACCATCGCGACCGCGGTCAGGCCGGCCACCAGCCGCTCGAGCGGATCGCTCCAGATGAACAGGGCGTGCGCGGCGACGGCCGCGAGGTACAGCGCGATCACGGCCACCACGACCGGCCGGCTGCCCAGGACGCCCAGCGCCGTCCCCGGAACGCGCTCGCCGCGCCGACGCGCCGCAGCAAGCAACAGCATCGGGAAGACGCCGCCCATCAGCGGCAGGGTCAGCGCGCCGACGAGGTTTAGCGGTCCGGTGAAGGATCCCACGCCCAGCCAGAGCATCGCCTCCATCAGCACGAAGATCGCCACCACCGGCGCTGCCGCAACGGCGAAGCGCAGCGGGCCGGTGAGCGCAACCCGCCGCGCCGTCTGCTCGATCGTCTGCAGATAGAGCCCGAGCGACACGAAGACTGCGCCGATGCCGAGCGAGAGCAGGACGTAGATCGACCCGAGCACGCCGACCGCCGGCCCGGCGACCTCGGCGAGGGGCGTCACAGCGGTGCCCGTTTCTGCGGCGAGCCGCTCGGCCGGCACCGAGCCGTTGACGGCGACGATGAACAGCCAGTAGATCACCGCCGCGACGACCATCGCCGCCACGTTGCCCCACAGCAGCGTGCGGCCCGACGGGTCGCGGCGGAGCACCTGGCGCGCCGCATTGCCGGCCGACGTGTGGCCGAAGAACACGAACAACAGCACGCCGAAGACAAGCGCGATGATCGACCCGCCACCCGCCTCGCCGCCCGCCGCCGGGACGCCCGCGCCGGCGCCGGCGACCAGCTCCGGCCGGACGTTGAGCAGGCCGAGCACGATCATGCCCCCCGCCAGCACGAGGATGCAGATCCCGATCAGGAGCGCGGCGGCGATCGTCGCGTCGAGGCTTTCCCGCCGCAGCACGAAGAGGATGGCCACGAACAGCAGGCCGACCCAGATGAGCGCGCTGACGCCGGTCTGCTCGGCTAGAACGGTGCCGAAGCCGGTCATTGCCACGAGCAGGGAAACCGCGTTGAGCGCGTACATCGCGACGCCGATGGCCAACCCGCCCGGCCGCCCGAGCCGGTTCTCGACCAACTGGCCGAAGTAGCCGTTGCCGTAGCGCATCGTCCCGTCACGCACGATCGCCTCGACCAGCGTGGCGATGGTCACGATCGAGATCAGCCCGAACACGCCGAGCAGCATGACGCCGGCCGGCACACCCACACCGGCGAGGGCGATGGGCAGCGCGAGCATCCCGCCGCCGACGGTCTCGGTCAGCGTCAGTGAGAAGGCCATCCAGAACGGCGGCATGGTTTCGAGCCTCTCCGCCACGCCCGCACGCCACCAGCGCAGCCGCTCGCGCCAGCCGATCTGCGGCTGCCACGCCGAATCGATCTCGCGCCCGAACTGGCGCCGGTACGCCTGCGCCACGGCCGGCGAGTCCGCCGCGAGCGCTGCCCGGATGCGGCGGCAGCGCGCCCGATCCAGCGGATAGCGCGACGCCATCTGGCCGAGCAGCGCCGCGTGGATATCGGCGACGTCGGGCACCATGTGCGCCCACTCGCCGGCGTAGCGCTCGATGTCCTGAATCCGTGGCCGCTTCTGCGCCTCGCGGCCGCCGCTCACGGCGTCGATGAACTGCCGCTCGCGGTCGCGCGCGCTCTCCGCCGGCAGGTAGCGCGCCAGCGCCCGCCGCGAGCGCGCCACGAGCTGGTTGGTCAGGTTCTCGATCGCGAAGAGGACGGTGCTCGCGCGCCGGGCGGGCATGCCGCCCAGCAGCTCGTCGCGCGAGATCCCGAGGCCGCTCACGGCGCCAGGCTCACGCCGGCGAGGCGATCGCGTTGGCTACGAGTCGGTAGAGATGCGAAACCGGATGATCGGGATTGCGCAGTACGAACAGGCCCTCGGACGCGAGCAGCATCAGCTCGTTGGAGTGGGGCAGCACCGCGACCACCGGGCAGTCGTAGGCCCTCTCGACCTGCCGCGCGATGGCGGCGTGGTCGAGCACCTCGGGCGCCTTGTTGACCACGATGGAGATGCTCGGCACGGCCAGCTCTTTGGCTACCCGAGCGGTGATACCCGTGCCCTCGTAGTCCTGCCGGTCGGGACGCATGATGATCAGCAGTGCGTCGGAGATGACCAGCGAGAGCAGCGTCTCTTCGTTCAGCCCGGGATGCGTGTCGAGCACGAGCACGTCGAGCGACAGCTCGCCCACGAGCGCCCGGATGCCCTCGGTCAGGTAGCGCGCGTCGTAGCCCTCGCGCAAGACGCGAGTGATCTCTGTCGGCTGCATCGACGAGGGGATGAGGTACATCCGGCCGGGCAGCGATGCGTCCTGCCGCTCGGTCACGTCGAGCGCCACGTCACCGATCGCGCGGCCGTGCCACAGGAAGTCGTTGAGCGTCGCAGTGACGTCGGCCCCGGCCAGGCCGAAGAGGGTGTGGATGCCGGGCGACTGGATGTCGCCGTCGATGACGCCCACTCGCTTGCCCTGGCTCGCCAGGACGGCCGCCACGTTGGCGGTCGTGTTCGACTTGCCCGTCCCGCCGCGGAACGAGTGCACTGAGACGATCGTCGCCAAGCCGCTAGCCGCCTTTGTCCGACTGTCGCACCGAGCGCCGCAGGTCGTCGGCGCGTGATCGCAGGTCGCGGAAGTACTCGGTGCCGGTGATCTCCGCCACTCGGGCTGCCTGGCGCGCCTCGTCGATCTCTATGCGCAGCTCCTGCACCTGCTGGCGCAGTCTCTGTTCACGCGCGACGACCTCCTCCGCCATGCGCTGGAACGTGCGTGCCAGCTGACCGAGGGCGTCCGGCCGTTCAGCCACGGCCGGCAACGAGCCACTGGCGAAGTCGCCGGCCTCGAGCGCCACCGCCGCGTCGGTCACCTTCTGCACCTGCTCGAGGTACTCGCGCTCCAGGTCCCTGAGGCGCTTCTCGGCCAGCGACGCATTCACCCGGGCGCGCAGGATGGGCGCCGAG
>JALYGJ010000025.1 GCA_030777155.1 Chloroflexota bacterium | reverse complement strand
GACCTCCACCTCGAGCTCGGCGACCTGCGTCGACTCGAGCAGCGCCTCCAGCCGATCGATCAGCGCGAGCAGGCCCGCCGTGTCGATGGCCGGCGGATCGCTGGCCACCGCTCAGCTCGGCCAGCGGCGCAGCAGCAGCGCCGCATTCTGGCCGCCGAAGCCGAAGGCGTTGACCAGGCTCGTGCTCATCTGTCGGCGGTGTGCGCTCAGCGGCGTGAGGTCGAGGCCCTCGGCCGCCGGCGTCGGGTTGACGAGGTTTAGCGTCGGCGGGGCGCAGCCGTCGCGCATCGCACAGACGGCGGCAATGGCGCCGATCCCGCCCGCGGCACCGAGCGTGTGGCCGATCGAGCTCTAGGTCGCCGTTATCGGCACCTGCCCGGCCCTGTCGCCGAGGAGAGCGCGCAGCCCGGCCAGCTCGGCCGGGTCGCCCTCGGGCGTTGAGGTGGCATGGGCGTTGACATGGTCGACCTCGTCGGGCGCGATGCCGGCCTTGGCCAGCGCACGGCGCGCCGCGGCGACACCGCCGGCGCCGCCACGGGCGGGCAGCGTGACATGGCTGGCATCGGCCGATGCGCCGTAGCCGAGCAGCTCGGCATGGATCCGTGCGCCGCGCCGTTCGGCATGGCCCAGCTCCTCGAGCACGAGCACGCCGGCGCCCTCGGCGATGACGAAGCCGTCACGGGCCTCGTCGAACGGCCGCGAGGCAGCGGCAGGGTCGTCGTTGTGCGTGGACAGCGCACGCATTGCGGCGAAGGCGCCGACGAGCCCCTCGAAGACAGGCGCCTCCGATCCGCCGGCGAGCATCACCTCGGCATCGCCGCGGATGATCGTCTCGCCCGCCTCGCCGATGGCATGGCCGGCCGTCGCGCAGGCGCTGACCGTGGCAAAGTTCGGGCCCTTCATGCCGAAGCTGATCGCCGCCTGGCCGGCGCCGATGTTGGCGATGGCCATCGGGATGAAGAACGGCGACAGGCGATCGGGACCGCGCGTGGCGTTGATCGTCATCTGCTCGACGAGCGTGCCCGATCCACCGAGGCCCGAACCGATGATCACGCCGGTCTGCTCGGCCAGCTCGCCCTCGAGGCGCTCGGGCAGGCCGGCGTCGGCGAGCGCCTCGCGCGCCGCGACGAGGACAAATTGCGTGTAGCGGTCGTTGCGCCGGATCTCCTTGCGCTCGAGTACACCCGACGGGTCGAAGTCGGGCACCTCGCCCGCGATCTTGCTGGTGACGCGCGACGGATCGAAGGCGCTGATGCGGCGCACGCCCGACTCGCCCGCGACGAGCCGCTGCCAGAACTTCTCGACACCGCTGCCCAGCGGCGTCACGGTGCCCATGCCGGTGACCACGACGCGGCGTCGCTTACGCGCGCTCACCGCACGAACCTGCCGGTGCGTATCGTCGCCGCCCGGTAGACGTCGCCGGCAAGACCGCGCGTCGAGACCTCTTCGGCCATCGCCTGCGCGTCGTAGCTCGGGCGGTACAGCTCGGCCGACGGCTCCTCTCCGTCGTCGGGCAGGGTGAGCAGCGCCCAACACGCCGACGGCTGCCCATCGAAGGCGTAACCGCACGAGCCCGGATTGACGATCAGCTTGCGTCCCAGCTCGCGCACGTCGGCGACGTGCGTGTGCCCGCAGACGATCACGCGGGCGTCCGTGCGCGTCACCCGTTCAACCGTCACTGACGGGTCGAGATCCGCCGGCAGGCCATTCGTCTGGCTGCCCGGCGAGCCGTGGCAGACGAGCACCAGCGCACGGTCCGCCCACAGCCGGCGCTCGGCGGCCAGCCGGCGCAGGTAGTCGCGCTGCTCGCCGGTCAGCTGTTCATGCGCCCATTCGGCCGCCTGCCGGTACGCTGGGGGAACCTGCTCGAGCCAGGGGAAGGCGGCGGCAAAATCGAAGTCGGCGACGGCGACGTCGGTGTTCCCCTGCACGACGAGTGCGCCGTCGGCGTCGAGGGCCTCGATGCGCGCGACGACCTCGGCCGGCCGCGGGCCGTTGAGGCACAGGTCGCCGGTGACAGCGATGGCGTCGGGCCGATGGCGCTTCATGTCGGCGAGGGCGGACTCGAGCGCGGCGATGTTGCCGTGAACGTCACCCAGCACGGCCAGCCTGAGCGCCATCAGCCAAGCGCCCCGGCGGGCGGGATGACGAACGAGAGCAATGCCTCGCAGGCGACGTCTCCGTCAACCGTCGCCACTGCCCGACCGCGCCCGAAGCGCCGCCCCAGCTTCTCCATCGTCACCTCCAGGCTGAGCCTGTCGCCGGGCTGGACGACGCGCTTGAAGCGGCACTCCTCGATGCCGGCAAACAGGCCGACCCGATCGCCGAAGCCCTCCTGCTGCGCGACGTAGACGGCCATCGTCTGGGCCAGCGCCTCGACCTGCATCACGCCCGGCATGACGGGCAGGCCGGGGAAGTGGCCCTGGAAGAACCACTCCGTCGCGGTGACCCCCTTCTCAGCGCGGATGTAGCTGCGCGACGGGTCGTACTCGACGACGCGGTCGACGAGCAGGAACGGCCAGCGGTGAGGGATGAGCGCCTCGATCTGGCGCGTCGTGAGCAGCACTCCGGGCGTGGCGAGGGCGCTCGTCGGCGGGTCGGCGGTCTCGGTCATCGTCGTCGGTCTCCTGGAATTGGGCCGCCTCATCAGGCGGCCGTCACGGCGCCGAGGAAGGCCGCGCTGCCCACGCGATCGAGCAGGTTGGTCGTGAACTCGCCGTCGAGAAAGGCACGATGGCTGAGCAGCGCGCGATGGAGGGCAACGTTGGTGACCACCCCGTCCACGACCAGCTCGTCGAGCGCGCCGCGGGCGCGCGCGATGGCCGACGGGCGGTCAGCGCCCCACACGATCAGCTTGCCCAGCAGCGAGTCATAGTAGGGCGGCACCTCGTAGCCGGCGTAGAGGTGGCTGTCCATTCGCACGCCCGGGCCACCGGGCGGCACGAACGTCTCGATCAGCCCTGCCTGTGGCGCGAAGTCGCGCTGGGGATCCTCGGCGTTGATGCGGAACTCGATGGCATGGCCGCGCAGGCTGACGTCGGCCTGCGTGTAGCCGAGCGGCTCGCCAGCGGCGATGCGGATCTGCTCGGCCACGATGTCGATCCCCGACAGCATCTCGGTCACCGGGTGCTCGACCTGGATGCGGCAGTTGATCTCGATGAAGAAGTAGTTGCCGGCGCTGTCGACGAGGAACTCGAGCGTGCCGACGTTCTCGTAACCGGCCGCGACGACGGCATTGATCGCGTCCTCGGCCAGCGCCTGGCGGCGGCCCTCGTCGAGCGCCGGGCTGGGCGCCTCCTCGAGGATCTTCTGATGGCGGCGCTGGACCGAGCAGTCGCGCTCGCCGACGTGGACGCCGTTGCCGTAGCGGTCGACTATCACCTGCACCTCGACGTGGCGGTTCTCGTCGAGCCACTTCTCGATGTAGAGCGAGTCGTCGCCGAAGGCGGCGAGCGCCTCCGAGCGGCAGATCGTCATCGCCTGCTGGAGCTCACGCGGCGAGCGGACCATGCGCATGCCCTTGCCGCCGCCGCCGGCCGACGGCTTGATCAGCACCGGGTAGCCGACCCGCTCGGCCTCGGCCAGGGCGTGGCCGTCGTCGCGCAACATGCCCGAGCCGGGGATGGTCGGTAAGCCATGGCGCGCAAGCAGCGTGCGCGTACCGGCCTTCGAGGCGAAGCGCTCGAGCACCTCGGCCGGTGGGCCGATGAACGTCAGGCCGTGGGCGCGTGTCATCTCGGCGAACGTGTCGTCCTCCGAGAGGAACCCGTAGCCCGGGTGAATCGCGTCACAGCCCGACACGATCGCCGCCGACAGGATCTGTGGCGCGGACAGGTAGCTGCGGCGCGACTCGGCCGGGCCGACGCACACCGCCTCATCGGCGAGCTGCACGGCCCGACTGTCGCGATCGGCCTCGCTGTAGGCGACGACGGCCGTTATCCCGAGCTGGCGGCAGGCGCGCACGACGCGGACGGCGATCTCGCCGCGGTTGGCGATCAGGATCTTGCTGAACATCAGCGGCCGACCTCGCGGTCGGCGTCGTGGCGGCCGGGCTCTATGCGGGCCAGGAGCTGGCCGTACTCGACGGCCTCGCCCGGCTCGGCGGCCAGCGCGACGACGACGCCATCCTCGGGGGCGACGACGTCCTGGCGCACGCCGAGCACGTCGACGTGGCCGAGCACGTCGCCGGCGCGGACGGTCGTGCCCGCTCCCAGCCCGTCGCGCGGCAGGTAATAGCCGACGGCCGGGGACGTGACAGCGCGCCGGTTGCGCTCCGGGCGCAGCGGCTGCGGACGCGCCCCAGCCGACTGGTCGGCGCCGCTCCTCTCCGGAGAAGGCCGCTCGGCACGCCGGTCGCCGCGCCTGGGCGACGCGCTGTCCGGCTTGGATGCCGCAGTGCCGGGTTGACCCGGCGCACGCCGCAGCCGCACGCGCCAACCATCCTGGCGGACCTCCACCTCGCCCAGCGCGCTCGCGTCCAGGCGGGCGATGAGCGTGGGCAGGAGCTCATCGGCCAGCCGCGCGATGACCTCGCGACCGCGCTCGCCGTCGCCGCCGGGCTGGTCCGGTGCGATGCGCGGCGATTCGCGTTCGTCGGCGCTCGGTTGCTGGGCCACTCAGATCTCCTCCCGCAGCGGCGGCTCCTCTTCGGCGTCGGCCATGGAGGGGCGCAGCGGCGCGCCGTCACCGCCGGGCAACGCCGCGCGGCCGCTCTCGAGCAGGGCGCGGATGCGGTCGGCGAGGCCAACGCGCTCGGGACGCCCGCCGGCGCTGGGAACGATCGTCGCGAACTCGCCCATACGACGGTAGCGCGCGTAGCGGGCGTCGACGAGGGCACTTCGGTCACGTCCGGCAAGCGTGTCGAGATGGTGCACGATGCGCGCGCGCAAGCGGCGCGCCGTCTCGGCAGTGTCCTCGTGTGCGCCACCGTCCGGTTCGGGGATCACCTCGTCGACGACGCCCAGCGTCTCCTGCTCGCGCGCCGTCAGGCGCATGGCGACGGCCGCCTCCTGCGCCCGGTCAGGCGAGCGCCACAGAATGCTGGCGCAACCTTCCGGGCTGATCACCGAGTAGATCGCGTTCTCGAGCGCGAGGACGACGTCGCCGACAGCGATGGCGAGCGCGCCACCGGAGCCGCCTTCGCCGGTGATGACGGTCACGATCGGCGTGCGCAGGCCAGTCATGGCCTGGATCGAGCGGGCGATCGCCTCGGCCACGCCACGTTCCTCGGCCGCCGGCCCGGGGAAGGCGCCCGGCGTGTCGACGAAGGTGACCACCGGCAGGTGCAGTCGCTCGGCGAGGCGGAACAGCCGCATCGCCTTGCGATAGCCCTCCGGGTGTGGCATGCCGAAGTTGCGCCGGATGTTCTCGTTGGTCTCGGCGCCCTTCTGGTGGCCGACGAAGACGACGCGCCGGCCGTCGATGCGGCAGAACCCGCCGACGATCGCCGCGTCGTCGCCGAAGAGGCGGTCGCCGTGCAGCTCGATGACGTCGGTCGCCATCGCCCCGACGAGCTCGAGGGTGTGCGGTCGGTGCACCTTGCGCGCCAACTGGACGCGCGCCCAGACCGCTTCGCGCAGCGTCTGCGGATCGACGACTGCGTCCGCTGTGCGTCCCGCCGTAGCCGGCTGGGCAGGCTCGGCCGGCATGCCGGGGTCGTGGACGCCCGCCTCAGCCACGCGTCTTCTCCATCCGCCCGGCGAGCGTCTCGAGGTGAGCCAACGGGTTGAACCCGGATGGGGCGCCGTTGCCGCCGCTGCGCGCGCCGACCGGCGCCGGACGCAGGTAGCGCAGCAGCCCGATCAGCGTCTCGCGCAGCCGGCTCCGCGCGACGACCTGGTCGACGAAGCCGTGCTCGAGAAGGAACTCCGCGCGCTGGAACCCCTCGGGCAGCGACTCCGCGATTGTGCCGGCGGCGACGCGTGCACCGGCGAAGCCGATCAGCGCCGCCGGCTCGGCCAGGTTGACGTCGCCGAGCGCGGCGAACGAGGCGTAGACGCCGCCGGTCGTCGGATCGGTCATCACGCTGACGTAGGGCACCCCGGCATCGGCCAGCCGGCCGAGCGCCGCACACGTCTTGGCCAGCTGCATCAGCGCCAGCGTCCCCTCCTGCATGCGCGCGCCGCCGGAGGCGGAGATGATGACGAGCGGCAGGCGCAACTCGAGCGCCGCCTCGGCCGCGCGGGTCACCTTCTCGCCCACGACCGAGCCCATCGAGCCGCCCATGAAGGCGAAGTCCATGACGCAGATGCAGATGCGGGTGCCGCTGACCGTGCCCCTGCCCCACACGGCCGCGTCGCGGATGCCGGTCGCCACCCTCGCCGCCTCGAGCCGGTCGCGATAAGGCTTCTGGTCGACAAAGCCGAGCGTGTCGACCGACTCGAGCCCGGCATCGTGCTCCTCGAAACTGTCGCGGTCGAGGATCAGCGCCAACCGGGCGTCGACACGCAGCCGGAAGTGATGGCCGCAGCGCGTGCAGACGCGCTGGTTGCGGTCGAGCTGCTTGTTGTAGAGCATCTCCTGACAGCCCGGGCACTGCGTCCAGAGGTCGGGCGGGTACGACTGGCGGCGCGGTCCGAAGGGCAGCTTGATCGGCATCAGCCGTTTACCTCGCGGCCGTCGCGGCGCGGCGTCCGGCGTGGCGCCACGCGTAGACAGCGGCCATCGAGACGCCCGACGCAATCGCTGCTCCGCCGAGCAGCACGCGCCGATCGAAGCGCGACCCGACGAAAGGCCGCTCCGCCGCGGGCGCGAGCCGGACGATGTCGGCCGGCTGCGGCAGCTCGGCCGTTCCGCGCAGCCGGGCAGCGAGCAGTTCCTCGAACAGGAACGAAGGATGGAAGCGCGGCAGCCCGCGCTCGAGCAACTCGATGGCGAGCCGTACGTCGCGCGCCGGCAGGGCGCCGTCGACGGGCGTGACGCGGCGGGCGTGGCCGGCCAACAGGGAGTCGATGTAGGCGTCGCTCAGCAGCGCCGCCTCGTCGCCACGGTCAAGCATCGCCGCGGGCCAGCCTGCGCGCCACCGACCTGAGCGCACGATGGACGAGCACGCGGACTGCTCCCTCCGACCGCCCCAACACGGCCGCGATGTCGGCTGCGTTCATCTCGTGGACCAGGCGCAGGGTCAGCGCCTGGCGCCGCTCGGCGGGCAGTTCTTCTATCGCTCGCCACGCGCGCAGCAGCTCCTCGCGGCGACCGACCGTGCCGGCCACGTCGTCACCGGCCGGCACGCCGAGGGCAAGCTCGAGGGGCGCCTCCGGGTGGCGGCGCGCGCGGCGGCGCTCGTTGGCCAGCGTGTGGCGCGCGATCTGGAAGAGCCAGACGCGGAAGCTGCTGTGCGGCGCCTCGGCCCGCTCGCGGAAGCGCGGCAGGCCGGCCAGTGCGCGCATGAAGACCGTCGCCGTCACGTCTTCGGCGGCGTGCTGATCGCGCAATTCGTAGAAAGCGAAGCTGTACACCTGGGCCACGTACTTCCGATAGAGCGACTCAAACTGGCGCGAATCACGCCGGGCCGCCTCCACGGCGAGACGGTCGGCATCGAGTGCGAGCAGGTCTCCTCTTGCCTGCTCCCTCCCTCTCCTCAACACCGCACGAGTCTAGCCGTTACACCAAACGCGACCGCCGTGGGCAGATCGCGCGGCGCGCGGCGGTCAGGTCAAGCGGCAACGGACGACCTCGCCCGAGTCGATGGCCATCGTGGCCGCGCCGGGCACGACGAGCAGGGCGCCGCTCTCCGGGTCCACGCCGATCGCCTCGCCGGTGACGGTGTCGCCCTCGACGACGACCTCCACGCGCCGGCCGGTCGTGACCTGCCGTCGCGACCAGCCACCCGCGTCGAAGGCCCCGCCACGCAGCGCCTCGTAGCGCGGCTCCAGGCGCGCGAGGAACTCGTCGAGGAGGTCGTTGCGCTCGACCGGCCGACCGCCGGCCAGCTCGCGCAGGCTGGTCATGCTCAAGGCCAGGTCGGGCGGGAAATCGACTGCCGCCCAGTCGGCGTTGATGCCGATGCCGACGACGGCCGACTCGACCAACGGGCCGGCCGTCGCCGCCTCGCCCAGCACGCCGGCGACCTTGAGCAGGCGTCCGCGCTCGGGCTCGGCGACGATGTCGTTGGGCCACTTGAGCCACAGCGTGTCGTCCTTCAGGCCGGCGGCTGCCTCGGCCGCGTCGAGCATCGCCAGCGCGGCGGTCGCCGCGAGGCGCCAGCCGTGATGGGCCCTCAGCCCGGTCGGCCGGAAGCCAATCGAGACGAGCAGCCCCGCCGACGGCGGCGCCTGCCAGGCTCGATCGAGCCGGCCTCGCCCCACCATCTGGTGGTCAGCGACGGCGATGGCGACCTCGGGCGTGCCGGCGTCGAGCCACTCGCGCACCACGCGCTGGGTGGAGTCGACCGACTCGAAGCGGTCCAGCCGGCTGATGAACGGCGGGCGCACCCTCAAGCGCTCGCCGCGGGCTCCGGTTGCTCGAGCTGGAAGGCCGCATGCAGCGCCCGCGCGGCCCGCTCGACGTCGGCCTTGGCGATGATGCAGGTGATCCGAATGTCACTCATCGAGATCATCTCGATGTTGATGCCCTCTTCGGCAAGCGCACCGAACATCTGCGCCGCATAGCCGGGCGTGCTCTTGATGCCCGCACCGACGATCGACACCTTCGCCACACCGGCGTCGTCGGTCAGGCCCTCCGCCCCGAGCTCGCCGACCACGGAATCGAGGGCGCGCCGGGCACGCGCCAGGTCGGTCGAGTTGACCGTGAACGAGAGGTCGGTCGTGCCGGCGTGGCTGACGTTCTGGACGATGAGGTCGACGTTGACGCCCTCATCGGCGAGCGGCGCGAACACCGCCCGCGCCACGCCCGGCCGGTCGGGCACGGCGAGCAGCGTGACCTTGGCGACGTTGCGGTCGATGGCCACGCCGCGCACCTTGTTGCGTTGCTCCACGTCGCGCTCCTCCCTGATCAGCGTGCCGGGATGCTCGGAGAAAGTCGACCGAACGGCAATCTCGACGCCGTTGACCCAGCCCAGCTCGACGGCCCGAGCCTGCATCACCTGCGCTCCCTGGCCGGCCAGCTCGAGCATCTCCTCGTAGCCGATGGTGGCCAACAGGCGCGCCTGGGGCACGATCCGCGGGTCGGCCGTGTAGATGCCGTCGACGTCGGTGTAGATCTCGCAGCGCTCGGCACCGAGGCGCGCGGCAAGCGCGACAGCGGTGGTGTCCGAGCCGCCGCGGCCAAGCGTCGTCGTCTCGGCGCTGAAGACCGAGTCGTCGGTCGCGCCCTGGAAGCCGGCGACGATTACCACACGGCCACGCTCGAGCTCCTGCCGCACGCGCGCCGGCTCGACGTTGGCGATCCGCGCGCGGCCGTGGCTCGGATCGGTCCGGATACCGGCTTGCGCGCCGGTCAGGCTGATCGCCGGCACGCCGAGGGCATGCAGTGCCATCGCCACCAGTGTGCCGCTCATGTGCTCGCCTGTGGCGAGCAGCAGGTCGAGCTCGCGCGGGTCGGGCTCGTCGGTGACGCGCGCGGCCAGCGCGAGCAGCTCGTCTGTCGTGTCGCCCATCGCGCTCACCACGACGACCAGACTGCAGCCGCGCTCACGTTCGGCGGCGATGCGCCGCGCAACATGGCGGATGCGATCGGCATCGGCGACCGACGAGCCACCGTACTTCTGGACGACGAGCGGGCTCATGACGCCGGTGCAGTCGCGGTGCGCGGGCCGTCAGATGATTTGCTGCCGGCGGCCGCGATGGCCGGTGACAGAACGCGGCCGGCCAGCCCGAGCTCGCGCGCGGCCGACTGCAGCGCCAGCGCGACTTGACGCGCGTCGCCGCTATCGCTGCACAGGGCGATCACCGACGAGCCGGCTCCGGACAGCGCGGCGCCGAGCGCACCCGCCTGGCGGGCGGCGCCGACCAGCCGCGGCAGTTCGGGGTAGGCCTCGGCACGGTACGGCTCGTGCAGCCGATCTTCGTACATCGCCGCCAGCAGCGACAGGTCGCCGGTCGCGAAGCCGCTGACGACCAGCGCGGTGCGGCCCACGTTGTGCACGGCATCCGCGTGAGCAACCGAGGGTGGCAGTACTGCCCGCATCCCGGCGGTGGCCAGCTCGCGGTCGGGGAC